>NZ_JBHVDH010000005.1:0-457887 GCF_042802855.1 Streptomyces sp. NPDC057445 | reverse complement strand
CGCATCGACGTCCTCTTCGCCATGCTCCGGGACGGCACCTTCTACGAACCGCCCAAGATCGCTACCGCTTGACGAAAACCATAGGGGCACTTTTTCTCCTTCGAGCGCTACCCCAAGCACGCCCAAGGGGAACTGAAATACAGCGAATTGGATTGGCTCAACCTCTACTTCGCCTACTACCTCCTCTTGGACCCGGAGGGTCTGACGGAGTTCGACACCGCCACCTGGGACATGCGGGCGGCAATGGAGCACTCCCTCGAAGACATGTGGCGCCAGGGTGCGGGCATGGAGATGGTCGAGTGTCCCGATTACGTACGCGTCGGCATCGACGGGCCCCTGAAGCTCATGCACACCTCCGAGGGCCCGCTCACCACTCGCGTCCTCTTCGAGTGCGCGGCGGCGCTCGACGAACTCTTCCAGTTCGAGGGCGCGTTCATACGGAAAGCTGACCCGGCGCTGCGCGAGTTCTTGCTCGAGGTGCTGAACGGCGAGTATGGGATGCCGTGTCGCCTGGCACGTGCTCTCGCAGGGCGCACCCTCGGCGGAAGTACCGTCCTGGCCCTCATCGACTTCGCACTGAACCCTGTGGTGCCGGGCTTGAACTCCGACGACCCGTCCGTCGACTGGAAAGAGCTCTACCCTCCCTACCGGTTCGTGACGGCAGCCAAGGCGATGACGGGCTGGGAGACGGACCTGGAGTTCCAGTATCCGAGCCACGAGGCGACGGTCCACTTCCAGCACATGCTGGCCAAGCGCAGTGGGCTCCGGATGGGAAGCGTGGCTTCCCGTCTGTCCGACCTCTCGACCCTCCGGGAAGCCGCCACGACCCCCATGCACCTGTCCGCGCGTACGCCTGCCGTGTCCCTCATGTGCGCTTCACGTCTGCTTGCCCTGCGGGAAAGAGACGTCTGTTCGATCTCGCACTACGGCGTCAATTTCCTGGGCGAGAGAGCGACCAGGTTCATCAAACCCGACCGGGACATGCAGTGGCTGTTCCCGGTGTTCCAGGTGAGTCAGGGTGAGTACCGGTGGCCGGCGGAGCACGTGGGCCTCGATGAGGCGACGGACCTACTGATAGGTGCCGCCGTGGCGTCGGCGTACGACGACATCCTGCACGGCGTCGGCCCTCTCGCTCACGACCACCTCCCCCGCAGCCTCTTCGACGACGTCGGACAGGTCGAAGCGCTGAACCAGGTCCTCAAGGACTCGACGGGACTGGACATGGGCTGGCATCGGACCTGATGCGGACCCATTCACCGCTCCTGGCGCAACGCCTTCGCTGAGCACCGGTCACGCTGTGCGCCTCGTACATGGCCATCCCTCACCCGGTCCGTCGGCCTATGAGGTGGTGGCCGCATGGGTGCCGTATCTCGAACATTCGGGAGTGAATTCAGATCGATAGGAGACCGAAACTGAATCAAATGCGACCGCTGTGCATTTAGAGAATTATGGTGACAAGATGCGGCCCCAGATCCTGAGGGGGTGACGGCATCTCATGGGGCGCAGTCGACCGACTCGGAGACGAACTACCGGACGGAGGCGTCGTGGTCCTCGGTGATCTCGCGTCGGCCCTGCTGCGTGGAGGTGACGTCGACCAAGGGGTCTACGTGTCACGCCAGTTCGCTGCAGCGGCGCAGGCCAAGCCCAACACGATGGGCAAGGAGCGCGCATCGACGATCGCAGCGTCGCTCCCCGACAGCGAGCAGGAACTCAGGCGCCATCTGCGGCAGTTCGCATCCTGAGTCCCTGCGCGGCACGCGTACAAGCCCAGGACGCGAACGCAGTCGTACGGCTGGTCGGTCGCTCCGCAGACCCTATGCCGTCTCCTCGACAACCCAGGACAGGTACGCTTCCGACCCGCCGCTCACGGGCAGCGTGATCCACTGGGGGACGTCATACGGGTGCTTCTCGTGCAGCCACGCCTCCAGAGCCGGGAGACGGTCCGTCGTAGTCATATACGAGATCCGCCACTACTGCGCCGTCTCGACCTTCCCCTTCCACCAGTAGAAGGCTGTGATCGGCGCATCAATGTGAACGCCCGCTGCCGGCTTGCTCTCGACCGCGCCACGGGCCAGTGCCTTCGCCTGATCCTCGTTGTCGCTGGTCGTCTGCGCGATCACAATATAGTTGGCCATGCAACTACCTCCAGCTCGGGTACCGCGACCTTACCCAGCCGTCCAGGTCACACGTCACGCTGCTGCCCTTGCCCGTGCCGGACTTTCCACTCGACAGACTCGACCCGCTCATACGGGTCGCCGAGCGGATCGGAGCGGCGACGTCCCCGGCCGAGGGTGATCTCGGGTGTTTGAGGCATCGACATGCGGAACTCCGCGAGTGGTAGTAACACAGGCTCGCGGGCACCCCCGAGTGCGTCGTGCACGGTGACGCGCGGGTCGGCAGTGACGCCCGCACAGCGGCCCGGACGCTACTGATGGACTTCGAGCGGTTTGCGTCGTGCCCGCTGGAGTGGAATCTCGTCTCCACTGCGGTGCGAGCTCCTCACTGGGCTCGCGAGTTGAGCATGCCCACCTGGGGGGCCTAGCACGCGGCCACGCGCCCGAGTTGCTGGCAGAGGCTCAATACCACGTCGACTGCCTGCGTGGCCCTGCAGCGCCGTGACCCTGGCACGGGAAAAGGATCATGTAGCCCTCGCGGACTCCGCGACACTCAGACGTTGTAGCCCGGCTAGTGCACTCCGGGTTCCAAATTCTTCGATGAGACCTGGGCGATCCACGGGTACGCCTGCAGCACAGCCAGCGACTTCGGCGCCGCTTCTGTCTCGGCGGCTGTGGGCCACTCGTCCGGGCTGTTCGCTGGCGCCATGCACACCGGGCATCACGGTGCGACCCAGCCAGGCCAACGCGGAGCATGCCCGGCCGCTCCTCACAGAAGGAAGCGCCGCATTGGGATGCCCACGGGCCAGCTGTTCTCGATGTGCCATGTCTCACCGAGACCCATCAGCGAGCGGCAGGTCCACTCGGCCGTCGTCATGCCCAGCCGGTAGTGAAGGCCCCGAAGGCGCTGGCTTCGGTGCCTGTTCGAGTACGACGTTCGCGGTCAGTCGCCTTCCGGCGCTGTACTCGTGCAGGCGGTGACCTTCGTGAAGGTCCAGATACGCGTTCAGGGGCGCGATCCGAGCCCCGATCTCGCGCATGGCGTAGTGCGGACGATTGAGCCAGGGGGAGATGTCACGTCCCACACCAACCGCGGCCTGGAGGATGTTCCGCCACGTCGTGGTGGGCAGGTACCAGCCGTTGCCGGAGGGGAAGGCGGGGCCGGTCCACGCGGCGTGGTCCTTCCGGCGCCACTCACTCCTGGTCCGTCCGCCTGGGCCGCCACGGAAGAGCACGGGTATGTCGATGGCGTCGGGGTACCTCAGGGGCTTCTGATCTTTCGTGTTCTCGACGGGCACGACGCTCACTCTGCCAGGATCCGGGTGCCCGTCGGCGCACGGGCAGAGTGCCGAGCGTGGTCGTGCCCTCGGCCACAACCCGGCAGCCGCCGTGCCCCATTACCGGAAAAGGGATCACCAGCCGGGCCGGGCAACTGCTCTGCTCACCGTCCAGGGGTTCCAGAGACCTCGGGGCAGGTCAAAGCGGTCCAAGGGTGACCTATGGGGGCGTCCTTCCCTCAAGAGCTCTCTTCGTCGTCCTGCGTCGGCAGCACCCGCAGAGCCATCACGGTGCCGTCGTCGCCGAAGGAAACGGGACCCCACAGCGGGGCCGTGGTGCTGGTCGGGTAGGTGTCGCGTAGCTCGTACGCCCGGATCCGGTATGCCTCCACCTGTCCTTTGACCAGCAGGTCGTACAGTTCCTCGGCTATCCCTGAGAACGCCTCGACACGGATCCGGTTGAGTCGGAACACTTGATCGGTTCCGACGTAGACCGTCGGGCCTATCGTGTGCCGAGCGTCCCGGACGCTGGACGAACCGGCGAAGGTCTGCTGCTTGTAGTGTTTGTGGCCCTGTTTGTTGGTCAGGTACTGGGCGATTTCGGTCCCGGCTCCGGCGAAGGCCAGCTGGCCTGCGGCTCCAGTGCGCGCGAGCAGCTGGCCGTACCAGCCAAGCTCCTTGCGGGGGATGAGGAACCCGTCCTGGATCCGTTCTATGTGGCCGTCGGCAGGTACCTTCACCGCGCCGGCGTACGCGAAGTTCCGCTCCGGCAGCACTGCGTCCGCACTCCCTCGCCCCGTGGCCGGCCTTGCGGGCAGCAGTCCTTCGCCCGGCGTCTGTAGAGCGTTGACGGTGATGCCGTCCAGCTCGAGTAGTTCGGTGGACATCAAGAGGCACGGGGTGGTGTTCCACTCGGCGATGTGGAGGTGCTCGGCGCGCTCGCTGCCCCTTGCCAGCTGCTTGAATGCTGACCGGTCGGCCTTGGCGGTGCGCTTGGTGGCCTTCTGGTGGTTGCCGTTGACCGTTACTACGAAGACGCGCGACGGCTCGCCTGGGCGCCACGCTTCGATGAAGAAGTCGGGGCGCGGCCGGGCGCCCAGGGACGGTCGCGGGCTTGAGCGCGCGAAGCCCGCCAGGAGTATGGCTTCCGCGTCCAGCGTGGAGACCATGTGGCTCGGGAAGCGGTTCCGGACGGCGCGTTCGGCGACGGCGAGTCCGAAGGCTCGGCCCAGTTCCCGTGCCTGCATGGCCCTGTAGGAGAGTTCCGGGCTCTGGCCCTCGTCGGTGAGGGCCATGTGGCCGCTGGGACCGGTGGCCATGGCCTGGCAATACTTCAGTCCTTGCCAGTGTTCGGCCAGTCCTCTGCCGCGTCCCTGACGGGCCAGGGCGGTGGCTCGCGCGAAGACGCCCAGCAGGTCCCAGGGGGTGGAGACGAGATCCTGCCGGTCGGCGCCTCGTAACGGTCCGAGTTCGGGTTTGCGGGGCCTCGGTTCCTTCTCGTCCTGCTTCCGTGCACGCTGCCGATCGATGGCCGCGGCCGCCTTGTTCGTGTCCGTGGCCAGAGCGGCGGTCGAATTGACACGGACGGGGATCTTTGTGCTGAGCCGGTCGAGTACCTCTTCCGCGGATGCTGACATGGCTCGGCACCGTACGAGCGCAGGTACGGGCGCACGCAAGTGCGCATGAGCGCTCGCGCTGCCTCGGCAAGGCGGGCGCGATCACCGGTCCGTCTGGCAGACCAGGGGGTCTCATCGGGCGGTCGGCCGCAGGTCAGGGGCACATGTGGTGGGGCACCATAGTTAAGGGCGTAGGAGTGCGCGTACCCACCATGGAGGCGGTTCCGGGGTCTCCGCGACGGCTTCGATGAGGCCGCGAAGGAGGCTGCCCGAGTTGCACCGGCAGTGACCTCGCTGCTGCTGGTCCTTTCCACCACGGTCACGAGCCTGCCGCTCGGGCCCGCACCCCCGGCACCCACCGCTGCGTCCGAACCTGCCAGGGCCTTGAAGAGAAGTCGACGGTACGAACACCGGGACGTCACAACTTCCCCACAGCGAGCGGTTGGACGGGCACGTACCCGGGTCCGCACTTCACGAACATCAGGCGTTTGATCATACTGTCCAGGGGCTGTGTCCTTCTCGGTCAGCGGTGTGGTGCGTCGCCGGTTCTTCCGCGCCGTGCACCGGGGCTGGAGGTGAAGTCCGGCGGGACGTCCGGCCGTGACCGAACCGAAGGGACCCCGCCCCGCAGACCACGGATCGAACGGGGGGGCGTCGCCACTCCTCGGCCGATCGCAAAGGACAGGGAGTACGGCCCTCATGCCACAACAGAACACGTCGCCCGACGCGGGTGCCGAACGGCTGGTCGCCGGCCGCTACCGCTTGGTGGCCGTTCTCGGCGAGGGCGGTATGGGCACCGTGTGGCGCGCCCGCGACGAGGTACTGCACCGCGAGGTCGCCGTCAAGGAGGTACGCGCTCCCGTCGGACTGGCCGTAGCGCAGGTCGAGCGGATGTACACCCGCTTGGAGCGGGAGGCCTGGGCGGCGGCGCGCATCAGTGCTCGCGGTGTGGTGACCGTCCACGACGTCGCCACCGACGACGGCCGACCCTGGATCGTCATGGAGTTCGTCCGCGGCCGGTCGCTGGCCGACGTGATCGGCTCCCAGGGTGCCCTCACGCCGCGGGAGGCCGCGCGCATAGGTGCCGAGGTGCTGGCCGCGCTGCGGGCGGCGCATGGCGCCGGAGTGCTGCACCGCGACGTGAAACCCGCCAACGTCCTGCTCGCAGACGACGGCAGGGTGGTGCTCACCGACTTCGGCATCGCCACCGTTGAGGGGGATTCCGCGCTGACGATGACCGGCGAGGTCGTCGGCTCTCCCGAGTATCTGGCGCCGGAGCGGGCACTGGGCCGGAACCCCGGCCCCGCGTCGGACCTGTGGTCCCTCGGAGCGTTGCTCTACACGGCCGTCCAGGGCCGTTCGCCCTTCCGCCGGACCACCCCACTGGGCACTCTGCGCGCCGTCGTCGACGACGAGTTGCCCCCGCCGCATCGGGCCGGACCCCTCGTGTCCGTCATCGAAGGCCTGATGCGCAAGGACCCCGACGATCGGATGTCGGCCGAACAGGCCGAGCAGGAGCTGCGCCTGGCTGGTGCTGACGACACCTCAGGCGCCGACACGGCTACGCCGTCCGCCCCGCTGCCCGCAGCGGCCACCGAAGAGCTGCCCACCGCCGAGTCCCCGCTCGGGGAGACCGCAGCTACGATCACGGCCACGGTCGGGGCACCGACCGTGGCGGCGTCATCGGCTGTCCCGGAGAACGCCACGGACGCCAGGGGCATGGCGGCGACAGCCGACGTCCCCACAGCAAAGGAACCTGCGGCTTCCGGGGCGCCGGCGAACACCGCCTCCGCCCTCGCCGCACCGGAAACGGGGACGACGGCCGCAGCCGACGTACCCACGGCCGGCACACCCACGGCCACGGCCGGCACACCCACGGCCACGGCCGACACACCCACGGCCGCGGCATACCCCGACGCCCCCACCGCCCGGGCACAGCCCCCGCTTCCCGGTGGCGTACCTGCGGTCACCGCAGAGACGGCCGCCCCGGCGCCCCGCCCGTCCGTCGACGCGGCCTCCCCGCCCACCGTGGACAGCCCCGCCGTCCCCGCTTCTCCCGCCCCGCCGCGTCCCGCGCCGGAGGCCGCCCCGGCTTCGGGCATCGCCGAGTCGCCCACCGAATTGGCAGGCCCGGTATCAGGGCCCGTACCCACGGCCGTTTCTGCGGTGCTCGCCTCGCCGGCGGCGCTCGAGCTCGAGGGCGCCGAAGCGTCCGGTCACGGCCCCACGAGGCCGAGACGGCGCATCGGGTACCTGACCGCGGCGGGAGCGGTCGTGCTCGCGCTGCTCGTAGGCGGCCTGGGCTATGCGCTCGGCGGCGGCGACGGTGAGGGCCGCAAGGGCACCAGCTCGCCCACGGGGCAGGCGAAGGCCACCGCCTCCGGTGCGGCGGGCAGCGGGTCGGATCACACCGCCGAGCAGCCCGTCTCGGTCACCGTGACCGGGGGCGCGACCACGTACGTCGGAGACTGCCCCCCGGCGGACTCGCAGGCTCCCTGGTTCACCGCGACCTTCACGGTGTCCGACTTGCCCTTCCAGTTCTCGTACCGGTGGGTCTCGACGAACGGGTCCGTGATCGACCGGCGGTGGCGGACGCTGGCCTTCCCGGAAGACGGTCCCCGCACTCATAAGGAGACGGTGCGGCTGTCGACGTACGCGCAGACCGGAACGCTCCGCAGCCGGATGGCCGTGGAGATCCGCTCACCGTTCGAGGCGGTGTCCAACTCGGTGCCGTTCTCGGTGACATGCGCCTCGACGACGGGCGGCTAGTCAACCGGGCGTCAAGGCCGGCGCCACGCAGCCGAGTCATCCCTGCGCATCCGTCATACTTCAACCAGTACGAGTTGGACCGCTGCCGGTCCGACTCGGACATCACTGGTCAAGTGAGCCCCACTGGCCGGAGTTCTGTGGGAGTGACGTACGGCTCCCACCCTCGTAGCGGATCAACCGCAGGGTGCGGTTCCTCTGCCCGCACCCGAGACTTTCGCAAGGAGTTTCTGTGTCGTCGGTCATCGTGGGACGCACGGGTCCCTTCGCCGGTCAGAGCGTGGTTCTGGGCAGCGCTCCGCTGCGATTCGGGCGCAAGAGCGACAACGACGTGATCATCGTCAGCGTCAGCGCCTCCCGCCTGCACACCGAGATCGTGACGGAGGACGGCGCGTTCGTCCTCTACGACCGCAGCAAGAACGGAACCTTCGTCAACGACCAGCGCGTCACCCGCCACGTGCTCGTGCCCGGCGACTCCATACGCATCGGCGACGAGACCTTCCTGTTCGAGACGCAGGAGGCCGTGGAGACGGTCATGGACCTCTCCCAGCTCGACCTGCCCCGCGCCAATGCCTCGGCGAACCCGGGCGAGCTGCGGGTCACGGTGACCGGAGGAGGCCCGGTCGGCCTCGCCTTCGCCCTGCTGCTGGAGAACGCCCTGCCGGGGAAGGCGTCCATCACCGTCTACGACGGCCGGTGGATCAGAAACGGCTCCACCGTGGTCTGGAAGGACGAGACCCAGGGCAACGTCCGCCGCCAGCAGGTCGTCACCGTCCAGAGCCGTCAGTACCTCGCGCTCACCGAGGAGATGCAGTCGGCGCTGTTCGACGCGGGCGGATTCTCCGAGATGTGGCCGCTGGGACCGGACTCCGTGGACGGCCGCCCGCCCCGCAACATCCGGATCGCCTACATCGAGGACAAGCTGCTGGAACTGGCCAACGCCAAGTCCGCGATCCGCCTGGTGCCGAAACGATTCGATCCGTCGGAGCAGCAGCAACGGCTCTCCCAGGAACACGTCCTGGTGATCAGCGAGGGCGGCCGGTCGCGCACCCGAGAGCACTTCGGGGACCGTTTCGGCGCGGCCGACTCCACGATCTACTCCCTCGACGGGGAGCACCTTCAGGACCTGGTGCTGGGACTGCGGGTCAAGTCCCAGCTCTCGGACCCCATGAGCGTCCTGCTGACCGTGGCGCAGAACCGGTTCCTGCTCAACTCGCTGCGTGGCGAGGGGTTCCTCAACATGAGGCTGACCCGCGAGGAGGCCGGCAACGTGATCGGCATCGACCCGGTCCGGCAGGTCTTCGAGGAGTGCGTGGCGGCCCGGCCCTGCCTGATGAGCCGGCACGAGGACAACGAGTTCGTCTGCCCGACCCATGGGACCCTGTTCCTGCCCGCCCTGCTGCGCAGCTCGCCGCTGTGGAAGCAGATCCAGGAGGGCCTGAGGTTGTTCGGCGTCGCCGCGGACGATCTCAGTGCCATCACCTCGTTCCGGCTGGACATGGTGCAGCGCCCCCGGTTCACGGCCCAGCTCAGCCGCCCTACCGCCACAAACCCCGGAACCTACGGCTTCCTGCTGGGCGACGCGGCCAACGCCATCCACTTCTGGCCCGGGCGGGGCCTCAACAGTGGCCTCGCCTCGGCTGTTTCCCTCTCCCGCTCCCTCAGCCGGGTCTGGCAGGGCCGTCCGCTGCGCGACGCCGACTTCATCCGGCACGAGGCGGCGATGTCCATGCTCCAGTACCGGCACAAGAGCCGGGCCTGGAACGCCATGGTCACCACCGACGAACGAGGCGTGACCCGCGCCATCAAGGACATCATCGCCGACAGCATGGAAGGGGATCGGGTCGTCGCCGAATCCGACGCCGAGCGGTCCGATCTGGACCTCTTGCTGGACCGGATGCGCGCGATCCGCGAGCGCCTCGCCCCCCGCCTCCCCGGAATGCCCGGCGACGAAGAACTGCGCAGCCACCTGTCCACCCTGGCTCCTTCGACCCTGCGGGCCCTGCAGGAGAGCGGCGCCTGGGACACGCTGATCGTCGGCGGCGAGGAGGCCGACATCGACATCTTCTACCAGTCGGACGCCCCGGTCTTCGTCGGCCGGCCCATCGATCCGCGCATCGTCGGCCAGACGGCAGGACCGCGGCAGCCGGGGGCTCTCGACCCGGCGTGATGCGGGCACTCCGCCCCTGAGGCCGAAGGTTCACATGCTGTCCCGCTATCAGAAGAAGGGGGCCCGGCACAGCCGGGCCCCTTTCCACGGGATCAAGCGCCGATTCCGGTGGAGTCCCAGCGTGCGCCCTGAGCAACCGCCTTGGCCCGCCGTGCACCGGTCCGATCGCACTTACAAGGCAGGTGTCAGCGGCAGCGCGCGTGCCAGAGCCGTGCCAGATCGAGGTGTCAGCCGCGGTCGATCGGGGTCAATCGGGGGCTATGGAGGGGCAGTGCCACGCCGACAGGCTCAGCCGGGGCCCCGGATGGTGTCGCCGGACGATGTGCCCGGGGCCGGACTTCGGGGGAGGAGTACGGCGGCGACCAGGCCGGCGAGTCCGACGACGGCCAGCGTGATCATTGCTGCGGCGTAGGCGCCGGTGGTGAGCCCGGAGACGAGGATCGTGCCGGCGACTGCCGTGCCCAGGGAGGAGCCGAGGTTGGACACGCTTCGTGAGAGGCCCGAGATCTCGCCTTGTCGCTCTTCGGGGAAGCTCGACTGGACGACGTTGACCGAGGGGGTCAGCATCACGCCCAAGCCCAGGCCGATCAGGAGGAGTCCGGGGGCGAAGGCCCAGGCGCCGGGGGAGCCGCCGACCATGGCGATCAGGACGACGATGCCCGCAATGGTGACGACGAAGCCGGTCGTGATGAGGGTCCGCTGCGGGCGTCGTTCGGCAAGGCGTTCGGCGGCGAGCGAAGAGGCGAGCAGTCCGAGCGTGGCCGCGGTGAAGATGACGCCGGTCTGGATGGCGTCATAGCCGCGGACGACCTGGAGATAGGCCGCCACGGTGAACGAGGTTCCCATGAGCAGCAGCCATTGGACGTTCTGTGTGACGAGGCCGAGGTTCGACGTGCGGTTGCGGAACAGGCTTGTCGAAAGAAGGGGTTCCTTCCCCGCCTTCTCCTTGGCACGTACGGACCGGAAGAACCACAGAAGCACGAGAGCGCCGAGGCCGAGCAGCGCGATCATCAGCCAGACGTTGTCGTCGGCCGCAAGTATGCCCATGACGATGAGGATGAGGCCGACCGCCGAGAGGGCCGCTCCTGTTGTGTCGAAGGGGCGCGTCGGATCTGGTGGCAGGGGGTCTTCCATGTGCCGGATGAGCACGATGATCACTGCGATGACGAGGGCCTGGAACACGAAGGCCGCGCGCCAGCTCAGTGCGGAGGTGATGAGTCCGCCGATCAGCGGTCCTGCGGCGGCGCCGATGCCGCCGAGTGCCATGATGACGCCGAAGGCGCGGGCGCGTGAGGTCATGTCGGTGAAGAAGAGCGTGGTGAGAATGTAGACGGGCGGGATGAGCAGGGCCGTGCCGATCCCTTCGAGGATCGAGTTTCCGAGGATGAGCACGCCCAGGCCCGGGGCAGCCGCGCTCAGCAGGGCGCCGATGCCGTATATGACGAGACCGGCGAGCAGGCAGCGCTTGCGGCCGTAGCGGTCGGTCAGCTTGCCGCCGGGGATCATCAATGCCGCCATGACCAGCAGGAAGATCGTGATGGCGATCTGCACGCCCTGAACGGTGGTGTCGAGGTCCCTGCTGATGTCGTTGATCATCACGTTCATGTTGGAGCCGGCGAAGCTGCAGATGAACTGTGCGAGAGCGAGCGGGGCGAGGACCCGTCTCTGAGCCTTTGACGGCTGTTGTGCCGTTCGTGTGTCGGGCACCGCTGTCACCTCCGCCTGCTGCCCACACGAATGTCACGGTCCACCCGTGCGCGGGCGTATGCCGGAGGCGGTGATGTCGGCCCCCGGTCGCGTTTCCGCACTGTCGAGCTGTTCGTCGAGTGCCATGGCCGCGGCGACCAGGGCGAGGTGGGTGAAGGCCTGGGGGAAGTTGCCCAGTTGTTCGCCCGAGGGCCCGATCTCTTCGGCGAAGAGGCCGACATGGTTGGCGTACGTGAGCATCTTGTCGAAGGCGTACCGGGCCTGTTGCAGCCGGCCGGAACGCGCCAGCGCCTCCACGTACAGGAAGCTGCACAGATTGAACGTGCCCTCGGAGCCGCGCAGTCCGTCGGGGGATGCCGCAGGGTCGTACCGGTAGACCAGGCTGTCGCTGACCAGCTCCCGGTCCATGGCGTCGAGCGTGCTTGCGGCCGTCGCTGACGGGGACGCCAGGGCGTGCGCCTCTCCGGTCCGCTCAAACCGGCTGGGCGCCGCCGTGGAGCCGGAGGCATGCGGGTCTGACGTCGCCCCCACGCTCATAGCGTGCGCCGCTTTGCAGGGCAGCGCATTCCGGAGCCCAACCGCCAGATGGAACCGTCAGTCGACCTGCTGATACGCGGCAGATCGGAGAAGGACGACGAGCACTGCTCGACTGATGATGTCGGCGGTGGCCGGCCGTGCCCATCAGTGGCTCGAGCCCTTGGTCTGATGATGAGAGGCCTGTTCCCGTGCCGTGCGCCACTGTGACCGGGTCTGCTCGACCACGCTGGCCCACTGCCGGCGGACCTCACGGTCGGAAGGGCGTTGGCCCTGACGGATCCGGTTGAGTTCGTCTCGTACTTCTCGTCCCAGTGCCGCCGATGCAACCAGGACGAGCATGGCTGCGAAGAGGGCGGAGATCATCGCGAAGACTGCACCGACCACCCCGTAGCGTACGGCGGAGGAGTTGAAGAGACGCGGCATGTAGATGGTTGCGCCCACTGAATAGGCCGCCGTCAGAACGGCGCCGGTGACGCCGAAGGGAAGCAGGTCCGGCCAGCTGATCCGCTTCGCCGACAGGATCCAGCCGCTCCATACGAGGAATGCAGCGGTCACCGGTGCCTCGCACACCAAGGCGGCCAGACCCAGTGCGTCCCCGCCAAGGAGCGCGGAGATCAACGTGGTGACCACTGCGTAGCCACCGAGAGTGAGGATCCACCACAAGCCGTTACGCGTGTTACGCACACTGAGGGGTTTGAGTTCCCATGCCTGTTCGAAGAGTCGCTGCGCGGCTCGCGTGAAACTCAGCACCGAGATCGTCAGAAACACGATCCCGAAGATGCCCACGCTCGCACTGGTCCCTTCGGCAGGAGAGAACAGCGAGCTGACTGCCGTGGCGCCTGCTCCGGTGAGGTTGTAGCGCCTGATGATCTGTTCTGCGGCGTCGTAATGCACGAATACAGCGCCGAGGAGGATGGAGAGCGGGACCAATGTCGTCAAGGCGCTGGACGCCAGGGCCATCGAGCGGTCGAAACCCACGATCTTCTGGAACCGGTTGATGACCCGCAATGCGAAGGCAGGCCGCAGCCAGAACGTCAGCGTCCTGACGAGGCGCTCTCGATTGATCCCCGTCGTCCTGCCCTCCGTGAAGATCGGGACCCTTTGTGGGCGACGCGAGCCTAACGGACGGTCACCGGACCGATGAAGGGCGACACGAGAAGCAGCACGCCGATCGCACGGATACCCGATGCCTCACATCATCCCGTAGTCCGATGAGGACGGGAATTGGAGCTGAAAGGACTATGAACGGCCGCCGGGTTTCCTGCCGCGGAGCAGATCGCATCGCCGGCGATCTCCTGACGGCGGCCGGAGCAATCAGCTCTGCTCGACGTACAGATGAATCGGACCTCGAAGGACGGGGCTGGGCCGGTACGGCGGCGGGTCGGCCACCAGTCTGGGCCGGTCCAGGCGGCGTACCAGCTCGTTGAGCGCGATCTGGGTTTCCAGCCGGGCCATCGGGCCGCCGAAGCACAGGTGAATGCCGCTGCCGAATCCTAGGTGCTGGTTGTCCTGCCGATCGGGGTCGAAGCGGTCGGGGTCGTGGAAGCGGTCCGGATCGCGGCTGCCCGAGGCGAGCATGAGCATGATCTGCGAGCCCTTGGGGATGACGGTGTCGGCGACGGGCCGCCTCGTGGCTCCACCAGGAGTTCGCTCGTGCCGGTACGAGCAGGAGGGCATGAGGAATTGCCCTGGTGCTTGGTGGGCGCGCCGCGCCGGCGGGGGAGCCGGTCGCCCGTTCGGTCCGGTGGCATCCCGTGCACCTGCCGGACGGGGCGGGCGTCGGCTGTGGCCGCCGCCGGCGCGAGTTGCTGCGTGCTCAGGCGAAGTAGTGGCCCTTGTCCAGGTCCTCGATGAGCCCCGGCCCGGACCGGCCGCCACCGGAGCAGTTCGCGCGTCGGCACGCTGGACGCCGGCTGGTCGACCGCGAGGATCCTGCCCAGGAAGCCGAAGTCCTCGGCCGGGGCGGAAGCCGTCGGCAGGTTCAGGTGGCGGCCGATCACTGCGGCGATGTCGCGGACCGGGACGCCCTCGTCGGCGACCGCGTGCAGCACCGATCCTGCCGGGGCCTGCTCCAGCGCCAGACCGCCGGGCTCGCCGCGGCGAGGGCTGATGCGCTGCGCGGCCGCGGCATTCCCGAACCGGCCGCGAGCCTGGCTGCCGAGACGGGGATCGTCGTGTTCAAAGTCGCCTTCGCGCACTGGATCAGCGAGCCGGGCCGGCCGGACCTGCCCGGGATCCTCCGTGCGTCGATGGAGGAACTGAGGAATGTGCTCGCGGAGCGCACACCCGTCTGACCACGGCCCCTGGGCCCTCACCGCACCGTGGCGACACCGTCGCCACGACACCGGCGACGCGACGACGAAGTACACGGCGAACCGGGGTCGGCCGGTGCGCCGTGACGGTGAAGCGTTCGACCTCCGCGAAGGCCACTGACTGTTTCCAGGGCTGTCCGTTGCCGGGTGAACGTCGTGTCGTGGGTGCGTCGGGGCCGGTGCCGTACCGAACGAGGTGGATGGTCACCGCGGTGTCGCCCTCATGCCCGCGCGGTGCGCCGATGCGGCTTCGAGGCTCGCACAATGGCGTTGGCGCAGTCCGCGAGCTTCAGGTCGCCACCGTGATCAAGGACCTGAAGGGCAGGCCGGCCGCTTAGGAGCAACAGCGCAGGGGTGAGCCGCTGCCCCACAGTTGGGGCAGGGCTCTGTGCTGAGTGTCTGTGGTGCCGGCTGGTCCTCGTCGAGGAGGAAGCGGGCCGGGACGAAGGGGCGCCGTTACCGCGTGCCGGCGTCAGCCCACGTGTACGCGTGGTCTGCGGGCCAGGTCCGGTTCCGCGCGGCGCAGGACCTCGCGCGTGACCGGGGCGACCTCGCCGTCGCCGAAGACGAGGAAGCGCAGCAGGTGGCCGAGTGGATGGCCTTCCGTCCAGTTGAAGTAGACGTGCGGGACCCGGTCGGTACGGTTGCGCAGTTCCATCAGGACGGCGGCGATGGTGTTGGGCACGACCGGGCCCTCGACGCGCAGTACGTGGGCGCCGTGGCGCTTTTCGCCGGTGACGTTCAGGTCGGCGGTGAAGTCGGAGGAGTCCTGGACGGTGACCTCCAGGAAGAGCACGGGTTTGCCGTCGGGTATGTGGGTCTCCTCGCGCTGGGTGTACTCCTTCTCCCGGTACTCGGCTTCGTCGCGCTCGTCGGGCTCGTTGGCGATGATCCGCAGTGGGCCGGCGGCGGCTGCTTCGTCGATGAGGTGGGCGGCGGTCGCATCGAAGGTGACTCGGACGGCCCGGAGTTCGAAGGAGCGGTGGACGCGCGAGGCGAAGGAGGAGAGCAGGATGCCGATGATGAAGAGGGAGGCGATCTTGAGTCCGTCGGGACGCTCGATGACGTTCGTCACCAGGGTGTAGCCGAAGACCGCTGTGATGACGCCGAAGCCGATGGTGGCGGCTCGGTGGCCGCGGTGGCGGGCGGCGATGGTCGCGGCGAAGGACGCCGAGAGCATGAGGACCAGTACACCGGTGGCGTAGGCCCCGCCCTGCGCGTCGACGTCGGCGTTGAAGAGGATCGTGACGGTGACGGCGATGGCCATGAAGAGCAGGACCAGGGGGCGTACCGCGCGGGCCCACTCGGGAGCCATGCCGTAGCGCGGGAGGTACCGCGGGACGAGGTTGAGCAGACCGGCGAGTGCGGAGGCGCCGGCGAACCACAGGATCGCGATGGTCGCCACGTCGTACACCGTGCCGAAGACCTCGCCGAGGTACGTGTGTGCGAGGTAGGCGAGCGCACGGCCGTTGGCTTCGCCGCCCTTCCGGAATTCCTCCTCCGGAATGAGGAGGGTGGTTGCGAGACTGCTGACCAGCAGGAAGCCGCTCATGATGAGGGCGGCGGTGGTGAGCAGCCTGCGGGTGTCGCGGACGCGACCGGCGGGATTCTCGTACGTGTCGGTGGTGCCGCCGCGCACCTGCGGCATGACGGCGACGCCCGTCTCAAAGCCGGACATGCCGAGTGCGAGGCGCGGGAAGACGAGCAGCGCCACGCCGAGCATGGCGAGCGGGGAGGAGTGCTGGGTCGTCAGGGCGCTCCACCAGTCGCCGACCACCACCGGGTCGGTGGCCACATGCCAGACGGCGGTGGCCAGGACGACGAGGTTGAACCCGAGAAAGACGGCTACGAGGACGACCGCGACACGGATGGCCTCCTTGAAACCCTTGAGGAACACCGCGCCGAGGCCGGTGATCAGCAGCAAGGTGATCCAGACGTTGGCGTTGTGCATCCAGTGCGGGGCGAAAGGATTCTCCACCACATGCGCGGAGGCGTCGGCCGCCGAAAGCGTGATCGTGATCATGAAATCGGTGGCGGCGAAGCCGAGGAGGACGAGGACGAACAGCTTCCCCGCCCACCACGGCAACAGCCGCTCCAGCATCGCGATCGAACCTTCGCCGTGCGGGCTCTCCTTGGCGACCCGGCGGTAGACCGGCAGCGCTCCGAACAAGGTCAGCGCGATGAGCACCAGCGTCGCCATGGGGGAGAGCAGCCCGGCGGCCAGGGCGGCGATACCCGGCTGGTAACCCAGAGTCGAGAAATAGTCCACGCCCGTCAGGCACATCACACGCCACCAGGTGTGGCCCTTGTGCTCGGCCGGAGGCGTGCCGTGAGGTCCCGGGTGCCTGGCCGAGTGCTCGCTCAACCCCTCCAGCAGCCACGCCCGCCAGCGGCGGGCGGGCGGCTGCGGAGCCTCGGTATGCTCGGGTTCCACCTGGGTGCCAGTCATACTGCGCTCTTCCTGCCGATCGATCGTTCCTTGGGCAACGAGGAGCGAGTATCCCCTACAGCGGCATACGGACGAAGTTCTCGGCAGTCCCTGCTTCGACGGAAGCGCGTGCATCAGACGCAACGCTGTCCCACGGGGCCGACTTCAGCCCGCGCCGCCCCGGCCAGAGCCCCGCAGGTGCACCGGTCCAGGGTGGCGGTCGTCCAGCACCCGCAGCCATGGTCTCGGAACGGCGGTTCCCCGCCGCCGGGCGCCAAGTTCGCGGGCGACGGCGAAGTCGGCATCCGCGAGTGCCAGGCGGGCCCGGGATGCCGATTCACGGACAGAGGACTGCCGACGAAATTCTGACTCAGGACACGAGGGTGGTCTTTCGTTTGGATCAGGCCGGATCGGGAGCGGGGTCCGGCGCCGTGCATCGCAGGGCGGAGGAAGGAGACCGCGCGGTGGGGGCACCTCCCGGCGACAACGCGGCGAGGTGCCCGGCGCCAGGGCACGCGATCCCGGCAGGATCCGAACGAGTGGCCCTAGTCACCGAGGTCCCGGCTGCGGAAGTCGTCCAGGGTTTCGCGCCGGATGAGGAGCCGGGCCGTGCCGTTGTGGACGGCGACGACCGGCGGTCGGCCGACGAGGTTGTAGCCGGAGGCCATGGAGAGTTGGTAGGCGCCCGCCACCGGTACGGCGATCAGGTCCCCGGGCCGAGTGTCGGCAGGCAGCCGAACGTCGGCTGCGATGACGTCGCCTGCCTCGCAGTGCCGGCCGACCACGGTGGTCGTCAGCGGTTCGGCGGTGGAGGCGCGGCCGACCAGACGCGGCGCGTACCGCACTCCGTACAAGGCCGGCCGGGGATTGTCGCTCATGCCGCCGTCCACGGCCACGAACACCCGGTCGCCGGTGTGCTTGACGGCCAGCACCCGGTAGAGGGCCACCCCGGCCGGGCCCACGACCGCGCGGCCCGGTTCGATGATCAGCCGAGGCACGGTCAGACCGGCGGCCGTGCAGCCTTCGACGAGCTCCGTGCGCAGCTTGCGCGCGAGCAAGGTGAGGTCCAGGGCCGGCTCGCCGGGCCGGTAGGGAACGCCGTGCCCACCGCCCATGTCGAGCTCGGGCAGCACGATGCCGTGCGTTTCACGGATGTGGACCATCAGGCCCACCATGCGGCGCAGCGCGGCGACATACGGCTTGACGTCAGTGATCTGGGAGCCGATGTGGCAGTGCAGGCCGACCAGTTCGAGCTGCGGCTGGTCCAGGATGCGGGTGATGGCCTGCTGGGCGTGGCCGTCGGTGAGGGTGAGCCCGAACTTCTGGTTGTCCGTACCCGTGCGGATCTTCTCGTGGCCGCCTGCCGAGATGCCCGGGACGACGCGGACCATCACCTTCTGGTGGCCCTGCGGTCCGACGGCTGCCGCCAGGCGGGCGGTCTCGGACGGGCTGTCGATGACGATCCGGCCGACCCCGAGCCGCAGCGCGGTCTCGATGTCCTGCGGTGACTTGGCGTTGCCGTGCAGCACGATGCGCTCCGGCGGGAACCCGGCCGTCACGGCCAGTTCCAGTTCACCGGCGGAGCACACGTCCAGCCCCAGCCCCTCCTCCTGGACCCAGCGCACCATCGCCCTGGACAGGAAGGCCTTGGCGGCATAGAGCACTTCTCCGTCGGGGAAGGCGTCCCGGTACGTCCGGCAGCGCTCGCGTACCTCGCCCTCGTCCAGCACATACACGGGAGTGCCGAAGCGGTCGGCCGCCTCGGCCATCGAGACTCCGCCGACGGCCAGTCCGCCGTGCGGCAGTGGGGTCGTGGATGCCGGCCATACGGACAGTTCGTCGCGGCCGGCCGCGACGTCGACACGAACTTCTGTGGTCCCCTCAGGCGGCCCGGACGGCGGTCGGTGTCGCCGGTGCGCGGTGACCGTCCACCGCCGTGACCGGTGGCGCGGTGAAGGTCGGGTCGACGGTCAGCGCCAGCACTCCCAGCGGCGCAGCCACCCCTCGCAGAGCGTGTTCGGAGAGGCGGATCCAGGACTGGTCCGTCCCGAGCAGTTCGGTCAGTCGCTCGGGGCTGGTGAAACCGACGGCGGTACGCGCGCCCAGTGGAGTGCGGAAGAGCCGGATCGCCACTTCCGCTGTGCATCCCGGCCGGACAGGGACGTACAAGGGTCCGGCCGGGACTTGTTCCTCAGGCTCGGGGTCGTCGGCGTACTGGAACAAACACATGGGGCCCTCCTCGAGGAACCACGAACGACTGGTGGCGCCCCGCACGCGGGGAGGCAGTCCGGAGCGCGCCATCGAATATCCCCGCTCAGCTGCTTGTTGCGCCCGACCCTGACGGAGATCGATACAGTCGATACACGGCACTGACGGCCGACGAGGCGCAGCATCAGAAACGTGTCATGGTTCGCGGCCATGGCGTCAGAAGGCCGTCAGCACCCGTGTCGTTCGGTAGCCGTCCGCGCTCGCACGGGCCCGGGTCATCGGGGCCATCACAAGGCGGTTGGGCAGCTTGAGGGTTCCGAGCTGGTAGCTGTCGAACAAGCTGATCACGTACGTGTCCTTTGCTTTCACGAGGGTGTGAGGCGTTCGTCGGCTACGCTGGAACCTGACGTTGACGTCAGAGGCAAGAAATGTGTTCCGGGCCATCAGGGAGGGGCTGTGCGCATCGGTGAGCTCGCCGCGAGGACAGGCGTGAGCGTGCGGGCGCTGCGGTACTACGAAGAGCAGCTACTACTCGCCTCGGAACGCAGTCCCAGTGGGCAGCGGCGGTACCCGGACAGCGCGGTCGACCGCGTCCAGCTGATCCAGCAGCTGTATGCCGCCGGTCTGCCCAGCAAGTCGATTCTGGCGATGCTGCCCTGCGTCGAGACCGGTGAGGCATCGCCCGAGCTGCTCGAATGGCTCTCGGCCGAGCGGGATCGCATCGACCGCCAGATCGCTGATCTCGTGAGCGCCCGGGACAGGCTCGACACCGTCATCGCCGCTGCCACCACGACCTGGCGTACGGGCGGGCGCTGCCGCCCTCAGTGAGTGGCCGGCCTCAGGTGACGGACCGCCGCGGCACCCTCCGCGACTCCCGGCAGCCCTGCCGAGGTGCGTCCGCTTCGTAGGGGCCGGAATCACCACGGTGGGCACGATCCGGCCGGCCAACGGGTTCCTGCCGGATGTCCCAGACACCGCATCTTGTGGCCGCTCTCCATCAGAAACAGCAGCTCACGGCCTTGGCGAGAATCCGTGGATGGTTGGCATCAATGCCTCTGGGGGCGGGCTGCCCGTCCGCCTAGCGTGGGCGCGGCAGACGCTGATCACCGAGAAAGAGAGTCATGCGATGCTCGCCCAGTTCGTGCTGTTCGACGGCTTCGACCCCTTGGATGTCATCGCCCCCTACGAGGTCCTCCATTCGGCGGGGATGCTCACCGACGGCGCCGTACAGGTGGAGATGGTCTCCGCGGAAGGGCCGCGCGATGTGCTCAGCGGTCTTCCGCCGCTGCGCCTCGAGGCAACCGGCCGGCTGGATCCCGAGCGCGCCGACGTGATCGTGCTGCCGGGGGCAGCGGGGGATGTGCGCGACCCCGGCGAGTTGAGCGAGGAGGAGCAGGCCAACACCATTCCGGTCATCCTCGGGCGGACGCTGGAGACCGACCTTCCGCGCCTGATGAAGCAGGCGCTCCAGCGCGAGGACACCGTTGTCGCCGCGGTCTGCGGAGGCTCGTTGATCCTCGCCATGGCCGGCCTCGTCGAAGGCCGTCCTGCCTCCACCCATCACCTGGGACTCGACGTGCTCGCAGCCACCGGCGCGGACTCCGTTGACGCCCGCGTCGTCGACGACGGCGACCTGATCACCGGCGGCGGCGTCACCTCAGGCCTGGACGTCGGGCTCTACCTCGTCGAGCGTGAAATCGGCCCCCGGATCGCCCGCAGCGTGGAGAAGCTCTTCGAATACGAACGCCGTGGCACCGTTTGGACCCGCCGCGGTGCCGCGCCCGCCATCTCCTTCTGAACCCGACCAAGCGGAAGGACCCACCATGCCCGCAGAAGGCACCTGGCACCTGACCATCGACACCCCTCTGGGCAAGCAGCAGGCCCGCGTCCTGCTCGCCGCCCGGCCCAACGGCACCTGGCACGGCACCGCGGAAGACCTCAGGTCCGGGGAACAAGTCCCGCTGACCGGCATCACCGTCCAGGGCGATGCCGTCACCTACCAGCAGTCGATCACCAAGCCCATGCGGCTGCATCTCTCCTTCCGGCTCACCCTGGAAGGAGACCGGCTCACCGGCCAGGCCAAGGCAGGCCGGCTTCCCGGCAGCAGAGTCACCGGCCGTCGCGTCACGGGCCCCGAAGCGCAGTCGGGCCTCCAGCCATGACGACGCTCCGGCTCGCCCTCCACCCGCTGGACACCGCCACCGCCGTCGGGCCCGTCAGGATCCCTGCCGCCCATCACTCGGTCTTCGAACGCGCTGTGGGGGTCGGGTGCTGTCGGCGGTACGCGAGCCGGGCACCGACTTCGTGCCCTGCTCGCCACTGGGCCGTGACTTCCTCACCTTCCGGTCAGGTGCCCATCGCAAGATCGCAGTCGGCGCAGATGCGGTCTGCGTAAGCCGGGTCGTACCACGAGCGGCCAGGGTGCTCCGACGGCCTCCGGACCGTCGCTTCCATGGCGAAGGTGTCCTTGCCGCAGACGGTCCGTGGACCGGGGACGGACGGATTCCCGGGAGCAGCGGGCGCTGCGTGGACCCGGCGGACGCGCCGGGCCCCGGATGTCGAGGTGCCGGCGGGGCCCGGTGCCGGCACCGGCTTGTCGAACTCGTGCACAACGATGACCTCGCTCATGGTCCGACGGTATGCCGCCGCGAGGGAGCGTGCCTCGCTCTGCCACCGCGCCGCTCGGCAGCCGGCCTTGGCATCTGTGCGTGGTCAAGCCCTGCCGTGTGCCTTCTGCGAGAGGCGCGACAGCGAGTCGAGGGCCACGGCGGCGAGAAGCACACCACCGGTGATCACGGATTGCATCGGCGTCGGGATGCCCAGGAGAACCATCCCCGAGGCGATCGACTGGATGACGAGCATGCCGAGCAGGACGGACCAGGTCGTACCACGGCCGCCGAACAGGCTGACGCCCCCGATGACGGCCGCGGCGACGGCGTTGATCAGCAGGATCACGGAGCCCGAGGTCTGGCCCACCGCGGCGACGCGCGAGGCCAGGAAGAGACCGCCGACAGCGGCCAGTGTCCCGGACACCATGAACGCGGAAATCCGCAGCCAGACCACGTTGATGCCGGCGCGACGGGCCGCCTCCGCGCCGCCGCCGATGGAGAAGAGCTTCCGGCCGTAGAACGTCCGGCGCAGGACGAAGTCGAGGACGACGACGAAGACCAGGAAGATCAGCACAGCGAGCGGCAGGCCCTCGAACCGGTTCAGCACATAGGCGGCGGCGAACGCGACCAGCGCCACGGCAGCCGTGCGCACGGCGATGATGCTGAGCGGCCGGGAGAGCACGCCGACGGCCCTGCGGCGGCGTGCGTCCCGGTAGGACGCGAGCAGGAAGGCGGCCACGCTGAGCGCCGCCAGCCCGTACACGACGGCCGCGTCGTGGAAGTAGTAGCTGGTCAGGGCGCGGACCAGGCCCTGCTCGGGGAGGTTGATGGTGCCGCTGGCGCCCAGGATGTAGAGCATGAGACCGTTCCAGGCCAGCAGTCCCGCCAGGGTGACGACGAACGCCGGTACGCCGATCCTGGCCGAGAAGAAGCCCTGAAAGGCTCCGATCGCGGCTCCGACGAGCAGGGCGGCGGCGATGGCCAGTCCTTCCGGCACGCCGTTGTTCACGTTCAGCACGGCGAAGATCGCTGCGGTGAACCCGCTGACCGAGGCGACCGACAGGTCCACCTCGCCGATCAGCAGTACGAAGACGATGCCGAGGGCGATCATGCCCGTGCCGACGATGTCGACGCTGAGGTTGGACAGGTTGCGGGGGGAGAGGAACTGCGGGTTGAGGCTCTGGAAAATGGTCCAGAGCAGGATGACGAGGATGATGCCGGGAAGCGATCCGAGTTCGCCGCTGCGCAGCTTGCGGGCGAAATCGCCGACGTAGCTCCTGAAACCGCCTTCGCCGCCCGCCGCCCGGCGCTGCTCGACTGCTGTGGGCACCGCTCCGGCCGAATCGCCACCCGCCCTGCCGGGTCCGAGATTCTCGGATTCCCGTGTTCTGTTCACAGCGTTCCCTCCCACGCCCGGGTCGCGCGATGGGTGACGGCGTTGTCGGTGGCGCCGGTGATGGAGGAGACGATCTGCTCCTGGGATGTGGTCGGCACGCTGAAGAAGCCGTTGTTGCGGCCGAGGTGCAGCACCGCGACCTGGTCCGCTACGGCCTTGACGTCCCCCAGGTTGTGGCTGACGAGGAGCACGCCGACCCCGCGTTCCCGCAAGCGGTCGATCAGGTCGAGGAAATGGGTGGTCTGCCTGACACCCAGCGCAGCGGTCGGTTCATCGAGGATGAGCATCCTGGGTTCGCTGAGAAGAGCGCGCGCGATCGCGACCGTCTGGCGCTGACCGGCGGAGAGGGAGGCAACAGGGACGCGGACGCTGGGGATGCGTATGGAGAGGGTGTCCAGCAGGTCCAGTTCCCCGGCCCGGCGCTCCATGGACACCTCGTCGAGGATTCCGGTCCTGCCGATCTCGTGGCCGAGGAAGAGGTTGCCGACGACATCGAGGGTTTCGCACAACGCGAGGTCCTGGTACACGCTGGCGATGCCCAGGTCCTGAGCATCACGCGGGCGGGTGATCCGGACGGGACGGCCGTTCCACTCGATGACACCTTGGTCGGCGGGGGCGGCGCCGGTGATCACCTTGACGAGGGTGGACTTGCCCGCGCCGTTGTCGCCCACCAGGGCGACGACTTCTCCGGCGTGGATCTCCAGCTCGATGTCCGTGAGTGCCCAGACAGCACCGAACCGTTTGGATACTCGGCGCAGCGCCAGCAGGGGTGTGCTCGGCACATGAACCATCTCCTTTGCCCGTGCCGTCTCTTCCGGCCGGTGATGCCGCCCCGGCGTGGCGGGTGGTGCGGCGTCGGGCGGGCCTACTCGGTGAGTCCGGCTTTCCGGCAGGCGGCTTCGACCGTCGGGGTGCAGATCTGGCTGACCGTGTAGAGGCCGCTCTTGACGACCGTGTCCTTGATCGTGTCGACGGTCACGGGGACGAGGGGGCCCAGGACGGCCGGAATCTCCTTGCTCGTGTCATTGCTGACACGGTCCGTTGCGATGGTGTCGAGCTTCTCGCCGCGGCCCAGGGCGACGGCCATCTCGGCGGCGGCATTGGCCTCTGCTTCGAAGGATTTGTAGACCGTGACGTACTGCTCGCCCTTGACGATCCGCCGCACGGCCGGGAGGTCGGCGTCCTGGCCGGTGACGGGCGGCAGCGGCCTGATACCGGCCGCCTTGAGGGCGGTGACCGCGCCACCCGCGAGCCCGTCGTTGGCCGACAGGACGCCGTCGATGCCTTCCGGGCCCAGCTCGGCGATGGCGGCCGACATGTTCCTGAACGCGTTCTCCGGAATCCACTCGGCGGTGTAGTACGACCTGGCGATCTTCACCTTGCCGTTCAGCACCGAGAGCGCGCCCTTCTTCAGGTCCCTCGTGTTCGGATCCGTGGGGTCACCGTTCATCATCACGATCTGGCCCCCGCGCGCCTTGGGGCCCATCGCCTTGAGAAGCTCCTCGGCCTGGATCCTGCCGATCTCCTCCGAGTCGTAGCCGGAGTAGGCCGAGATGGGGCCTTCGGCGAGGCGGTCGTAGGACACCACCGGGACGTGTGCGTCGCGGGCCCTGGTGATCGAGGAGCGGAGCGCCTTGTCGTCGACGGGATCAAGGATCAGGACCTTGGCCCCGTCCGCGATCATGGATTCGATCTGTTGCTGCTGAGTGGCCACGTTTGCCGAGGCGTAGGCGTGGGTCACCCGGCAGTCGGGGCAGAGCGACTTGACCTTCTTCATGATCAGGGGCTTGTCGGCGGTCGCCCAGCGAGCAGTGTGGGTGTCCGGGAGCAGCAGCCCGACCGTGAAGCCGCCGCTGCCGGAGGTTCTCCCGCCGTCTCCCTGGCCCGCCTCACCGACGGTCCCGCAGGCGGCGAGACCGGCAAGCGCGCACGCCGCCGTAACGGTGACGGCAGAGCGACCCGGATGGTTCTTCGTCCGAGACATCTTCATGCCACGTCTCCTGAGGCTGTGCACCGTCTGGAGCCGAACCCGACATAAAGCCCAATGTATGGGAAAACATCAAACAGTGACGGCCGAACAGTGCGACAGACCCCGGGCCGGCACGCACCTCATCGGTGTACTGTCGCGCGGCTGAGCGGTAGTCGTGGCGCCGTGCCCGCAGAACAGCCACGCTGCGTCGGACCTCAACGACGCTCTGTGGCTGTTCGCGCCTCCTCGACGGCGGCGTCACCTTGGTGGGACACGGCAGAAGCCCTTGAGGAGGAAGCACGGCACGAGCACGGCGATCCGTGCTTCGCACCCCCGGATCCGCCGCCGTGGAGGCGAAGCGTCAGGAACGCGGGCGGTCGGCCTGATCGTCGCGCGCCTCGTTCTTCTCCTTGATGCGCGCTGCTTCCTTCCGGACCTCGGCCTGAGTGGCGCGTTCCTTCTGCAGCCACTCAGGAAGTTCCTTCTTGAGCTCGTCGATCTGCTCCGTGGTGAGGGCGTCCGTGATTCCGCCTCGCGCGAGGCCCGAGATCGAGATGCCCAGCTTCGCCGCGACCACCGGCCGCGGATGCGGGCCGTTGCGTCGGAGTTCCTGCAGCCACTCGGGCGGGTCGGCCTGCAGTGCGTTGAGCTCGGTGCGCGAGACGACACCCTCCTGGAACTCGGTGGGGGTGGCCTCGAGGTACACACCCAGCTTCTTCGCCGCGGTCGCGGGCTTCATCGTCTGGGCGGTCTGGTGCGACGTCATGTGCCAAGGGTATTCGAGCGTGTGAGCTACCTCCGACCACGACCGGTAACCTGGCGGGGTGACAGGCTCGGAAGTATCCCCTTCGTTCCGGCTCGCGTATGTCCCGGGAGTGACGCCCACCAAGTGGGTGCGGATCTGGAACGAGCGGCTGCCCGACGTCCCACTGGAGCTCATCGCGGTACCCGCCGCCGAGGCGTTCGACGTCCTGCGCGGCGGCGGCGCCGACGCTGGCTTCGTACGACTGCCGGTCGACCGTACGGACCTCAGCGCGATCCCTCTCTACACCGAGACGACGGTGGTCGTGGTCCCGAAGGACCACGTCGTGGCGGCGGTGGACGAGGTGTCCGCCGAGGATCTCGCCGAGGACATCGTGCTGCATCCCCTCGACGACGTCCTCGACTGGGACCGTCCGCCGGGACTGCCCGCCATTGAGCGACCCGCCACGACGGCGGATGCCGTCGAACTGGTGGCGGCGGGAGTGGGACTGCTCGTCGTCCCTCAGTCACTCGCGCGTCTGCACCACCGCAAGGACCTCACCTATCGGCCGGTCTCGGACGTCCCTGAATCGCGCGTCGCACTGTCGTGGCCGCAGGACGAGACCACCGACCTGGTGGAGCAGTTCATCGGGATCGTTCGCGGGCGTACCGTCAACAGCACCCGGGGCCGCCCTCCGACCCCGGCACAGCCGAAGCGCAAGCCCGCGGTCAAGAGCGGCGCACAGCGGAAGCCCGCAGCCGGCAAGTCGACCGGCAAGAGTTCACGGAGCGGTGCCGGCGGCCCCAAGGGCGGCAAGCGCGGCAAACCCCGCCGTCGCTCGTAGCCTCAGCGCCCTTCATCCGCGGATTCCGGGCAGCCCGCACCCGCCGGGACGGTCGCAGAGGCCCGCGGTTCGGCGCTGCCCGTGGGTGGAGCCCACGCACAGGCCAGGGAACCGCCGATCAGGCCGGAGAGAAGACCCAGGAAGAGTCCCCCGAAGTTCGCCACAGGGAACGAGACGAGGGCGAGCAGCAGGGCCGCGACCCCGGCGAACACGCGCGCCTGTTGGTGGAACCAGAGGGTGAGGCCCAGAACCACCATCAGGATCCCGATGATCAGAGACCCTGCCCCCGCCGTGGTGGACAGTGCCAGCGGGATACCGGCCAAGGTCAGGTGCACATACGGCAGGCAGATGATGGGAAGTCCCGCCGCGAGCGTGAACAGCCCTGCCCAGAAGGGCCGTTCGCCCCGCCATCTCCTGAAACCCGCCCGGGCTTCGCCAGCGGCGACGCGCAGGTCCGGGCGGCTGCCGAACATCCTGGAGGACGCATACGCCTTCCGCGGCGAGAGGCGGGCGGGGGAGGGGCGCATGTCCCTCTTCCGAGGAGTCAGAAGCATTCGTGCCGGCCTTGCTCGAGGCGCAGATTCAGGTCGGGCACGTTGAGCGTGGCAGCCGACACCGCGACCGCCGTGGCCCGCACGTCGGTCAGAACGGCCGACACCGCCTGCTGTGCGACTCCGTTGGGGTCGAAGAAGCGTGAGTTCCTGTCCCCCGGGTTGATCGGCCCCTTGCTGATCGCGCCGGCCGCCACACCGATGTCGATGTCCTTGAGTTTCGCGTTGCCGACCGACAGGGACGTCGCGTCGATGAACATGTTGTCCGCCTCGACCTGGCTCCGGTCGCCGCCGGTGAGCCTCAGCGTGTACGGGCCCAGGACCGGGATCGGGACCACCACGGACTGGCAGAGCCCGCTGATCTTCGCGTGCCGGAATCCGTTGACCGCGACCGGCACGGGGGTGCCCTTCCTGGGCACGTCCACCATGCCGTAGATGCTGAGACCGCGAACGTCGATCGTGTCCGCACTGATCTGGAACTTCTCGCCGGAGATGAAGAAGGATGCGGCAAGCGCTCCCTGCGCCATGCCGATACCGAGAGCCGCAGCGGTCGCGACGGCCGGGACGAGGACCGCTGCGAAGCGCTTCCAGCGGGTCCTGCCGAAGGCGTGCGACATTGCGTGTCCTCCGGTCATGGAGCTTCCAGCCGAGGCAGGGAAGGGCGGCGACGTGTCTGCGCCCGGTGACGGATCCTAGGCTTCCCCGTACACCGGCCGACGGCAACGTCAGGCTGCGCAGACGGGTGAAACCGCGTGGCTTGCGGAGCAGGCCGGTGTGGCGTCGGCCGGGCCGCTCACGCACCGTTTTCGTGGCGAGCACGAGGTTCACGACGCGCTCCACCCGCTCCAGCGCAGGACCGAGACCTCGACCACCGGTCCGCCGGGTGGGCGGTCGGCGTACTGCTGATACTTCGCACTGAGCAGCCGGACGAACCGGGCGGCCTCGGGAGACCTGTCCGGTGACGGGAGCACGCGGGCCTCGCCGTCGGCCCGGGCCCACCAAAGGCGCTCCCAGTCCTCGTCGTAGTGGTCGGTGAGCAGACAGACCGACGGGTTGGCGGCGATGTTGGCAAGACGCTTCAGCCGCGTCGTCCGCTTCGGTTTGTGGTCCACGGCCAGCAGCACCGTGTCGCCGTCCACGGCGAACACGACCGGCACCAGATGCGGCCGGGCCGCCGTGTCGGCCGTCGCGAGGTGGGCGATGCGGGCCGCGGCGAACCGATGCCGTGCCTCGGCGCTGGTCAGAGTGGGCATCGCGCCCCTTTCCGGCAGCCACGGCAGCCACGGCAGCCACGGGAGCCATGGCAGCCCACGGCTGTCAGGCCCACCACAGCGGTCACGGCTGTCATGCCGGTCATGTCAGCCGTCGCGGTGATGGATTCCCGGATCGGTCCCACACTCCCGAGCGCACTGCCTCCCGGCGGATCAGCGGTACCGGGCTGCGACTTCGGCCAGCCGGTCCAGGTACTCCAGAGTCTCCTGTTCGGGCATCGTCGGCACGTAGAACAGCAGCCGTTCGACCTTCAGGCGGCCGTAGGCCTCGATCTGCTCCGGATCGTCGGGTACCGCGTAGACCGTCACCGGCACCTCCCGGCCGGCGAGGGTGTGCAGCCGCTCGATCTGGGGACCGAGCTCCTGTGGCGGCACGCCGTTGGCCAGCCACGCGTCTCCGAGCTGCGCCACCCTCCGGAACGCACCCTCGCCGCCGCCGACGTAGATCGGCGGATGCGGGCGCTGTACGGGCTTCGGCCAGGCGAAGACCGGATCGAAGTTCACGAACTCGCCGTGGAACTCGGCCTCCTCGGCCGTCCACAGCTCCCGCATGGCGCGCAGCCGCTCGTCGGTGAGCCGGCCACGGGTCGAGGGGTCGGTGCCGTGGTTCATCATCTCCTCACGGTTCCAGCCGACACCAATGCCGAAGATCACGCGGCCGCCCGAGACGAGGTCGAGCGAAGCCACCTCCTTCGCCGTGATGATCGGGTCGCGCTGAGGGATCAGCGCGATGCCGGTACCGAGCAGCAGCCGCTCGGTCACCACCCCGGCCGCCGTGAGGGCGACGAACGGGTCGAGGGTGCGGTAGTAGATCTCCGGGAGCTCACCGCCGCCCGGGTAGGGCGTCCGGCGGTCCGCAGGAATATGGCTGTGCTCGGCAATGAACAACGAGTCGAACGCACGGTTCTCGAGTGCGGTTCCGTAGGCGGCCGGGCTGATGCCCTGGTCGGTGATGAAGGTCGCGACTCCGAATTTCACGACGGCTCCGGGGCTCGGTTACGGGAAAGGACGGGTGGCTCGACTCTGCTGATTACCCGCCCTGGGGGGATCCCGCCGCCATGACCACCCGGGAGAACCATCGCGCACCACGGTCCCGAGCCTGCCGAGAGGCGTGCCGGTCGCCCGGCGCCGGCGCAGCCGGAGCTCGACCTCTGCGAGGTTCCGCAGATGGGCCGGCTCCAGGGCAAGGGCGGTGCACGCGTGGTCGGGGATGGTGTGGTTTGCCCTGATTTATCTGTACTGACAGACTGAGAGTCCGGACAGATTCGGGCCCCGTGGGCGCAGGCCCCGCAGCGCCTTCGATCACGACGCTGGAGCAGTCATCGTGGACCAGCGGCGCGTGGCGCCGTGGGAGATGGCGGATATGGACGAGCGGAATCGAACGACCCTCGCCTCGTACTCCCTGTACGAAGAGGCGGAACGCGCGGTCGACTATCTGTCTGACCAGGGCTTTCCCGTTGAGCGGGTCGCCATCATCGGTCACGATCTCAAACTCGTCGAACAGGTGGTCGGTCGCCTTACGTACGGCAGGGCGGCGCTGAGCGGAGCCGCGTCCGGCGCGGTCCCCGGCGCCCTGATCGGCTGGCTCTTCGGACTGCTCGACTGGCTCAACCCGGTGGTGTCCTCGCTGCTCCTGGCCCTCTACGGCCTCATCTTCGGCGCCGTCGTCGGCGCGCTGCTCGGTCTGCTCGTCCACGCCATGCAGCGTGGCCGTCGCGACTTCACCTCGGTGAGTGCGATGCAGCCCAGCCGCTACGAGGTCGTCGTGGACGCCGATGTGGCGGCCCGGGCCGCCGCACTGCTCGATCGGCTCGGGAGCGCCCCGGCCACGGGTACCACCGCCCCCGGCAGGCCGGCGACCGGTACCACCGCCACCGACAGGTGAGAACCCTCGACCCGTGGGGGCCGCACACGTGCGCGGCCCTCGACGAAGGAGAACCTCATGGCTAAGGCAGTCGGAATTGACCTCGGGACCACCAACTCGGTGATCGCCGCGTGGGAGGGCGGGGAGGCGACGGTTCTCCCCAACTCCGAGGGCAGCCGCACGACCCCTTCGGTCGTCGCGTTCACCGACACCGGCGAACGGCTCGTCGGCCAGCTCGCCCGCCGTCAGGCGATCCTCAACCCCAAGGGCACCATCTACTCGGCCAAGCGATTCATCGGCCGTCGCTACGACGAGATCTCCGAGGAGGCAAAGGCCGTCGGCTTCGACGTCGTCCCCGATGAACACGGCAACGCGCGCTTCAAGGTGCGCGACAAGCTGTACGCGCCGGAGGAGATCAGCGCCCTGGTGCTGCGCAAGCTCGCCGACGACGCCGGCAAGCAGCTGGGGGAGCGGGTGACGGAGGCGGTCATCACCGTGCCCGCCTACTTCAACGACGCCCAGCGTCAGGCGACGAAGGACGCCGGAAAGATCGCCGGCCTGGAAGTGCTGCGCATCATCAACGAGCCGACTGCGGCTGCCCTCGCCTACGGGCTGGACAAGAAGGGGCACGAGACCGTCCTCGTCTTCGACCTCGGCGGCGGCACCTTCGACGTGAGCATCCTCGACGTCGGTGACGGCGTGGTCGAGGTACGGTCCACCGCGGGCGACAGCCATCTGGGCGGCGACGACTTCGACCGGCGACTGGTGGACTACCTCGCGGACAAGTTCCAGAACGAGAACGGCATTGATCTGCGCAAGGACCCGCAGGCGCTGCAACGGCTCTTCGAGGCCGCGGAGAAGGCCAAGACCGAGCTGAGTTCCGTCACCCAGACGCAGGTGAGCCTGCCGTTCATCACTGCTGACGCCTCCGGCCCGAAGCATCTGACCGAGACGGTCATGCGGTCCACGTTCGAGCAGATCACCGCTGACCTGGTCGAGCGGACCATGGAACCGGTCAAGCAGGCGATGTCCGACGCCAAGATCAGCGAGAGCGACATCGACGAGGTCATCCTCGTCGGCGGCTCGACCCGCATACCCGCCGTCCAGACCCTGGTCCGCCGGCTGACCGGCGGCAAGGATCCGAACATGAGCGTCAACCCGGACGAGGTCGTGGCCATGGGTGCCGCGATCCAGGCCGGTGTGCTCAAGGGCGAGGTCAAGGACGTCCTGCTGCTCGACGTGACCCCGCTCTCGCTGGGTGTGGAGACCCGCGGCGGTGTGATGACCAAGATCATCGAACGGAACACCACGATCCCGGCCCGGCGCGCGGAGACCTTCTCCACCGCCGCCGACAACCAGGAAGCAGTCGACGTCGTCGTGCTGCAGGGTGAGCGCGAGATGGCGGCGGACAACCGCGTCCTCGGCCGGTTCCAGCTCAAGGACATCCGGCCCGCACCCCGGGGTGAGCCGCAGGTCGAGGTCACCTTCGACGTCGACGCCAACGGCATCGTGAACGTCAACGCACGCGACAAGGACACCGGTGCCGAGCAGGGCATCACGATCAGCGAGGGGTCCAATCTCGACCAGGGCGAGGTCGACCGGATGATTCAGGAGGCGGAGCGCAACCGCGGCGAGGACAAGGCGCTGCGCGAGGCCGTGGACGCCCGCAACGAGCTGGATGCCGTCGCCTACCAGGTCGAACGCCGGCTGAACGAACTGGGCGACGCCGCACCCGCCCACGAGAAGGCACGGGCCGAGTTGCTCGTCGGCGAAGCCCGGGAGGCCGTACAGCAGGAAGCGCCGCTGGACAAGGTCAGGTCGCTGACGTCCGAACTCCAGCAGATCCACGCGTCGCTGGCCTCGCACGCGGCGGGCGCGGGTCCGGTCGCGGAGGAACAGGCCGGTACGGGAGCGGGGGTGGGTGCCGCGAGCAGCGCCCGTGGGTCCGACGACGACGTGATCGACGCCGAATTCGACAAGGGCTGAGGTGTGGTCATGTCCACCGAACAGGACCCGGCGACGCCCCAGGACGAGCTGAGCAAGGCCCCGCCCTCGGAGCAGTCCGAGCAGCCCGAGGTGGACGAACACGCCGCGGAGCTCGACGAACTCCAGGACCGCTGGCGCCGTGCGCTCGCGGACCTGGAGAACCTCCGCAAGCGCCACGCCAGGGAGCTGGCACGCGTCCGCAGCGAGGAGCGCGCCCGCACCGCGGCGGCCTGGCTGCCCGTTCTCGACAATCTGGAGCTGGCCCTCGCCCACGCCGGTTCGGACCCGTCCGCCGTACTGGAGGGCGTCAAGGCCGTACGCGACCAGGCCGTCGAAGTGCTCCGCGGGCTCGGGTACCCCCGGTACGAGGAGACGGGAGTGCCGTTCGACCCGGCCAGGCACGAGGTCGTCGGTGTCGTCGAATCCGCCGGCGCCGAGCCCAACGCCGTGGTCGAGGTAGTGCGTCCCGGCTACGGCGAGGGCGAGAACCAGCTGCGCCCCGCATACGTTGTGGTGAGCAAGCGGCAGGAGTGACGCCCCATGGCACGGGACTACTACGACGTGCTCGGGGTCCAGCGCGACGCAAGCCCCGAGGAGATTCAGCAGGCGTTCCGCAAGCTGGCTCGCAAACACCACCCCGACATCAACAAGGATCCTGAGGCGGAGGAGCGTTTCAAGGAGCTCAACGAGGCGTACGGCGTGCTCTCCGATCCCGGGACGCGTGCGCGCTACGACCGTTGGGGCGAGGACTTCCGGCAGATCCCGGAGGACTACGACGAGCGGGTGGCCGCCGGGGCGGGTGCCCGTGGTGGCGGCTGGTCCGGCTGGACCACCGGTTACGGACGCGGGGGCGGGGGCGGGGTCCGTCAGGGGACGGACCACGGCGACGGCTTCGACGGTTCCGGCGTCGACTTCGAGGACCTGTTCGGCGGGATCTTCGGCCGTGGCGCCGCCCGTGGCCCGGTTCCCGGCGCCGACCAGGAGGCCGAGATCCAGCTCACCGTCCAGGAGGCGTACCGCGGCGGCCGGCGCAGCGTCACCCTCGCGGGGCCGGACGGGCAGCGGACCTACGACGTCCGCATTCCCTCCGGAGTCACCGACGGCCAGCGCATCCGGCTCGCCGGGGAGGGCGGGCAGGGAAGCGGCCAGGCGCCGCGAGGTGATCTGTACCTGCGCGTGCGCATCAAGCCGGACTCGCGGTTCCGCCTGGAGGGGCGGGACATCCACGTCGTGCTTCCCGTGACGCCGTGGGAGGCGGCGCTCGGAGCCTCGGTCCCGCTTCCCACGCCCGGCGGCACGGCCAAGGTCACGGTGCCCGCGGGTTCCTCGAGCGGCCGCCGGCTGCGGCTGCGGGGCGAAGGCATGCCCAGCCCCCGTGGGCCCGCCGGCGACCTCTACGCGGAGGTCCGCATCATGGTGCCGCCCAAGCCCACCGACCGGGAGCGTGAGCTCTTCGAGGAGCTGGCCGCCGTTTCCACCTTCGACCCGAGGAAGTCAGGATGACCCAGGTTCCCCAGCATGCCTCCGGCGCCGGAGACCGCCGGGCGGCGGCACCTGCCCGCAAGCCCGGCGTGAGCGTCGCTGTCCGCAACTATGCCCTCGTCCCGGTCCCCAGGCTCAGCCTGGACGTGGTCGCCCGGCGCTCCGGTCTTCATCCCGATCTCGTCCGGCGGCTCGTGACTCTCGGCCTTGTCGACGCCACCCGCGACGCCGGTGGGGAGCTGTGGTTCGAGCCGACTGCTCCCGCAACCCTCGCCCGTATCCAACGTCTACGTGCCGGACTCCCCCTCAACTACGCCTCCCTGGGTCTGGTGCTCGATCTGCTCGACCGGATCAACGAGCTGGAGAGCGCTCTGAGGCGCAGCAACGCCGGCTCCAGGAGTGATGAATCGTGGATATGAACCGGCTTACCCAGAAGTCGCAGGAGGCCCTGCAGGAAGCGCAGACCATCGCCGGCCGGCTGGACCAGACCGAGGTCGACGGCGAACATCTGCTGCTCGCCCTCATCGATCAGCCGGAGGGAATCGTTCCACGGCTGTTCGAACAGGCGGGCGCCGATGTGCGGGATCTGCGTGAGGCCCTGACGGCGGAACTGTCCCGCAGGCCGAAGGTGACGGGACCCGGTGCGACACCCGGCCAGGTGTACATCACCCAGCGGCTGGCGAAGGTACTGGACGCGGCGGAACAGGAGGCCAAGCGGCTCAAGGACGACTATGTGTCGGTGGAGCATCTCGTCCTCGCCCTGGCCGACGAAGGATCCAGGACCGCGGCGGGACGGCTGCTCAAGGAACACGGCATCACCAAGGAAGCGTTCCTGTCCGCGCTCACCCGGATCCGGGGAAGCCAGCGCGTCACATCCGCGACGCCCGAGTCCGCCTACGAGGCGCTGGAGAAGTACGGCCGCGATCTGGTCCTGGAAGCCCGCAGCGGCGGGATGGACCCGGTGATCGGCCGGGACGCGGAGATCCGGCGCGTCATCCAGATCCTGAGCCGCAAGACCAAGAACAACCCCGTACTGATCGGTGACCCCGGCGTCGGGAAGACGGCCATCGTGGAAGGCCTGGCGCAGCGCATCGTCCGAGGTGACGTACCCGACGGGCTGCGCGACAGGACCATCTTCTCCCTCGACATGAGCCTGCTGGTGGCGGGCGCCAAGTACCGGGGTGAGTTCGAGGAGCGTCTCCAGGCCGTGCTGAGCGAGGTCAAGGCCGCAGAGGGCCGCATCCTGCTCTTCATCGACGAGCTCCACACGGTCGTGGGCGCCGGTGGCGGCCCGGAAGGCGCAATGGACGCCGGGAACATGCTCAAGCCGATGCTCGCCCGCGGCGAGCTGCACATGATCGGCGCCACCACCCTGCAGGAGTACCGCAAGTACATCGAGTCCGACGCCGCCCTCGAACGCCGTTTCCAGCAGGTCGTGGTGGACGAGCCGAGCGTCGAGGACACCGTCTCCATCCTGCGCGGCCTGCGCGAACGCCTCGAGGTCTTCCACGGCGTGAAGATCCAGGACACCGCACTGGTCGCCGCCGCGACCCTCAGCCACCGCTACATCTCCGACCGTTTCCTGCCGGACAAGGCGATCGACCTCGTCGACGAGGCCTGCGCCCGGCTGAGGACCGAGATCGACTCGATGCCGGCCGAACTCGACGGGATCAGCCGCCGGGTGACCCGTCTGGAGATCGAGGAAGCGGCGCTCGCCAAGGAAACCGATCCCGCCAGCCGCAAGCGTCTGGAGGAGCTGCGCCGCGAACTGTCCGACCTGCGCGCCGAGGCCGACGCCATGCACGCCCAGTGGGATGCCGAACGCCAGGCCATCCGGCGCGTCCAGGAACTGCGCCAGGAGCTGGAGCAGGTCCGTCAGGAGGCCGAGGAGGCCGAGCGGAACTACGACCTCAACCGTGCCGCGGAACTGCGGTACGGCACGCTCACCGAACTCGAACGCCGTCTGAAGGCGGAGGAGGAGGCGCTCGCGGCCAAGCAGGGCGAGAACCGGCTGCTGCGGGAGGTCGTCACCGAGGACGAGATCGCCGAGATCGTCTCGGCGTGGACCGGTATCCCCATCACCCGGCTGCAGGAGGGCGAGCGGGAGAAGCTGCTGCGACTGGACGAGATCCTCGCCGAGCGCGTGATCGGCCAGGACGAGGCGGTCAAGGTGGTCAGCGACGCCATCATCCGGGCCCGTTCCGGCATCCGCGACCCGCGCCGGCCCATCGGCTCCTTCATCTTCCTCGGGCCCACGGGCGTCGGAAAGACCGAGTTGGCCAAGGCTCTGGCGGCCGCGCTGTTCGACACGGAGGAGAACATCGTCCGCCTGGACATGAGCGAGTACCAGGAGCGGCACACCGTGAGCAGACTGGTCGGCGCGCCTCCCGGGTACGTCGGCTACGAGGAGGGCGGCCAGCTCACCGAGGCGGTGCGCCGCAAGCCGTACTCCGTCGTCCTGTTCGACGAGGTGGAGAAGGCGCACACCGACGTGTTCAACACCTTGCTGCAGGTGCTGGACGACGGCCGTATCACCGACTCGCAGGGCCGCACCGTCGACTTCCGCAACACCATCATCATCATGACCTCCAACATCGGTTCCGCCCATCTGCTCGACGGGGTGACCACCGACGGCGAGATCAAGCCCGACGCGCGGGCCCTGGTGATGGGTGAACTGCAGAGCCACTTCCGCCCCGAGTTCCTCAACCGCGTCGACGACATCGTGCTGTTCAAGCCACTGGGCATGACCCAGATCCAGCGCATCGTCGAGCTGCAGTTCGACGACCTGCGCCGGCGTCTGGCCGAGCGTCGGATCGCCGTCGAACTGACGGACGGCGGCCGGGAGCTCATTGCCCGGCAGGGCTTCGATCCCGTGTACGGAGCACGGCCGCTGCGGCGGTTCATCGCGCACGAGGTCGAGACACTCGTCGGACGGGCCCTGATACGCGGCGACGTGCAGGACGGGTCGGCCATCCGGGTCGACGCCCAGAACGGGGAACTGGTGGTGACGTACGACCAGCCGTCCGAGCCTGAGGTCCGAAAGGCGGCGTGAGTCCAAGTGACTGCGGACAGCAGGACGGTCGTCTGCGACAAGTGCGGCCGCAAGAACCGGGTGCCGGCGTCGGCGGAGGGCATCCCCCGCTGCGGCAACTGCAAGGCCTCGCTCCCATGGATCGCCGACGCCGGCGACGACGACTTCGCGGAGATCGCCGAGAAGGCGACGCCGTTCGTCCTCGTCGACCTCTGGGCCACCTGGTGCGGCCCCTGCCGCATGGTGAGCCCCGCGTTGGAGCAGGTCGCGCGCGAGCTGGCCGGAAAGGTCAAGCTGGTCAAGGTCGACATCGACCAGTCACCCAGGCTTGCCCAGCGATTCCAGGTACAGGCCGTGCCGACCCTGCTCCTGCTCGACAAAGGAGAGGTGATCGCCCGGCAGGCGGGGGCGGCGCCCGCCCCCGCCCTGCGCAAGTGGGTCGAGGAAACCATCGCCGACCGACACCGGTAATGCGCCGACCGACGGAAGGAGCCCACCATGACGCTGCCCGATCCTCATCTCGAGCTCGTACGCCCGGTGACACCACGCACTCCGCAGGGCTGTGAGGAATGCCTGCGCCTCGGCTCTCCATGGGTGCACCTGAGACTGTGCCTGACCTGCGGGCACGTGGGTTGCTGCGACTCCTCTCCGCTCAAGCACGCCCGCTGGCACGCCGGCACGGTCGAGCACCCCATCGTGCAGTCCTTCGAACCGGGTGAGGACTGGCGCTGGTGCTACGTCCACGAGGCCATGGTCTGAGGAACGACACCGGCACCCGCGTCGGGTCGCAGCGGACGCTTCCCGAAACGCCCGACCAGTACGGCGCCCGCCTGCATCCGCCTGGGGCGTACCGGCAGCGGGTCGCCCACTGCGCGCGCCGGACGGCAGCGGGACGTCAGAGAAACCGTCGTACGGGCAGCACGGCTGCCTCCCGGACGCGCTGCACGAGGGAGCGCTTCGCCCAGCGGCTTTCGCCGATTCGCTTGCTCACGGCGAGATCTTCCTCGAAGTGCGCGTCGAGCGCCGCCGTGAACTTCTCATCCAGTACGGCGAGCATGACCTCTTCGTCGTGGTCGAGCGAGCGCCGGTTGAAGTTGGTCGATCCGATCAGCGCCGTGGTCCGGTCCACCGTCATGACCTTGGCGTGCAACATCGTCGGCTGGTACTGGAAGATCTTCACGCCGTCGGCCAGGAGATCGTCGTAGAGGTGCTGCCCGGCCAGCTGGCAGACCCTCTTGTCCATGTACGGACCGGGCAGAAGGATCTCGACGTCGACGCCGCGCCTGGCCGTCGCGCAGAGCAGTTGGACGAAGTACGCGTCCGGGACGAAGTACGCCGTGGTCAGACGGAATCGTTCCTGCGCGGACTCCAGCATGACCCTGATCAGGGTCTGCATGTCCTGCCAGCCGAAGCTGGCCGAGCCCCGCACCACCTGGACCACGGCGTCCCCCTGCGGCCGGTGCTGGATGAACCGATCGCGCTCGTCGAAGAGTTCCTCGTGGCACTCCGCCCAGTTCTGGGCGAAGGCGGCGGCCAGCCCGTCCACGGCGGGCCCTCTGACCTCGACATGGGTGTCCCGCCATTCGCCCGGGTTGCGCGCGTTGCCGCACCATTCCTCGGCGATGCCCACACCGCCGGTGAAGGCGACCTGCTCGTCCACGACGAGAACCTTGCGGTGGCAGCGGTGGTTCTGCTTGAACGGCGAGAGATGGAGCGGCTTGCGGAACCAGGAGACGTGCACTCCGGCCCGCTCCATCTCGTCCAGCTGCTCCTTCTCGATCAGCCGGCTGCCGAAGCCGTCCAGGAGCAGCCGCACCCGCACCCCCTCACGGGCGCGCTCGGCGAGTCTTCGGGCGAATTCCCGGGCTATGTCTCCTCTCCAGTACACGAAGGTCATCATGTCCACCGTGTGCCGGGCGGAGCCGATGGCGTCGAGCATCGCCGCGAAGATCTCGTCTCCGTTGCGCAGGGGGACAAGGGCATTACCCTCGGTCGCCGCGATGCCGATCAGCCGCTCCAGCCGTCGCCGTATGCGCGTCGAGGTGTCCTCGTGCTCCGGCTGTGGGTCCGTCGCGCCCGGCGTCCGTGGAACCGACTCCGGCACTTCCTGTGTGCTCGTCATGGCGTCTCCTGCCCGAGTGCGGAAGCGAAGGCGGTCGCGGGTGCCGGTCCGGCGGGGGACTGATGCGGCCGTGGGTGCGGCCCTGCTCCGGAGCGGGGCCGCACCCGTGGGCATGTCCTGCGGAGCTGGGCCCAGGGGCGGGTCAACGAGTGCCGGAGTCCGCGGCATCCAGGGGCGCCCCCTGGGACTGCGCAACGCGCTCGACGGCGGCGAGTGCTTCCGCGACATCGGAGTGGATCGGCGTGGTCAGGCTCAGCCCGGTGATGTCGAAGAGCTTTCTGACGGTGGGGGCGGGGGCGGCGATATGCAGGTCACCGTTGGCTGCTCGCGCCTCCCGGGTGGCCCTGATCAGGACGTTCAGTCCGGAGGAGTCCATGAAGTCCAGGGCGGACAGCTCCAGCACGAGGTGCCGGCGTCCATGGAGGAACTGGTTCGCCAGGTGGTGATGAAGGAGGGTCGCCGTGTCGACGTCCAGTTCGCCACGGACCGTCACGATCGCCGTGGCGGGATCGTGGATCTCGACCTCGACGTCCAGGTTCTCGTCTTGGGGGGACATGAGTCTCCTCTTTCGCATCGATGGCGTGCACCTCTGTGCCGACCGCTCGTCTCGCATGCCCAGGACTCGGACTCGTACGCATCGATCCGCTGAACTGCGACGGACCTATAGTTGCCGAGTGACAAATGTCCTGCCCGGTTCCTAGAATGCGCCCTCGTGTACAACGTCCTGGTGGACCGGTGGCGGCGAAGGCGCGCACGGTCCTGACTCGCCGGGGCACATTTCCAGGCACCAGGAGAATCAGGAAGACGTGGACAAGTTCGCTGCCGTTGAGCGGGCCCTGCGCAGCGCTGCTCCGCACGCCCTGCTGGATGTGGTGACCGCCGCTCTCACCGAGCAGTTCGGCGCCCAAGGGGTCGAGCTCCGGCTCGCCGACTACGGGATGAGCTCCCTGCAGGCCGTGGAGACCGGTCCCGGCCGGACGGACCCTGTCCCGATCCACGGCAGTCCTCACGGGCGGGCCTTCGGGTCGCAGGAGCCGTATGTGACGACGGTCGCCGACGCGGCGGTCGACGCGCACCTTCCCGTCACCATTCGCGGGGACCGGCTGGGCGTCCTCACGGTGCGGATGAGCGACAAGGGCCGGGCCGAGTCGCTTCTGCCGGACATGCAGCACATCTGCGAGGCGCTCGGTCACGAGATCCTCGTCGCGGAACGCGACACCGACCTGTACGTCCTTGCGCGGCGAGCTGCTCGCCTGACGCTCGCGGCCGAGATGCAGTGGCAGCTGCTCCCCGGCCGCTCCTGCGCGCGGAGCGAGTTCGCTCTCGGCGCCCATCTGGAGCCCGCCTATGCGATCTTCGGCGACAACTACGACTGGTCGGCCTCGGCCGACCATCTGACCCTCACGGTCACCAACGGGATGGGCGAGGGCATCGAAGCGGCGCTGCTCACCAACCTCGCCGTCAACGCCCTGCGCAACGCCCGCCGGGCCGGCCTGGACCTCGCCGGCCAGGCGACGCTGGCGGACCAGGCCGTCTACGCGCAGTACGAGGGCAGCGCCTACGTATCCGTGCTTCTGCTCCGTTTCGACCTCCGCACGGGAGAGGTGGAGGCCGTGGACGCGGGTTCACCCCGCCTGTGGCGGCTGCGTGACCGCTCCGTGGAACCCCTCACCTTCGACGCGCAACTGCCCCTGGGGATGTTCGAGGACACGGTCTACCAGCCCGAGCGGTTCACCGTCCGCCCTGGTGACCGGCTGCTGTTCGGCAGCGACGGCGTGTACGACGCGCCGTCCCCGGTCGGTGAGCGCTACGGCGACCGGGCCCTGGCCCGCTCCCTGGTCGGTACGAGCCTGCTTCCGCCGACACAGGTCCCGGGTGCGGTGCTACGGGAGCTCGCCGGCTACCACGGGGACAAGCCGCTCGACGACGATGCGCTGGTGGTCTGCCTCGACTGGCACGGACGCGCGGGTCGTGGCGACGGGGAGGGCACTCACGCCCCCGCGTGACCGCCCGCAGGAGCGCACCCGGGGGAGCGCGGTGCCGGCGCGGTGCCGGTACCGCCTGTCGTGACTCAGGCGGTCCGGACCGAAGGGCCTCCGCCGCCCTGGCCCCGAGAGGAGCCGAGGGCGGCGACGGCGTCGCGAAAGCCGTCGAGTCCTTCCAGCAGGGCGGCTCGGGAGGCCGGGCCCATCACCTCTATCGCCGCCAGCAGGATCTCCTCGCGCCGCGCGCGCAGCTCGACGAGGTAGGCCCTGCCCTGGCCCGTCAGACGGAGAGTGAGTTCACGTCGGCTCACAGGGCTGGGCGTGCGCTCCACAAAGCCCAGCGCCTCGAGCCGGTCGCACAGTCTGCTGACGGAGGAGGGGGTCGAGCCCAGCACGTCGCCGAGGGTGCGAAGGTTGATTCCTTCCTCGCGTTCCAGGCTGTAGAGCACGCGAAGCTGAGACGTCGACACGGCGGAGGCCGTGTCCCTGCCACGCTCCCACAGGACCTCGAGCAGTTCGATGACATCGCACGCTGCTTGCGCCGCATCGGTGGACCGGTGCGGAGGGGGAGCGGGATCGGTGCTCATGCCATGACACTCCGAATCGGACGTTCTCTGACGGTGGCGCGGACCGGGTGCGGCGCCCGAGGCCTCATGCACGTCGAACGGGTGATCCTCGGCTGATTCGCCGTCACCGCGCGGCGCAGGGGCCTTTTTCCGTATCGCAACCATATCTCTCGTGCCTCTACCCACCCCGGGCCCGCAGGCGTGTGCCGACAGGGAAGCGATCCCGTGTGGTCGTCGTGAAGGCCACGGGCCCCGGGACGCGGGGACCCTCACCGTCGGTCAATGGTTGCTCTCTGGAAACTGTATCCTTGGGGCAATAACCCGTGGCGGTGTCGGCCGCGCCGTGGTTCTGTGCGCGGAGTCGACGATCGAAAGGCACGAAGTGGGACGTGGGGGGACAGCACGCATCGGTTCAGGTGGTGTGCGTCGCCGGTGTCAGGCGGACCGGGCGTCCTTGGCCGCACGGCTGCGTCTCGGTGCGTGCCCCGTCTGGTCCAGTGCCTCCTGGAAGCTCACGAGACCCGTCAGCAGTGCCTTGCGCGCGGCCGGCGTCATCGTGCCGATCGTCTCCAGCAACGCCGCCTCACGCCGGTCCCGCAGCTCCTTGAGATATGCCTTTCCGCGGCTGGTCAGATGCAGTTCCAGCTCGCGCCGGCTGACCTGGCTGGGGACCCTCCGGACAAAGCCCAGGGCCTCCATGCGATCACACAGGCGGCTGACGGACGGGGGAGCGGAACCCAGCAGCTCGCCGAGGGTGCGGAGGTTGATCCCTTCCTCGCGGTCGAGGCTGTACAGGACGCGCAGCTGGGACGCGGAAACGGGTGTGGAGGCCATGTCCCTGCCGCGCTCCCACAGCACCTCAAGGAGCTCGATGAGCTCGCGGGCCGCCTGGGCGTTCTCGTGCTGACGCTCAGGTGCGGAGCGATTCGTGTCCATACCTACCGACACTCCGAATCGGTCGCCCTCGTCCCGTGGCGTCGGCGCTGCGCCGCGGACTTCACTTCCACATCTCTCCAGAAAGCGGTATCGGTTCGTTGGAACGACGCGTGGTGGTCGAACGCGCACTGCGCGGCGCGCCGCCCCATGGGCTCCTGGACTCCCTCCGCGTCAATCTCGCACGTCACTACGGCGCAACAGATGTGGGCCTCCTGCTGGCCGACTACGGACTCGTGACACTTCGCCCGTTCGACCGCACTGCGGTCGGCGGGCCGGTGTCGGTGGAGTCGAGCCCGGCAGGCAAGGCTTTCTCTGCACAACAACCATATCTTTCCACCGGCCCGGGCCTCATGGTGACGGTCCACCTGCCGGTGACGGTCCGAGGCGATCGTTACGGCGTGCTCACGGTCACCCTGCCCGAGGACGGATCCCCCGAGTCGGTCCAGGACCTCGAGGCCATCTCCGAGATGCTGGGCCATGCCCTGCGCGTGGCGGAGCGGCACACCGATGTGTACCGGCAGGCACGCCGGGAACGGAGGCTCACCGCACCGGCCGAGATGCAGTGGCAGCTGCTCCCGGGCCGCACGTGCCGGCGCGACGAGTTCGATCTCCACGCCTACTGGGAACCGGTCTATGCCTCGAGAGGGCATCTTTTCGACTGGTCGGCGTCGGCCGACCAGCTGACGCTGGTGGTTGCCAGCGGCACCGGCCCGGGCATCGAGGACGCGCTGCTGAACAACCTCGCGCTCAATGCCATCCGCAACGCGCGCCGCTCCCGGGCGGACCTGGTGGGCCAGGCGAGTCTCGCCGACCAGGCACTGTACGGACAGCACGGCGGCTCCAGGTATCTGCCGACCGTTCTGATCGGCCTGGAACTCAGGACGGGTACGATGCGGATCGTCGACGCCGGATCACCCACGGTCTGGCGTATGCGCGGTTCCCAGGTGGAGCGGATGGAACTGGAGGGGCAGCTGCCCCTCGGGATGTTCGAGGACACTGTCTACTCGACCCAGCAGTTGCAGCTCCTGCCAGGCGACCGGCTGCTCTTCGTCGCCTGCGTGGACGGCCCCTCGTCGTCGGAGCGGGATTCCGCCGGGGCCGCAACGCCTGACGACAACGTCGTCAGCCGCGCCATCGAGGCCACGCGCCATCTGTCCTGCGTGGCCGCTCCCCAGGCCGTGTACCGGGAGATCTGGACGCGCGGCGGCGGCGGGGCGGCGGACGGCGGCTCCGTGCTGTGTCTGGACTGGCACGGCAGGCCGGTGCGGCGGACGGAAGGTGGGTACGTGACAGCGGGGTGATCCGGCCGCAGGACGGAGCGGGCAGGGGAGCTCCCGGCGAGCAGGAGACAGCATGCGAAGCGATCAGGATGTGCGAACGGGAACGTCACGGGGAGCGGCCCCACCGCGGAGCTTGCCGTCCCGGGGCGAAGTGTTCGTCGCCTTGCGCCGCACACCGGTGTCCGTGTGGAACGACGATGTCACCGACTGGGCCGCGGCATTGACGTACTACGCGGTCCTGGCGCTGTTTCCGGTGCTGCTCGTCACCGTGTCCCTCACGGGGATCGCGGACGCCTCTGCGACCGAGGCCCTGATCGAGCGGGCAGCCGCCGTCGTGCCGGCCCCCGCCAGTCCGATGCTGGAGGGGGCGCTGCACGACATGGCGGGCCGGCACTCCGCGGCATGGTTCCTCACCGTCGTCGGAACCCTCGGTTCGCTCTGGTCCGCGTCCAGCTATCTCGCCGTGTTCCGCCGGGCGCTGCACGCGATGCACGACGAGAAGGACCAGGGGTCCGTCTGGCGGACCGCGCCGCGGGTGGTCATCACCGCGTGCGTGCTCCTGGCAGCTCTCGTCTCCAGTGCCCTGGTGCTGGTCCTCAGCGGCGGCTTGGCGACCGCCGTCGGCAGGGTGCTGGGTCTCGGCAGCGCGGCGGCGGCGACCTGGGACGTCATGAAGTGGCCGCTGCTGCTCTGTCTGGTGGCCACGATGGTGCTCGTACTCTTCCGTTCCGGGCCTCCCCAGACACGCGGGGTGCGGCGCCGGGCGTTCGGAGGTGTCCTGGCCGTCGTCCTCTGGCTCATCGCGTCCGCGGCGTTCGCGTCGTACACCGCTCATGTCGGCACGTACGACCGTCTGTACGGATCGCTCGCCGGGTTCATCGTGTTCCTGGTCTGGCTGTGGGTCTCCAACCTCGCCCTTCTGACAGGGGCGCAGTTCAACGCGGAACTCGTCAAGGCAAGGGGCCGCTGACCTCGACGCTCCTGCACGGGGCCTGACTGAAGTAGTCGGCGTCCTTGGGCCGTTCGGTCCGGGGGCGGGGACGAGGCGCGGGCTGCAGATGAGGTATGTGCTTGGAGCAGTGCACGTACGCCTCTTCCACCGTGATGTGCACCCAGAGTTCGGGACGGCGGCCGGGAGCCCTGTCCACGGGCAGGTGGGGGTAGGCCCGCCGCTGATCCTCGTCGCGGTGCAGTCGCGCCGTGCCGTTGACATGCAGCCCGATGTGATCTTCGGTGAAGTCGACGAACAGCAGGCCGATATGAGGGTTCTCGGTGATGTTCCCGGCGCTGGCCAGTACGCCGTTGCCGCGGTACTCGGGGTAGGCCAGGGTGCGGTCGTCCAGGACGCTGACGAATCCCGGAGGGCCTGCCCGGAAGGTGGCGTCGCAGGCTCCGCGGGAGTCCGACGTCGAGAGGAACGCCATGGTCTGCCGCCGTATGAACTCGCACATCTGCGGGGTGAGACGGGGTTGCACCTGGCGGTCGTAGAAGGCGGCGGCATGGTCGGCGGTGCCAAGACGCTGCTGCAGACGACGTTCGCCGGCAGACCCGAAGGGCTCGTGAGTGTTCACTGGGGGCGATGTCTTCCTGTGGGCCGTCGGTGGGGACTTGCGGGCCTGCGGCACTCTAACGCCGTTGGGACGTACTGTCGTTGTCCGTGCGGGGAATAGCGGCTGCGCCCAGGGGCATGCGGCAGTCACCGGCTCCGAGGGGAGCGGGCCCGGCCCGGTCGTGCCGGCAGAGGGGGAGCCGCGCCATGGGAACAGTGGAGCACGTACCGCAGACCCGTGACATGGTCGGTGCCGAGCTCTCCGGCGACGAAGCGTTCACGGCACTGCGTCGCTACGGCGGGCGCAAACTGCTGAAGGACTCCTTCGCCCGCTTCCGCTACGCCGACGGGTTCAGCGCGGCGCGTTCCCTGGCCTACCAGGTCGTCCTCGGGACGGTCCCGTTCACCATCGCGCTGGTCGGCGTCGCCACCAGTGTGCACACGGAGAGCGTGGACCGGATCGTCCAGCTGACACTGGCCGGCATCGTGCCCGGGGACAGCGCGGATCTCGTACGGCAGGCTCTGGAGGGCACCCGTCGCAGCGTCCACGCGGACACCGCCGGTGCCGTCGCGGTCTGGCTGGGCCTGGGGGTCGCGCTCCTCAACCTCACGTCGGCCATGGGCCAGATCGAGAGAGGGTGCAACCGCATCTACGGCATCGAGCGGGACCGGGCCTTCCCCGCCAAGTACGGCAGGGGCGTGCTGCTGACCCTGGCCGCCGGCCTGCCGCTGGGAGCGGGGTTTCTGCTCATGGTCGTCGGCCGGGAGGTCGGGGAGGCCGTGGTGCGGGCGCTGCACTGGTCGCCCTCGTTGCTGCAGTGGTGGCAGCTGCTCCACGTGCCCGGGGGAGTGCTGCTGGCGGGCCTGTCCTCCGCCGTGATCTTCCGCTGGTCGCCCCGGCGCGACCAGCCCGGTTACACCTGGCTGGCTTTCGGATCCGGGGTCCATCTGCTGCTCTGGGTCACCGCCACATGGATGCTCTCGCTCTACGTCGGCACCAGCGGGTCGTTCGGTGCTGTCTACGGCCCGCTCACCGCGTTCGTCGCTCTGCTCCTGTGGGCCAACGTGACCGGCATCGCGCTGTTTCTGGGCGTGGCCTTCGCGGCGCAGCTGGAAGCGGCGAGGGCGGGGGTCGCCGAGCCCGTTCGTCCCGATCCGGGGCCGGGGGCATGAGGAGGAGGCCGCCGAACGAGCAGGCCCCACGCATGGACGGGAGTGCCGTGGACCGCATGTGCCGCCCGAACCGGGGAAGCCGGAAGGGACTCGATCCAGGGAGTTCGTCATGATGGTTGTCGGCATAGTCGCCGTTTGCGCGGTCCTGCTTGTCCTCGCGTTTCTTCTGCCGCGCCTGTCGAGGCACCCCCAGAACGGCACGCAGCGCGCCCTGGGAGCCGGGGCCCGGACCGGCGGAAAGGCCCCGGGCATCCTCGGACGGCTTTTCAGCAAGCCCTTCCACAGCAGCTCGCGCGCCGTCGGCCGGTCCGGATCGGCGGGCCGCAAGGCGAGGGGCCGGCTGCCCTTCTGACGCCACGACACGTGATTGTCTCGCCGGCCGGGTCCGCGGAGACCTCTGAGGCGTTTGGCATGGTTCGGTGAATCCGGGGCACCCGGTGCGCACATCAGAAGAAGGAGTGGACCCTGTGTTGATGCCGGACCCCAAGACGCTGCGGAGTCTTCTGGCGCGTTACGCGGACCTGCGCATTGCCGGACAGTCGACCGAAGAGACCCGCCGTGCGCTGGACGACGTGACGTACACGCTGTGCGTGATGACGGCGACGAGCACCATCGAGGACGCGCTCGAGGTGGCCGACGCACTGCTGGCGGGCGCGGGAACGGCGGCCCCGGCGGCGTCGGCCCCGGCCGGGGCGGGGGCCGCCCCGCATGTCGACGACGACGAGATCACCCTCGTGGCCTGAGACCCTTCGGCCGCTCTGTGTGTTCCGGCAGGCGATGTTGTGACCGCGAGCCGAACCGTACGGGGTTCAGCGCTGCGCCTGCCCCAAGTGGCTGTTCCGCCGCCGGTTCTCATCGCAGGGTGAGCGGGGTCTCGGATTCGACGCGGTTCAGCTTCTCCGGGTTGCGGACGTAGTAGAGGCCGGTGATGCGGGCGTCCCCGACATGGATCGCCATGACGCCGTCGATCTCGCCGTCCAGGTGTACGAGGAGTGCCGGGTTGCCGTTGACCACGGTGGGAGCGACGGTGATCGGGCGGTTGTTCTTGCCGAGGCCACCGATCATGTAGCGGGCCACCTTGTCGGCGCCGGTGACCGGCCGCAGCGCGGCCTGCTTGATGCCGCCGCCGTCGCTCACGAGCACAACCTCAGGGGCGAGTACGTCAAGGAGGCCCTGCAGGTCCCCGGTCTCGAGTACGCGCTGGAACGACTCCAGAGCCGCCCGGGTCACGCTCGGGGAGACCGCCTGGCGAGGACGGCGGGCATCGACGTGCCGGCGGGCGCGGTGGGCGATCTGACGGACGGCCGCGGGGCTCTTGTCGACGGCGGCCGCGATGTCGTCGTAGCTGAACTCGAAGGCCTCGCGCAGCACGAAGACGGCGCGCTCGGTCGGCGACAGCGTTTCGAGGACGACCATCATCGCCATCGACACACTCTCGGCGAGCTCGGCGTCCTGGGCCACGTCCGGCGCGGTGAGCAGCGGCTCGGGCAGCCAGGGGCCGACGTACGCCTCCTTGCGGCGCTGCATGGTGCGCAGCCGGTTGAGCGACTGCCGGGTCGTGATCCGGACCAGGTAGGCGCGCTGGTCGAGCACCTGTCCCATGTCGACCTCGACCCATCGCAGCCAGGTTTCCTGGAGGACGTCTTCGGCGTCGGCCGCCGATCCGAGCATCTCGTAGGCGACGGTGAAGAGCAGGTTGCGGTGGGCGACGAAACTCCCGGTCGCCGGGTCAGTGACGTGGTCGCTCATACCCCGGCCCCGCTCCTTCGCGGCCGGCCCTGGTTGTCGACGGCCTTCAAGCCTGCATCCACAGCGAGGTCCTTTTCGTTGGTAGCCGTTCGATCTTTAGGCTGCCCGTTCAGCGGTGGCCGGCGCCTCGCCGCGCACGGCCTGCAGCAGTTGCCGGCGCTTGGCACCACCTGAGACGCGGTGCAAGCTGTACGAACCGGGCTTGCCTGCCTCGTCGGCGAGATGCTTGACGATGCCCCTGCACACGAACTCCTTGAGCCTCGCGCCAGGGCGGCCGTCGATGTGGAACCACACCGCGACGTCGGACCGGTTGGCGAACTGGAAGATGCCGGCGCGTCGGCCCAGACTGATGCACTGGCCGGCGAACACCTGGTTGAGGGTCGAGGGCTGCTCACCCGCGATCCGGCTGAGCACCGTGTCCGCGGCCCGCGCGCCCAGAGGCATCGCGGCCTGGCAGCTCATCCGCAGTGGGAGGTCCGACGGTGCCGCCGAGTCCCCGGCCGCGACGATGCGTACCTCGTCCACGCTGGTCAACGTCTCGTCCGTGAGCAGGCGGCCCAGGGCGTCGGTGCTCAGCCCGCTGCGCGCGGCCAGGTCCGGTACTCCGAATCCGGCGGTCCAGATGGTCACCTTGCTCGGCAACTTGCGGCCGTCGGCGAGCTGCACGGCATCGCGGGTCACAGCCGTCACCTTCGTGCCGGGGCCGTCGAGCACGGTCACACCGAGCTCGGCCAGCCGCTCGGCAACCGAGCGCCGGCCCCGAGGGTGCAGGTACGGGCCGAGCACCCCTCCGCAGACCAGGGTCACGGCGCGGCCCCCCTCCGCCAGCTCGGCGGCGGTCTCGATGCCGGTCGGACCGGCTCCGACAACCGTCACCGCGGCCGTCGTGGGCGCGGCGTCGAGGACCGGCCGCAGCCGCGCCGCTTCTTCCAGGCCGGCAATCGGGTAGGCGAACTCCGCCGCTCCGGGCACGCGCGGGTCGGCGCTGCCACTGCCCACCGCGTAGACCAGATAGTCGTAGCCGACCGTGCCGCCGGCCGCCAACGCCACCCTGCGTCCGGCCGGGTCTATCCGTGCCACGGTGTCGACCACCAGCCGGACGCGCTCGCCCAGGACCTCTCGGTAGTCCACGACCGCGTCGTCGGACCCGCCTACCAGTTGGTGCAGGCGCACCCGATGGACGAAGGTCGGGCGCGGGTTGATCAGTGTCACTGTCACGTCGTCGCGCTGCGTCAGGCGATTGGCCGCCATGACGCCGGCGTATCCGCCGCCGATCACGACAACATCGGTGTTCTCAGCCATGGTGTCTCCTCCGCTTCAAGGGGTTCGGCCTCAAGACACCGCCTGATCGATCCCTGTGACAGCATGTGAGGCAGGTCACTCCACAGGTGTGACCGCCTGGACGGGATGCCGGCCCGACCGCTGGGACGTCAACGGCGCCCTCATCTGCTTGGCCGGTGTCGCACTCGTGAAGCTGGTGACGACCAGCGGTCGGCCGAGAACGGAGGCGCGGCCCCGGCGGCGCCGTTCAGCCGGACCTGGACCGCAGCGTCAGGATCACCCTGATCCCGTCCCAGCCGTAGCCCGTTCAGTCCACGCGTCCGTCGTCATCGTCGTCCGGCGCGGCCGCGCCCGGGTCGCGCATGAGTCGTCATCGGGTGAACCTGCCCCGTGTGTGGCCGTTCACCGCGCTCAGATGCGTGGTGCGGGGTGCTGTGATGGCGAGGACGGCCATGTCGTCGTGGCGGCCGGCACCGACCCATTCCGAGGAGAGCATCTGCACACGTTCCACCACTGACTCGGCGGGCATACCGGCGCACTCGGTGAGCGTCCGCCGGAGCCGGTCGTCGCCGAACAGCTCGTCCCCGAGGGGCCCGCCCCTCGCCTCGGTGATCCCGTCGCTGAACATCAGACACGTCTCGCCCGGCCGGAGTTCGACCGTCGCCGTCTGCGACGTCAGCCGGGGGAGGACGCCGACGAGCGAGCCGCGCGTGGGGGCCGCCTCCACGGTGCCGTCCGTGCGGACGACGAGTGGCGCGGGGTGACCGGCACTGGTCAGCCGCAGCCGGACGGTGCTGCCGCGACGCAGAACGGAGGCCAGGACGAGTGTGGCGAACCGTGTGTGGTGCGACGCCAGCAAGGCGTCGTTGAGTAACTGCAGCACCTGCGCATGGTCCTGAGCGAGCGGCAGCAGTGCCTGAAGTGTGTTGCGGATCTTGCCGGTGAGGACCGCGGCCTCCAGACCCTTGCCGCAGACGTCCCCGAGGACGGCCAGCGACTCATGATCCTCGTCGTAGCCCGGATGGACGTCGTAGAAGTCGCCGCCGATCCGCTCGGTCTGCACGGAGGCGCGGTAGCCCCCCGCGTACTCGACCCCGTGCACCCGCCGCAGTCCGGGTGGCAGCAGTTCCCGCATCAGCTTCGAGGTGATGTCCGCCTGCTCCGCGTACATGCGTGCGGCTGACAGGGCGGCCCCGGCTCGCGCCGCGAACAGACGGGCGAAGACGTCCTCGCTCTCGCTGAACCCTGTGGTGCGGCCTCCTCGCAGCAGGACGATCGCACCCGCGGGAACGCCGTGTCCGGGCAGCGGGGTGATGGAGACGGCACCCACCGGGCCGGTGAAGCCGTCCGGAATCGCCCAGTCGGGCACCTCCGCCGGATCCGTCCAGCGCGACGGAACGGGCGGGAATCCCTGAAGGGCTTCCACGAGGCCGGGCAGCACCGCGGGCTCGATGTCGAGACGTGCCTGGGTCACCGGCCCGCCGCGGCAGCAGTACGTCACGGGGTGGCGCCGCCTCTGGGCGGGCCCGATGACCAGGGCCGCGTCAGCGAGATGGGTCGAGGCCATCTGCGCGGTGACCTCCATGCAGCGTTGGAGATCGAGTGAGGAGAGCAGCACACTCGACGCGTCGGCCAGCAGCGCCGTGCGCTCGCGTTCCTGGCGCAGTGTCTGCTCCGCCACGTGGCGCTCGGTGTCGTCGAGCAGCCACCAGACAACTTCCCCGTCGGTGGCGTGGGTGGCGCGGGCCTCGAAGCTGCGATCGCCGAGCAGCCCGTGTGCGAACAGGCCGCCGGGGGCCGTGGGTGCGGTGCCGGACAACTGCTGGTGGGCGTCGGACAGCCAATGGGGAGCCGTGTCCTCCAGCCAGTCACCCGGCTCGGCGCCGGGGAACAACGCCGCCGCGGCGTCGTTCAATGCCACGATCCCGCCTGCGGTGTCGGCCACCAGAGCGGGGCAGGGGGCCTGGCCCCACAGGGTGCTGGTGCCTGCGTCCTGAGGGTTCACGGTTGAACCTGGGAAGTGAGCATGGCACGGGATCCGCGAGGCGAATCGCACCACCTTTCCTTACGGCCAAAGTGTTTACAGGCGACAACCATCCCGCACGGAGGGACTCGATGCAACAGGCCCCCGGGCCCCCGGGTTCGGCCCTGTGCGACCGGTCATATCAAGGGCACGAGAACCTGGATGGTCTTGCCGCCCGCGATGGGGCTGACCGTGATGTCGCTGCTGAGCCGCTGGACCAGATTCCAGCCGTAGCCTCCCGGCTGCATACCGGCGGCCTCGTTCGGGCGGTGTACGGCGGTGGGCCGGACACGGGAGCGGTCGGTGACGGAGAGCCGTAGACCGCCGTCCGTTATGCGCGCCGTGAACCGGGCCAGGCCGCCCCCGTGGACGATCGCGTTGGTCACCAGCTCGGACGTCACGAGAAGCGCGTTGGCGAGGACGAAGTCCTCGACCGTTCCTGCGTTCTCCGTGCAGAACTTCTTGTGCAGCAACCGACGCACCGAGGCGCGTGCTTCGGCCGCGGTCGCCGGGTGTGACCTGGCAGTCGTCCCTTCCGCCGTCGTGGTGATCTTGTTTGCGGTCATGTGCCCGCTCTCCCCGTTCCGGCCTCCGATGTACCACTGCTCTTCGTCTGCCCCTTGCGGACCGCCGCACACAGTGAGCGGCATCTCTGATCATCTCCGCGGCGTTCCGGCCATTTCCAGAGCCGTGTCGGCAGACGGGGCCACGGTGAAGAATCCGGTCGTGCCGGTCACATCGAAAAGCCGCTCGACGATCAGTCCCAGGGGCCCCGAGATGACAAGCCGCAGCCCGGACGCCCGATGGGCGCGCTGCGCCTCCAGCAGGATGTGCAGCATGGTCGAATCGGCGAAGCGCACGGCCGAGAGATCGACGACCGTTCCGGTGGCCCGCCGGGTGTCGGTACACATCAGGGTCTGCTTCAGAGGTTCCGCGCTGTCGACGTCGACATCGCCTTCGACCCGGACCAGGCACACTCCGTCGATCAGGCGGTGCGAGACCTTCGGTTCCTCACGCATCCGTTCGTCCCCGTACATCAAGTGATCAGCTCCGACACCAGGTGTGGATCCACCGGGCGATGGCCGTCGTCCGCGCGCGGCCCGTCCGGCCGGGACTGCGCGGACCGCACCAACGGGTCGGGGATGGATGACGGGCGGGACGTCACGTCTGCGTGCGGTGGGCGGTGGGCCGCACCCGGGTCCGGCGGCCCCACGTGCTGCGCCTCGGGGCGGTGACCGAGGAGGCCCGATGGTGAGGATCCGCGGTGACCAGCTCCTCGAAGAGGGCGCGGCCGGCGACCAGCGCCTGACGCAAGGACTCGGCGCTCGCGTCACCCGTGGCGGCAGCCGCGCGGGCCTTGTACAGCTGCCGCGCGCTGTCCGCCCGGGCGGGGAAGAGCGTGGACAGGGCGCGCAGCCGGCGCTCCGGTGACCCGGACGGAACGCCGCGCTCGTCGGCCAGGCGGTCGAGCAGCTCGGATGCCCTGGCCACCGCTGTTGCCGGGGAGTCCACGAACTGCTCCTGGACTCCTGCCCACAGCGCCACGTACTGCTCCCGCTCGTACGCGTCCAGGGTTCTCATGGTGGGGCGGCCGATACGTCGCGGGCGGCGCGCGGGCCACTTCACCGGACGCGCCAGTGCCAGTGCGACGATCACGACCGCGGCCACCCCAAGGATGGCGAGCGCACTCACGGACATGAGTGAACTCCTTTCGAGGAGGTCTTGTTCCCATTGGCCTTCCGCTACAGCTGGTTACCGGAAAGTGCCGTCGCAAACGCAGTGCGTGACCATGCGTGCTGTCCCTGAACGCCGTACTCCGGGGAACCGCAGGTCCCAGGGCTGGTGGACAGGTTTAACCAGCCATGGCATCGTCCGCAGTTCCCGTCCCGGCGGCAGGTCCCCGGACCGGTGGTGGGTGAGTGAAACCATTGGCGGGCGGCAAGTATTGTTCGTGCCGCCCGATGCGCGGCATCCGGGGAAGGGGAAAGGGGAGGCGAGTGGTGACCAGCGCTGTCGGTGCTCAGGGTTCGAACGCCTGGATTTCCCGGGCCTCGGCGGCGGCGTCACCGTCCGGGCCCCAGGTCGGCTCGGACGCCTTTCCGACGGTTCTGCTGGTCGAGGACGACGACGGCGACGCGATCCTGGTCGAGGAAACGCTGCGGGACAGCGGCCTGACGGCTCGCCTGAGCCGGGCGCACTCGTTGACCGAGGCGAAGGAGATGCTGACCCTCGCAGAAGGGACGCGGACGCAGTGCGTCCTGCTGGATCTGCATCTTCCGGACGCCCAGGGCCTGGACGTGGTCCACCAGGTGCTCGCGGCCGCTCCCGGGGTCGCGGTCGTCGTTCTCACGGGTCTCGCAGAGGAAGGCGTGGGGCTGTCGGCGGTCGCGGCCGGAGCGCAGGACTACTTGATCAAGGGTGTGCTGGATCCGATGGTCCTGGGGCGGTCGATCCGCTACGCCATCCAGCGCCGTCAGATCGAACAGGCCGCGGTCGCGCTTGAAGCCAGCCGGATGCAGGCACGGGAGAACGCGCGCCTCGAGCGTGGACTGCTTCCGTCCCCCTTGCTGGAGAGCGGTGCCGTGAAGGTCTTCTCCCGATACGAACCGAGCCGGGAGCTGGGTCTGCTCGGCGGCGACTTCTTCGACGTGGTGGAGACCCCGGACGGAACGGTGCACGCGGTCATCGGCGATGTCTCTGGCCACGGCCCGGACGAGGCGGCACTCGGCGTCTGTCTGCGGGTGGCCTGGCGCTCCTTCACCCTCGCGGGCGTCACGGGGGCAGCCGTGTGCCGGCTCATGCAGAAAGTCCTGGTCGCGGAGCGCACGGGGACGGAGATCTTCGCCACGGTGACGACGCTCGCACTGCCGCCGGGTCTGGCGAAGGCCAAGGTGGTCCGCGCCGGCCACCCGCCGCTCCTCCTGTGTGAGCCCGCGGGCGTCCGGCTCGTGGAGACCTCGGTCGGTCCGGCTCTCGGAATGTTGCCGGACGGGGCGTTCGAATGGCACGAGGACAGCCTGGACCTGCCCCCCGCCGGTGCTCTGGCGCTGTTCACCGACGGCCTCTTCGAGGGGCGTGTCAGCGCGGACGGGCAACGACTGGGGGAGCAGGGACTGCTCACGCTGGCTTCGGGGCATGCGGGCCTTCCGGCACAAGAATTCGTTTCCGCACTGATGTCCGAGACGCGAGCGCTGTCGGCCGACCATGGCGGCCACGGTGACGATGTCGCCCTCCTGTACCTCGAATGGAACCAGCAGCAGTGAGCACCCACCACGAAGACCGGCCCAGCCGTGGCTCCCGCTCATCGGGACGTTCCAAGGGCTCCGGGCTGACCGTGACGCAGTGGTTCTGGCTCGCCTTCACCGCCGTTCTGGTGGGCGTGTGCGCCCTCGCCGTGGCCGGAGGGCAACTGGTCTCGCAGACCGCCGCGAAGTCCGACGCCCTCGTCGACCGCATCCAGCCTGCGAGAGCCGACGCCTACCGGCTCCAGAAGGCCCTCATCGACCAGGAAACGGGAATGAGGGGCTACGCACTCACCCGCGATCCCCGCTGGCTGGAGCCCTATACGCAGGGACAGAAGGAGGCCGGTTCCGCAGCCCGGGCGATGCGATCCGCGCTGGCGGACAGGCCCGGGCTCCTCGACTCCCTGGCCGGCGTCCAGCGGCTGGCGGACGACTGGCGTACCGGCCATGCGGAACCCCTGGTGGAACAAGCCCGCAAGGGCAGGGCAGCGGAGGGCGTCACGGCGGAACTCCAGGCGAGCAAGAGCGCTTTCGACCGGCTGCGGGGGAGCTTCGCGGTACTCAACGAGGACCTGCTGACGGAGCGCAACACGGCGAAAGCGGACTTGCGGCGTACCCGTGCCGGCCACAACTGGCTGTTCGGGGGCATGCTTGCCGGGTTCCTGGTGATCGCGGGCGCTCTGGCGGCTCTGCTGCACATCGCGGTCGGACGCCCCCTCAGTGGCCTGCGTGTGGCCTCCCAGCACGTGGCCGACGGCGAGTTCAGCCGTCGCATCGAGCCCGGGGGACCGGCCGACGTGCGGCAGGTGGCCGCCTCCGTGGAGGCCATGCGGGTGCGCGTCCTCGCCGCGCTGGAGGCGTCACAGGCACGCGAGCAGCTGCTCGCGCAGCGTACGGCCGATCTCGACGACCAGGCCGTGGAACTGCGGCGTTCCAACGCGGAGCTCGAACAGTTCGCCTATGTCGCCTCGCACGATCTGCAGGAGCCGCTGCGAAAGGTGGCCTCCTTCTGCCAGCTTCTCGAGAAGCGGTACGGCGAACAGCTCGACGAGCGGGCCAAGCAGTACATCGACTTCGCCGTCGACGGTGCCAAACGCATGCAGGTCCTGATCAACGATCTGCTCACCTACTCCCGGGTGGGACGCGTCAACGACACCAGGGAGCAGGTCGAGCTCGACACGGCGGTGGACGAAGCCCTGGTCAACCTCGGGGCCGCCCTGGAGGAAGCGGATGCCTCGATCGAGCGGCCCGGGCAACTGCACCCGGCCATGGGCGATCCCACCCTGCTGACCATGCTCTGGCAGAACCTCATCGGAAACGCCGTGAAGTTCCGTTCCCCGGACCGCGCGCCCGTCATCGGGATCACCGTCGAGTACGACGCGAGCGACGAGGAACCCGCCTGGCGCTACTCCGTGACCGACAACGGCATCGGGATCCCGGAGGAATTCTCGGAAAAGGTCTTCGTGATCTTCCAGCGCCTCCACGGTCGCGACACCTACACCGGCACCGGAATAGGCCTTGCCCTGTGCAAGAAGATCGTCGAGCACCATGGCGGCCGCATCTGGATCGACACCGCCCACACCGACGGCACCCGAATCCACTTCACCCTGCCGGTAGTTCCCGGAGAGGACGGCCGGCCGCAACCCGATGACGGCGAACCCGCCCACGCCGCAACGCCGCTCAGCACAGGAGACCCCGTATGAACGCCTCCACCAAGCCCATCGAGGTACTCCTCGTCGAGGACGATCCGGGCGACGAGTTGATGACCAGGGAAGCATTCGAGGACAACAGGATCGGCAACACGCTGCACGTGGTCCGCGACGGGCAGGAGGCGCTCGACTTCCTCTACCGTCAGGGCGAGCACACGGACGCGCCGCGTCCTGATCTGATTCTGCTCGACCTCAACCTGCCCAAGTACGACGGCCGGCAGGTCCTCGAACGCATCAAGGCCGACGCCGACCTCACGCACATTCCCGTCGTCGTCCTGACCACGTCCGCGGCGGAGGAGGACATTCTGCGCAGCTACCGTCTGCACGCCAGCGCGTACGTCACCAAGCCGGTGGACCTGGAGCAGTTCATCGCGGCGATCCGGAAGATCGACGACTTCTTCGTCACCGTCGTGCGACTCCCGCGCCCCTGACACGCGGGTGCCGGGGAAGACCGGCACGCACCGTGGGCCCCGGCGTCGGATCCCGGACATGGATGAGGCCCTTCGCCGCGTCCGACGCGGAAAAGGGCCTCATGGCCAAGACGCCTCTCCTCAACGGTGAAAGGCGTCCTTGCCCTTCTCCTTGGCCTGCCGCAGATCGCCCTTCGCCTGTTCGGCGCGTCCCTCGGCGGTCAGACGCTCGTTGCCCACAGCGCGTCCCGCGGTCTCCTTCGCCTTGCCCTTGGCCTGCTCCATCTTGGCCTGGGTCTTTTCGTCGGCTGCCATGACTCTCACTCCCTGAACTCGACTGACGTATGTGCCTGGTCGGATAACCGCCGTCCGCACGGATAAACCCCCCGATCGACGCCGGGATTCGCCTCGCAAGATTTTCCTCATCGGGTGCGTGATCTTCTTCTTGCGGGGCACTCGTGCCGTCGGAGGTCGAAAACCATGGTTCCCCTGCTTCTCGTTCTACTGCTCGCCCTTGTTCTTTTCGGTGCGGGCTTCGCTCTCAAGGCACTGTGGTGGATAGCCGCCGTAGTCCTTGTGTTGTGGCTGCTCGGATTCGTCGTCCGCCCGGCCGGTCACGGCGCATCCAGGGGCCGTTGGTATCGCTGGTAGCAGTCACTTCCTGCGAAGAATTGCGAGGGATTCGCAAGGACCCTCTGCACTCCGTCCGCATCGCCGCAATCGATGAATTCCGCTTTCAGGCTGAAGGAGTATTCATGAGTGAGTACATGTGGTCCTACATTCCGACCAGCGGGCACACACCCGACGACGATCTGACGGGCTACAAGGTCGAGGCCACGGACGGGCACATCGGCAAGGTCGACAAGCACTCCAACGAGGTCGGCTCGCAGTACATCGTCGTCGACACGGGGGTGTGGATCTTCGGCAAGGAGGTCATGCTGCCGGCCGGCACGATCACCAGCGTCGACCACCACAGCACGACGATCTTCGTCTCCCGCACGAAGGACGAGATCAAGGCATCACCGGAGTTCGACAAGGACAAGCACCTCGGTGACCCGGCCTACCGCGACCAGCTCGGCGGGTACTACAGCTCAGGCCACTGACCCGCGCACCGCACACTGCTGGGCACGCCCCCACCCCGGGGGCGTGCCCAGCGCGTTGTCCGGACCCGAAGTCATCGTGGAACGCGGCTCGATGCACGGCCCCACGGCCAGGTGTCGGACGTACCCGGGAGCTGCTGGACGTCGAAAAGGTGACAGGGAGAAGGAGATCACCGTGCCCGAAGCCGACCGGCCGACCTCGACCCCGGCCCCGCGGCCCACTGCCGCCCCGGCCTCGCTGCCGGCCGCCGCGTCGGCGCTGGACGCCATCGACCAGGCACTACGACGCGCCGCTGCCGCCGACGGCGGGACAGGTGAGCGGCCCGGGCCCGCTCAGGCCGGACCCGAGCGCGCCCTGGCGGCGCTCCTTCTGCTGCGCGAGGTGCGCCGGCAGCTCGCCGGATGGGAATCGGGCCTCATCGAAGCCGCCCGGGAAGCGGGCGCCGGCTGGGCGGACCTCGCGCAGCCTCTCGGCGTCACCAGCCGTCAGGCTGCCGAACGCCGCTATCTGTGGCTGAGCCCCGGTGCCGCGGGCGCCACGGGTGAGGAGCGGGTGAGGGCCACCCGCGACCGCCGGGTCGCCGACCGTGCCGTCACCGCCTGGGCCCGTCACCATGCGCCCTCGCCGACAGCGACGCCGCCAAGCTCATCGGTCCCCTGACCGACACCCGGCCCCGTCTCCGACGCCACCACCCTGAGCCGGCGGCCCGCGTCGACGGCGTCACCCGTCGGGCCGACGAGCTGCGGCAGGACAGCAACGACCAGCGCCGTACCACGTGGACCGCCAAGGCCCGCGTGATGCGGCGGACCGACGGAGTCGGTGGAATGCCACCGGACTGCCACGCGGGAGCCGTCCGATCGCCGGTCCGGCCCCTCCGGACGCACCCTGGAGACAGACGCGGTGCATCCGTGAACCAGGTGCATCCGTGAACCGCCCGTCCGCGGAATCTGTCAGCCCGGGCTGACCGGTTGCGGCACGCCCCGAGGCACCGGAGGTATCCATGAGTGAGATGGAGGGCGGCGGAGACGTCCGGCGCCTGAACTGTCTGGTGACCGGCGCCACCGGCTACATCGGAGGCCGGCTGGTGCCCGAACTTCTGGACGCCGGCCACCATGTGCGATGCATGGCCCGCTCCCCGGACAAGCTCCGTGACCACCCCTGGGCAGGCCGGGCGGAGGTCGTACGCGGTGACATGACCGACCCCGCCTCCGTCGGCGCCGCCATGCAGGGCATCGACGTCGCCTACTACCTCGTCCACGCGCTCCGCTCCGGCGACAGCTTCGAGGAGACCGACCGCAAGGCCGCCCGCGTCTTCGCGGAGCAGGCCGGGGCCGCGGGCGTACGCCGCATCGTCTACCTCGGGGGGCTGACCCCGGCCGGAGTACCGGGACACGAACTCTCACCCCATCTGCGTTCCCGCGCCGAGGTCGGCGAGATCTTCCTGCGCTCCGAGGTGCCCGCGACCGTGCTGCGCGCCGCGGTCATCATCGGCTCCGGCTCCGCGTCCTTCGAGATGCTGCGCTACCTCACCGAGCGGCTGCCGGTCATGGTCACCCCGAGCTGGGTCAGCAGCCGCATCCAGCCCATCGCGGTCCGCGACGTGCTGCGCTATCTCGTGGGCAGTGCGCTGATGCCTGACGAGGTGAACCGCGCCTTCGACATCGGCGGGCCCGACGTGATCACGTACGAGCAGATGATGCGGCGCTACGCCGTGGTGGCCGGCCTGCCACGCCGCCTCATCCTGGGCGTGCCGATGCTCACTCCCCGGCTCTCCAGTCTGTGGATCGGGCTGGTCACCCCCGTTCCCCCGTCCCTCGCCCGGCCGCTGGCGGAATCACTGCGCCACGAGGTCGTCTGCCGCGAGCACGACATCGCCCGGTACGTACCCGATCCGCCCGGCGCGCCGTTCGGCTTCGACCTGGCACTCACCCTGGCACTGCAGCGCGTGCGCGACGCCCGGGTCACCACCCGCTGGTCATCGGCGTCGCCGCCCGGCGCCCCGAGCGACCCTCTGCCCACGGACCCGGACTGGGCCGGGGGCAGTCTGTACACCGACCGGCGTGCGCTCCTCGTCGACGCTTCGCCGAAGGCACTGTGGAAGGTCATCGAGGGCATCGGCGGCGACAACGGCTGGTACTCCTTCCCGCTCGCCTGGGCGGTACGGGGCTGGCTAGACCGGATGGTCGGCGGCGTCGGACTCCGCCGCGGCCGCCGGGACGCCGTACGGCTGCGGGTCGGGGACTCGCTCGACTTCTGGCGCGTGGAGGAGATCGAACCGGGCCGGCTGCTGAGGCTGCGCGCCGAAATGCGCCTGCCCGGCCTCGCCTGGCTGGAGATGTACGCCGACGAGGAGGGGGAGGGCCGGGCCCGCTACCGCCAGCGGGCGCTGTTCCATCCGCACGGGCTGCTGGGGCATCTCTACTGGTGGAGCGTGTCGCCGTTCCACGCCGTCGTGTTCGGCGGCATGGCACGCAACATCGCCTCGGCCGCGCTCCAGGCCGATGACCGGGACGGTCACGGCTCGAACCCGCGCTGATCCGTGCATCCATCCGTGGCAAATCCCCCGGAAGTTCCGGACAAGCACCGCCGAGCACGTTTCCATGGAGTCTCATGAGCACCGCGGTCGTCCTGTTCACATCGGATCTGCGTCTGCACGACCATCCGCCCCTGCACGCGGCCCTGCGCGCGTGTGACCAGGTGGTTCCCCTGTTCGTGCGGGACGACGGCATCGCGGCCGCGGGATTCGCCGCTCCCAACCGGAACGCGTTCCTCGCCGACTGCCTGACCGGCCTCGACGAGGAGCTGCGCGACCGTGGGGGCCGCCTCGTCGTACGGTCCGGCGATGCCGTCACGGCAGTCTGCGCGGTGGCGCACGAGGCGGACGCCCGCGACGTGCACATGGCCGCCGGTGTCAGCGGCTACGCACACGCCCGCGAGCGACGGCTGCGTGCGGCCCTGGCGCGTGAGGGCCGCCGACTGCACGTCCATGACGCGGTGCTCACCGCACTTGCGCCCGGCGCCGTCGTCCCGCAGGGCGCGGACCACTTCGCGGTGTTCACCCCGTACTTCCGCCGCTGGTGCCAGGCGGAGATCCGGGGCACCCTCGGCGCGCCGCGCGCGGTGCGTGTGCCCGACGCCGTTCGTTCGGAACGGATTCCCTCCCGCGGAGATGTCGCCGGAATCTCGGCCGGACTCGCCACCGGCGGGGAGAGCGAGGGACGCAGACGGCTGAAGGCATGGCTGCGCGGCGGGATCGAGGGATACGAGGACGGACACGACGCCCTCGCCGACGACGCGACGTCAAGGCTCTCGCCACATCTGCACTTCGGCACGCTCTCCCCGGCCGAACTCGTCCACCGCGCACGCTCGGCCGGCGGCCCGGGAGCCGACGCGTTCGTACGGCAGCTGTGCTGGCGGGACTTCCACCACCAGGTGCTCGCCGCACGGCCGGGAGCATCGGTGGACGACTACCGGCCCCGGCACGACCGATGGCGCTCCGGGAGCGAGGCCGAGGAGGAGACCGCTGCGTGGAAGGCCGGCCGTACCGGGTACCCGGTGGTCGACGCCGCCATGCGCCAGCTGCGCCACGAGGGCTGGATGCACAACAGAGGCAGACTCCTGAGCGCGAGTTTCCTGACCAAGACGCTGTACGTGGACTGGCGGGTCGGTGCCGCACACTTCCTCGACCTGCTGGTCGACGGCGACATCGCGAACAACCAGCTCAACTGGCAGTGGGTCGCCGGAACCGGTACGGACACCCGCCCGAACCGGGTGCTCAACCCGGTGCGTCAGGGAATGCGGTACGACCCGGACGGCACCTATGTACGACGCTGGGTGCCCGAGCTGGAAGGGCTCGAAGGTCCTGCCGTGCACCAGCCCTGGAAGCCGGCGGGCCGCGAACGCGTCCGGTACGACTACCCGGAGCCCGTCGTCGGACTCTCCGAGGGACTCGCCCGGTTCAAGCAAGCCCGGGGTACGGCATGACCGCGGCCGGGCGGCATTTCAGAAACGCAGGTCGGTCCTCGACCGCGCCTCAGAGGCCCGGTCGACGGGGTAACGGTCAGTGCGTGATCCGCGTGCGCTGCTCAGGCGGATCGGGGGTACAAGAGTCGCTGTATCCCCAGGAACGCCGGCTGAACGGGGCAACGAGCAGATGAGTTCGAGGACGATCAGGAATGACCAGGAAGAAGCTACGGCATGGGCCGAATCTGCGTGGGCGGGCGCCGTGTACGAGGGCGACCCGGCGTGCATCGGTGCGGCCCGCCGTTTCGCCACCGACTTCCTCGTGGAGAGGCACGGCTTCGATGCGACGTCGGGGGTTGTGGGCGCGGTTCAGCTGATCGTGTCGGAGCTGGTGACCAACGCCTGCAAGTTCACCTTCGGGCCGTGCACGCTCGATCTGGAACGGATCGCGTCCGGTGTCGAGGTGACGGTGCGGGACAGCGGGACGACCCTGCCGGTGGCCCGCGCGGCCGACCCGGGGCGGGTGGGGCAACACGGCCTGGAGATCGTCATGGCCTTGAGCGACAGTTTCGCCGTCGAGCGGGAGCCGGTCGGCAAGCGCATCACGGTGCGCGTCTCCGCACACTGACTGCGGCTCTGAGCGCGGAGCGTCCGTGCCCTGCCCGGGCCGACGGCGAGAGGGTCCCTTCACAGCGTGCGACGGATCCGACGGTGGAAGTGACGATCTACGCGATATCCCTGGGCGACGACGGCGCGGAGCTGCGCCCGCTCGAGCCGTCGGCGGTGGGCAAAGGGCTGGTGACCCGGGCTGTGCGTGTGATCATCGATCGGGCCGTCGAGGAGCGGGGGATCCACCGCGTGGAGTGATGGATCCCGACGGTGGACGAGGCCGGCGTCGCCGTGGCCGGGCGCCTCGGGATGACGAGAGACGGCGTGCTGCGGGAGAGCTACCTGTACCGGGGCAAGCGGCACGGCCTGGACCAGGAGCACAAGGAGATCTGGCCGGTGCTCACACCGCAGTGGAGGGCGGCCGAGTACGCGTCCTGAGTTCCTGACGCGATGTGACCGGACTGCAGCCGGGTGACATCCGGATCATGTGGTGCCTGGAGCCCCCGTCGGCCTGACTCGCTCTTGGCGGCCTCGGGAGCATCATGGTGGGCGAATGAGGCATGCCGGCCACCATGGTCATGGAATCTGCAACGCGACGCGTTCCTGGTCGTCGAGACGCATGAGTCCACCGAACAGTCCGCCGTCGGCTGTCCGCCGTCGACGGCGGGGGCGGTGGTTCCCCTGCCCGTCACGGGCGTGGGAACCACCGCCCCGGCTGTTCACTTCGACGCGGTGCCGAGCAGGCCTTCGCGGAGATGCTTGAGGATGCGCGTCAGCAGGCGGGAGACGTGCATCTGGGAGATGCCGAGGTGTTCGCCGATCTGGGCCTGGGTGAGTTCCTCGACGAAGCGCAGGTGGAGGATCTGCCGGTCGCGCTCGTTCAGCCCGGCGACCAGGGGGGTCAGGGAGTGGAAGTCCTCGATGAGCTCGAGGGCGGGTTCCACCTCGCCGATGAAGTCGGCGAGCGCCGTCTCGCCGTCCTGGGCGGCGTCGCCGGTGAGCGCCGCGTCCAGCGAAGAGGAGTTGTACGCGTTGGAGGCCTTGCGCGCCTCGATGACCTCTGCCTCGGGCAGGGACATCAGCTCGGACAGTTCCCGCACGGTCGGGGTGCGCCCGAGCCGGCTGCGCAGTTCCTCCGTCGCCCTGGCCAGCTCCACCCGTGCTTCCTGGAGCCGTCGCGGAACGTGCACGGCCCAGCTGGTGTCGCGGAAGAAGCGCTTGATCTCGCCGACGATGTACGGCACGGCGAAGGTGGTGAACTCCACCTCGCGGGACAGTTCGAACCGGTCGATGGCCTTGATCAGACCGATGGTGCCGACCTGCACGATGTCTTCCATCTCGTCCGCGCCGCGGCTGCGGAAGCGGCCCGAGGCGTACCTGACGAGCGAGAGGTTCATCTCGATGAGGGTGTTGCGCACGTACTGGTATTCGTGCGTGCCCTCTTCCAGCGTTGCCAGGCGGGCGAAGAACTGGCGGGAAAGATCACGCGCGTCCCGGGGCGACACCTTCAGGGGCTCCGCGATCGCTGCAAGCTCCGCATCGCAGGACCTCGTGGTCGTCTCCTGTGCCGTGGCTGTCGTTGTGATCACGGCTGCCATGCCATCCACCCCAATTCTCCGTTCCGACCCCCGAGCGGGGTCCGCATACCCGGGTTCGCCACGTGCATACCTTGTCATGCCGTCGTTTTTTCCTGGGCCGCGGGGCGGGCCCCCGGCGGCGAGTCCCGTGCCACCCGGCTGCTGCCCGGTCATGCCGGGTCCATGCGGCCGAACAACCCCGCATGACCGGGCGGGAGTTGAGTGAGAATGCGGCGTAGCAAGGCGTCGTCGGCCGTCTCGGCGACGATGCCGAGCACGGCCGTGACGGCGCGGCGGGCTTCGGCGAACTCAACGCCTTCGCGGACCGCGACCGCTTCGATGAAACCCCTGGGAGTCAGAGGCTCGCTGGCCGGTTCACCCTCGGTCAGCAGTGGGCCGCACTGACGCGGCAGCAGGCGGGCGAGATCACTGCGGTCGTCGCCCACCAGGTGGGCCCCCAGCACGTCCAGGACGATCTGCACGGCGTGGGCGGCCTCCTGCCGCAGGGCGTAGCGGCCCCGTTCCTGAACCTGATCGAGCAATGCTTCCAACGGGCTGTTCATAGTCGCTCCTTGTCGTGGCCGCTCTGCCGGACGGATGCCCGGGCAGTACAGCCAGCCACTGAACGTGATCATCCGACTACCCGTGACAGCGGGGGGTAATCGCTCGCGCCGGCGTCGTGACACATATGGCGCAAGCGGCGCCGGAGCCGGCGCGCCTTCGGAAGGGCCCTTCGGAAAGGGGCCCTTCCGAAGGACCCGGGCAATGCGCGTGGTGCCGGACGTGGGAGCCGGATCAGACCTGGCCCGGTGGTGGAACGGCGGCCCCCGGGCCGTCTCCGGACCCGGGCCGGTCGTGGACGAGGCCGACGACCTGGTCGGCGATCGTGTCGAGGATGTCCGCCGCGGATGCGTCGCTGCCGAGAACCAGGAAGTTCAGCGTCAGTCCGTCGGTCATGACGGCCAGATAGCGGGCCAGCACGGGGACCGGTACGCGCAGTTCCAGGTCCATGCTGTGACGGAGCTGTTCGATGAGTTCGCTGTACGTGTCGGAGTACAGCTCGTACTGCCGCCGGGCCAGATGCTCGAATCCCGGCTGACGCAGGGCGTACTGCGTCAGCTCGTAAGTGAGCATGTGCTCCCCGGGGTTGGCGGACACGTGGTCCCAGTAGGCCTGGAATCCTGCCCGGATCGTCTCCCGAAGCGTGTCCTTCGGCCGGATCGCTTCCCGCACCAGCGTGACGTAGTGATCGGTGATCGTCGCGATGACGGACTCCAGCAGGGCCTGCTTGGAGTCGAAGCAGTAGTGGAACACACTCAGCGAGACGCCCGCCTCTGCGGCGATGGACCGGGTCGTCGTCCTGGAGACACCGTCGCGGGTCATCGCGCGGATGGCTGCCTCGATCAGCTGTCGGCGCCGCTCGGCCGACGGCATCCGTGCCATGCGGTTCCTTTCGCTCCTGAGCCGCGCCGGGGGACGCGGCCGGGGCCGGCCGGATCAGGAGCGCTGATCCGGCCGGCCCCGGCCCGCGGGCGTTCGTCGGGTGGTGTCAGCTGCTCTGGATGCGGACCTCGTGGAGCGAATACCCCCATTTGGTGCCGCGTTCCAGCCCATGGATTCGGACATAGCGGGCTGACGTTCCGGCCAACCGTGCCGTGTCCAGGCCGCCGTCACCGGCGGTGGTGGACCATACGGACTGCCAGTCGGTGCCGTCGGTGGAGACCTCGATGCGGTACGCCTTCCCGTAGGCGCGCTCCCAGTCGAGCGAGACACGCTTGATCAGGTTGGTGGCACCGAGGTCGATCCGGAGCCACTGGTCGTCGCTCCAGTCACTCGCCCAGCGGGTGTTCGTGTTGCCGTCGACGGCCTTGTCGGGCGCGTAGCTGGTGAACAGGTTCCACTCGGACGAGCTGGCCGAGGCGGACGAACCCGCGGCGAGGTTCACCCCCGCCTTGTGGTTCTCGGACGCCGCCCAGGTGTCGAGGTAGGACTCGGCGCCCCGGAAGAGGTCGTCCACGACGTCCTGGCCGCCGACGATCCGTATGTCCTCGAGCCAGTCCGGGACGAGACCGTAGTGCGCGGCGCCGTCGGTGTTGAGGTCCCAGGTGCGCTGGCCGGTGGTCTGTCTGTCGATGACGGAGCCGCCGTCGACGCTGCGGAAGGGGTACCGCACCGGGTTCGGGGTGTCCGCGCCGCGGGGGCCGGGCCAGCCGCCGACGCCGTTCATGTCGGTGCCGTAGCCGTAGCCGACGTTGTACTTGTCGCGCAGCGCGTCCGTGCGCTTCGCCTCCGCGCCGAAACCCTCGGCGCCGTGCATGTACTGGGCGATGAAGCCGCCGAGACGGTAGACCCGCTCGGTCCAGTTCATGTCCATCCAGCTGTGCGAGGAGATCACACCCGGGTACGACTCGGACTCGAAGATGTCGAAGGCCCGGCCCGCGGCCTTGACGCTCATGTGGTCGATCTCCAGCATCATCTTGCGTTTCATCATGCCGCGCACGGCGTACTCGCCGAGCTCGGTGAGACCCCGGGTGTTGCACTGCGCGTCCGCCGCGTACGACGGGACCTTCACGCCCGGCGGAAGTTCCTTCTCCGCTTGGGCGGCCGGCGCGACGCCGATGGGGTTGTCGTGCTGCGGCCCCGCGCACTTCTCCGTCTTCCAGAACGTGCCGGTCGACAGGAACTGGCCGACGTTGATCGCCGTGCCGAGGGTGCCGGAGTCGAATCGGACCCCGCAGAGGGCGTTGTCGAACTTGTGGCACAGGAACATGCTGCGTACGCCCAGCTTGTGCAGCTCGTCCAGACCGCGGTCGATGTCGCCCTTGTCGCACTGGGCGATGTCCAGGATCTGCTTGCAGCCGAACGGTTCGGAGGTCTCGACCCCGAGCACGACGGCGAGTTTGCCCTGTTCAATGACCTCGCGGGCCTGCGCGGTGTCGGTGACGATCCTGAACCAGCCCTTGCCGGGGCCGCCGTACATCTTGTCGATGTAGGCCTGCAGTTCGTACGTCTTCTGCGCCTGCAGGCGGATGGAGGTCATCTCGTCGCAGCCACGGTCCTTGAAGAAGTAGACCGAGCAGATGACGCCGTTGGTGACGAGGTCGTTGACGAGCACCCGCTGGCCGCCGCGCCAGGCCCGTTCGACCCACGCGTAGTAGTTCTGCTGGTGGGTCAGGGAGTCATGGGCCGGCCAGTCCTTGAACGTCGGCCATCCGTTGGGGTCGTGCTTGCCGTCGCCGCCTTTGGTGATGAAGTCGAAGATCGCGAGGGAGCCGTCGGGGTAGTGCTCGGGACAGTCCTTGAGTGCATCGGCGACGCCCTGCTCGGAGAACGTCCTGCCGCAGATGAGCCGGCCGCCGAAGGCCTCGTTGGACATCAGGTGGTTGTGCGCGTCGACGAAGCCGCGTACCTGCCCCTGGGAGTCGGTCCCCTTGAAGGGCTCGCCCGTGACATTGATCTGGGAGTCGGGCGCGGGCCGCGCGCCCGGGATCCACCAGCCGGACTCGGCCGAGGAACTGGGCGCTGTGCCGAGGACCACGGCCATCACGGTGAGGAGCAACGAGAAGAGCGCGATGGGCCTGCGTATCGGGTGTGTGTGCCGGGTCATGGACATCACTCATGTCTTCGGTGGGGGATGGTGTGGCCGATGAGCCGAGGCCGTCCCGCACGCCCGCGCCCTGGGGATTGTCATGGCACGTGCAAGCGGTGCGACGAGAATCGCGACTGTTGCACGGGGAGTCAATAGTCCGGGACGGTTGACCTGATGAGCCGGCCGCTCGGTCGAACTCCGCGGTGGAGCACGGTGGTTGGCGTGTCGCCCTGCTCGGGGGCGCCTCTGTGCGCCGGCTTCACGCCGCCCCCGAAGCAGAGGTGGCAGCTCCGCCCGTTAACGTCCTGGTGCGGGAAGCGGCCTGCCCGCGCCGAGCGCCGTGCGGCACCGGTGCACGGCCGTCGTACGGCAAGGCCGACCGTCGCCCGATCCGCGGGAGCCGGGCGGCCCGTTCAGGAGGAGAGGCGCAGCATGGCTGACCTGGAAGTGACCTATCGCGGGACCGTGTACCCATGGCACTGCGACCACATGGGGCACATGAACGTCATGTGGTACGTCGGGAAGTTCGACGAGGCCACCTGGCAGCTGTTCTCCTCACTCGGCATCACGCCCGACTATCTGCGCGGTCAGGGGCGGGGCATGGTGGCGGTGGAGCAGAAGATCTCGTACCAGCGGGAGGTGAACGCGGGGGACGTCGTGCTGGTCCGCTCCACGGTCCTGGAGGTGAGGGAGAAGGTGATCCGCTTCTGCCACCGTATGGAGAACGCCGCGACCGGCGAGGTGGCGGCCGTGACGGTGCTGACCGGCGTGCACATCGACACGACCGCCAGACGGTCGTGCCCGATGCCGCCGGAGCTCGTCGCGGCGGCACAGAAGATGATCACTGATGACGACCCCGGGATCTGACGGTCCGTCACGCAGGAGGTGCCGGATACCGCCCGGCGCCCACGGTGCCTGTGGCAGGTCGGAGGCAGGGGCCGCCGGCGCACGGCAACCTGGCGGCGGAGCTGCCCGCGCCGGCCGGAGACGGACTCACTCGGTCACGGCGAAGACCCTGCTCCCGCACCGGACACGACAGGACCTCGGTGCCACCGCCTCGCCGACGCAGGGATCGGCCGTCCCACACCCATGGCGCCGATGCCCGCACCCGCTGTTCGATCTCCGTCGTAGGGTGACGGTGTGACGACGAAGACAGCCATGAGCGCCGGGCGGCTCCTGTACGGGTGCATGGGACTCGGGGGGACGTGGGACGCCGAGCCCTACGCAGCGGCGGACATCGCCGCTGCAGAGGCGGCGGTCCTGGCGGCGCTGGACATCGGGATCACGGCGTTCGACCACGCCGACATCTACCGGCACGGCAAGGCGGAAGCCGTCTTCGGTGAGGTCCTTGCCCGCACACCGGGACTGCGCGAGCGCATCGTCGTGCAGACCAAATGCGGTATCCGTCTCGCGGACGGCGAGCGCCCCGGAATCTACGACCTGCGCGGACGTACGATCGCGCGGCGGGTGGAAGAGAGCCTGGCACGGCTGCGCACCGATTTCATCGATGTGCTGCTGCTGCACCGGCCGGACCCGCTGGCCGATCCGGACGACATCGCCGAGGCGCTGACGTCGCTGCACCGGCAGGGCCTGGTGCGCCGGTTCGGGGTCTCGAACATGGGCGCAGCCCAGATCGGGGCTCTCCAGGCGCGACTGGACGTCCCGCTCGTCGCCGATCAACTGGAGATGAGTCTGCAGCGGCGTGACTGGCTGGAAGCCGGTGTCCTCGTGAACACCCGGGAGGCGGCCACCAACGGCTTTCCTCTCGGGACGCTCGAATTCTGCCGGGAGAACCGGATGGAACTGCAGGCGTGGGGTGCACTGGCGCAAGGCCGTTTCACAGGACGTCAGGAAACGCCGGAGGAGCACGCAACCGCTCGGCTCGTCGCTTCGCTCGCCGACAGGAAGGGCACCACGCCGGAGTCGATCCTCCTGTGGTGGCTGCAGCGTCATCCCGCCCGGATCGTCCCGGTGGTCGGCAGCGCGCGTCCCGAACGCATCCGTGCCTGCCGCGACGCCGCAGAGCGGCAGCCGGACCTTTCCCACGAGGAGTGGTACGACCTCTGGCTCACGGCCCGTGGCGCTCCTCTGCCCTGATCCCCCCGGCGCGGGCAGCGCGGAAGCCCGTTCACGCCAAGCGCGCTCAGCCGCGCCGGCGTCGGCGCAAGACCGACCGGGCCCGGCTCACGCGGCAGCCGCTCCACACGGTGCGCCGCGTCCGCCCCGATCGCATGCAACGCTTCCCCGTACGGCGGCCGTCTGAGCGTGGCTCCGAGAGAGCGTGGACCCAGCCCGGGTGGCGGACCGGACCACCCGGCCGGTTCCCTGTAGGCGCCGAGAACTCACGGTCTGTCGCACCCTCGGGTCGCGGCCCGTCGGGCCTCACGGCCGACCGGGCAGTCCCGCAAGTTCGGCGGCACTGCGGAGTATCCCCACGAGCATGGTGAACGTGAGCCGGCCGGTGAAGGTGTTGCGCTGACTCGGGTGGTAGCTCCCGAGGAGATGCACCGCGTGCCGCTGCTCCGTGGCCGGCAGGACGACATGCGCCCCGTGTCCGAAGGAAGGACGAGGTCTGGGCGTCCGCCATCCCGCGGCGTTGAGCGCCGGCAGCACCGCCTGCCAGCCGAAGCCGCCCAGCGCCACGACGGTACGCAGATGGGGGCTCAGCAGTGCCAGCTCTGCCGACAGCCAGGGTTGGCACGTGTCCCTCTCCGCGGGGGTGGGCCTGTTCTTGGGCGGAGCGCAGTGCACGGGTGCGGTGAGCCGCACCCCGCGGAGGCTGAGTCCGTCCCCGGGACGGGTGGACACGGGCCGGGAGGCGAGCCCGACCGCGTGCAGCGCGGCGAAGAGGAAGTCACCGGTCGCGTCGCCGGTGAACATCCTCCCGGTCCGGTTCGCCCCGTGCGCCGCGGGCGCGAGCCCGACCACCGCGATGGCCGCGTCCGGGGGCCCGAACCCTGCGACCGGCCGCCCCCAGTACTCCCAGTCCCGGAACGCGGCCCGTTTCACCCTGGCGACCTCCTCCCGCCAGGCCACCAGCCGCGGGCACGCCCGGCACCGGGACACCGCGGAGTCGAGCTCGTCGAGCCCGGTGCAACGCGCCGCGTGGTGGGCCGCAAAGGCCGGTTCGTCGGGGGCCGGCCCCTGGACCCCGTCTTCCGGTCCAGCCATGTCCCCACACTACTGAGGGCAGCCGGAGAGCGAGCCTGCAGTCGATCACCACGCCGGTGCCGACGCGGGCCGGAGCGGCGTGAGGCGAGCCCGCCCCCGGCCTCCCGGCCGATCGGTGGCAGGTCACAGCAGCAGTGGGGGAGGGGCGAACCCACGCAGGGAGGAGCGGTCCATGCCCGGGTCCGGCTGCGGCGGACGCCCAACCCGCCGTGAGCGGAGCGGTGTTGGCTCCGCGTCCGGTGACTGTGGTGTGTGCGATGCTGGCGTTGTGCCCGTCGCCTCGCACATACCCGAGCCGATCTCCGTCGAGCCGCCCGGTTCCACGGCGAACCCGCTGCTCACACAGTCATGGCTCGACCTGGCGTTTCTGCACTGGGCGGTCGATCCCGCCGATGTGGCCGGCCTCCTGCCGGCCGGAACCGTTCCTGACACGCTGGACGGCGTCACCTACGTGGGACTCGTTCCCTTCCGTATGCACCGCGTCGGCTGGTTCCGCCTTCCAGGGGTGCCCTACCTGGGGACCTTCCCCGAGACCAACGTGCGGCTCTACTCGGTGGACGCCCATGGCCGGCGCGGCGTCGTCTTCCGTTCGCTCGACGCCTCCCGTCTCATACCGGTCGTCGTCGCGCGAGCCGCTTTCCGGTTGCCGTACCTGTGGTCCCGGATGACGATCAGCCGCAGCGGCGGCACCATCACGTACACCAGCTCCAGGCGCTGGCCGGGGCCTCGCGGCGCGCACAGCCGGATCACGATCCGTCTGGGTGGGCCCATTCAGGAGCCGACGGCGCTCGAGCACTTCCTGACCGCACGCTGGGGCATGCACAGCACACCGTTCGGACGCCGGACCTATCTCCCGAACACCCACCCGCAGTGGCCCCTGCACCGGGCGGAGCTGCTCGAGTGCGACGAGGAACTCACCGGCATCGCGGGGCTCCCCGGGCCGCTCGGCGACCCGGTGAGCGTGCTGTACTCGCCCGGCGTCGCCGTGCGCTTCGGACGGCCCACCCGTCCCGGCGGTATTCCCACACCCTGACCAGGCACGGGGCACACCGTGACCGGTCGGGGCATCAGACGCCCGGTGCCCGGACGTGACCCGCCGGTGTCAGGGTTCGTGTTCCGGTCCTGGGCCGGCCTGTTCCCTTCCGCCGTACCCGGCAGTAGGGTCCTGGCGGTTCGCTGCTGCCGCGCCCCGACCCGGCGCCGACGGCGTTCCGTCCACGCACGCGCACCAGTCCCCACCGGCCACCCCTCATCGAGGAGGACGCTCGTGCCCGCGCCTGTCAGAGTTCCCACAGCCCGTCCGGCCCGCAGCCGACGCTCGGGATTACGCCCCCGCCACCGGCATGTGCGGTTCGTGGCCGCGGTCGTCGGCTTCTTCTCGGTCTGCACGGTCGTGGCCGCCCCGCCGGGCTTCGCCCGGCCCCGCTCGGACGAGCTCCCCGTCGGCCCGGTGTATCTGCAGAACGTATGGAACGGCTACAACGCCGCGCAGAGCGGCGACAGCGCTCTGGCCCGCAGGCCCAAGGGCAACGAGGACCAGCAGCAGTGGCGCATCGAAGCCTCGGGCACCGGCCACGTCCTGAGGAACACCACGACCGGGAACTGCCTGACAGCCCCTTCGGAACCGGGACCGGTCGGTGTCGGAGCCTGCTCGCAGCAGGCGGTCTTCGGTGTCGAATCCACCGGCCCGGGCCGCTACCGGCTGACCCGCGCTTCCGGCAGCCTCTCGCTCCAGCCCGGAGAGAACGGCAGCTTCACGGACCGGCTGATCATCGGCGACGACTCCTCCGCCACGTCGTGGTACCTGACCCCGGTCACGCCGCAGCGTGCCCCGATGCCCGCCGATCCAAGGCTCGACCAGGTCACCTTCCTGACGGCACACAACGCCTACGCCAATCATGCCGACGGGAACTTCGCCACTTTCCCGGTCAGCTGGTTCCCCAACCAGCGCAAAGGCATCAGCTCCCAGCTGCAGGACGGTGTACGCGGCTTCGCCCTCGACATCCATCCCACCGCGCGCGGCGCCGCGATGTGCCACAACTCCTGCGACGGCGTGAACAACCCGGTCCTGTTGCGCACCGCGCTGCAACGCATGGCCGACTTCCTGAAGCCCTGCCCCGACCAGTTCGTCACGGTCTTCCTCGAGGACTACACCTCCGCCGCCCAGCTGGAGGCGGAGATCCGGCAGGTGCCGGGCCTGCAGGAGATGCTGTTCCGCCCGGACCGGGAAGGCGTCCGACAGCAGGGCTGGCCACGGATGAGCGAGCTGCGGAACTCGCGCAGACAACTGCTCATTCTCACCTCTGCGGGGCCCGGCCGGGAGGAGTTCGGCGTGATGAACGAGCGGGACTGGACGGTGTCGAACTACTGGTCCATGGGGCTCCCGCTGACCGACTCGGACTGGTCCTGCTACGCCTGGGTGCAGGGCCTGCCGCTCACCAAGGACGACGAGCCGTTCCGCCGGCTCTTCGTGATGAGCCACTTCCGTGACGCGCCCGTCGCACCCACCGTGGCCAACGACAACGCCAAGCTCGCCAACCGGTTGAACAACTTCTGTGAACCCGCCGCCCGCAAGAAACCCACCTACATCTCCGTGGACATGCACGATCTCGGAGATCCGGCAGCCGTGGTGCGCGAGGCCAACACCTACATCACGAACTACTGAGCCGCAGCAACCCGTGGTCCCGGGCGTCGTCGCGGCGTGGGCCTCGCGGCGGCCCACCGCCACCGCCGTTGCGCCGTGACCGCTCCGGGTGACCGAACCACCGCGCGGTGTGCCGGTGAGCACCGTACCGGCGGCTGGTCCGGCCGGCGGCTGGTCCGGCCGTGCGACGGACTGCTCCGGTCGCCCTGGGACGGGTGCCACGAGCAGCCGCGCCTCGACGTCCGCACAATAGGAGGAGGCTCGAGCCGCGCCTGCCGTTCCGGGGCGGGCACGGCTGCCGCCACCGCATGCCGGCGGAGAGGATCATCCGGTGCCATCAGAGCGTCCGGGGGGCAAGACGACTCCCGGTCCGCTGCGCTCCGAGCCCGGGACCCTGCTGGAGCACGTGGCTGTGGCGGTCTTCGGCATCGGGGAGGACGACCGGATCTGCTTCTGGGGGCCCGGGGCGCAGCACCTCTTCGGGCACGACGCGGCGGCCGTGCTGTCCAGACCCGCCGCGGCCCTCTTCCCGGACGCGCCACTGGGCGATCCCCGCGCCTCCGTGCGGCTGGCGCACCGGGGCCGGACCCTCGGGTACTGGCGCGGTCGGCTGCCCGCGCTGCACCGGGACGGCACGGTCTTCAGGTGCGCGTTCCGCGTCTTCTCCGTGGCCGGCACCACGGACGGTTCGGTCGTGATGGGTCTGGCGAGCCGGGAGGACGAGCTCGACCGGGTGAAGACCAACCTCGCCTTCCTCGACGCACTCTTCACCACCTGCCCCATCGGCCTGGTGATGCTCGACGAGAACCTGCGGTACGTCCACGTCAATCAGGCCCTCGCCGACATGGACGGCCTGACTGTCGAGGAACATCTCGGGCGCGCGATGGAGGACATCATGATCACCTCCGACGGCGGGGAGTACCAGCGCATGCTGCGCGCCGTCGCCGCGGAGGGCCGGCCCGTCATCAGCACACTGGTGGGCCTGCGCACCCCGGGTCGCCCCGACCGCGACCAGGTGCGGTCGGTGAGTCTCTTCCCGTTGACGCAGGCGGGCGACACCCGGCCGGGGCTGGGCGGGCTGCTGGTGGACGTGACCGATCGCGAGCACGCCATCGTCGAGGCGACGGCGGCCCGGCAGCGGCTGGCGCTGCTCGACCGGGCGGCGGCGCGGATCGGCACCACTCTCGACGTGAACCTGACAGCACGGGAGCTGGTGGAAGCAGCTGTTCCGGATTTCTCCGACGCATCCGTGGTGGAGGTCGTGGAGTCGATGGACGAGGCCGAGGCGTTCAATCCGGAGCTGCCGCTCGTCACACGGCGCATCGCCTCCGGTACCGTGCTGCCTCCTCCCGCCACCGAGCTCGTGAGCGGGCTGGAGAGCGTGACGTACCCGCCCGGCTCCAAGGTCCACAAGATGCTGCTGACGGGCCGGCCGGTCTGCATTCTCATCAACGAGGATTTCATGACCACGACGGTCATGCACCAGGCTCGCGTACAGCTGCTCTTCGAAAGCGGGCTGACCTGCATCCTTCTTGCCCCGCTCATCGCCCGGGGCACGGTGCTGGGACTCGCCATGTTCGGTCGCTCGGGCGCCCGTCCCGCATTCACCGAGCAGGATCTCAGCCTCGCCGGTGAACTCGCCTCCCGGGCGGCGTTGTGTCTGGACAACGCGCGTCTCTACAGCCGGGTCCAGGACATCGCGCTGACGCTCCAACGCGCGCTGCTGCCCACGGCGCTGTCGACCAGCCCCTATGTGGAGGTCGCCCACCGCTATGTCCCGGGCAGTCACATCACGGAGGTGGGCGGCGACTGGTACGACGTGATCAACCTGACCGGCGGCCGCGTGGCACTCGTCGTCGGCGACGTCATGGGACACGGGGTTCCTGCCGCCGCGGCCATGGGCAGGCTCCGCATCACGGCCAAGGCGCTCGCGCGGCACAACCAGGAACCGGACGAACTGCTCGCCGAACTCGACGCTTGCGCGGACGAGGCGGGCATCGAGCTGGCCACTTGCCTCTACATCTCCTACGACCCCGGCAACGGCAGCGCCCGCATCGCCAGCGCCGGGCATCCGCCGCCGCTCGTGCTCGGTCCGGACGGCACGGTCACAACGGTCGCCGATGTGCTGGGCGTACCTCTCGGAGTCGGCGGTCAGCCTTTCGGGACGACCGAGATCGACATCCCCGACGGCTCCACCCTCGCCCTGTACACCGACGGCCTCATCGAGGCGCGCGGCAGGGACATAGAAGAAGGCATTGACCGTCTCCGCGCCGAACTCAGCGGCGCTTCAGGCCCCTTGGAGGCGGTAGCGGACCGGATTCTCGCGCGTCTGCTGCCCGATCCGCCGGACGACGACACGGTGCTCGTCCTGGCCCGTGTCCACCATCGTCACTGACCGGCTCCTGGCGCCAATGCGCACGGCCGGGTGGGCCGGCTCAGTAGGCGGAGTCGACGTTGTCGATGGAGCCGTACCTGTCGGCGGCGTAGTTGGCGGCGGCGGTGAGGTTGGCGACCGGGTCGGTGAGGTCGTGCGACGTACCGGCGACGTGATAGGCCTCGAACGTGGGCTGGATGACCTGGAGCAGACCCTTGGAGGGGGTGCCGTTCTGGGCGTTGACGTCCCAGTTGTTCTGGGCCTTCGGGTTGCCGCCGGACTCGCGCATGATGTTGCGGTGCAGGCCCTCGTAGCTGCCGGGGATGTCCTCGGCCTTCATGATGTCCAGGGCTTCCTTGATCCAGCCGTCGAGGTTCTCGGCGTAGACCTTCTTGTCCTTCTTCGCGGCCGGGGTGTCGGCGGCGGTGATGCCGGCGGCCGGGGCGCCGACGGCGGCCGGTGCGGCATGGGCGGGCGCGGGCGCGAGAGTGATTGCGGCGGCCGCGGCACCCGCGGTGACCATGCCTGAGACGGAGAACTTGCGGAGTCGGGCGGTGCGGCTGGTGCTCGTCTTCGTGTAGGCGGTCATACGGAAGCAACTCTCCAAGGGGCGACGTGATGGGGAGACCGGCTGGGCTCGGTCCGGCGCTGCGGAGCGGTACTCCGCGTGCGGGGCGGGAGCGCTCGACGCCGGCGGGATCCGCCCGTCCGTCGAGTGGCTCCCCGGAACGTCAGCCATGGTTAACGGCGTCCGGAGGATGGCGCAACGATGTGACGTACTAACCGACTACTGGCAAATGTCCGAAATGATCTACCGTACGGCCTTTCTTGGCGGATGTGAGGGTGCCGGTTCTACTATCGCCGTTAGGACGTGACGTGGCTCCTATGTGTGGGATCACATCGGAGGGGCCGATTTACGGGCCCGTACGGCGCGCGGGCCCCGGATGGCTGAGGCCGACGACGGGTGGGGCCGGCAGGGCGTGACGTCCAGGCATGCGTGTGCCCTGCGGCCGGAAGGCGGCCGCAGGGCACAGTCCACCGTGCGGGGAAGCGCTCAGCCGCGGGCGGCGCGGCGCTTGCGGGTCGCCACGAGGATGCCGCCTCCGGCCAGGACCGCGACGGCCGCGGCGCCGGCGATCACGGGGGTGGCGCTGGATCCACCCGTCTCGGCGAGGTCGCCCGGCGGCGTGCTCGGCGCCGGGGGAGCCTCGGAGGTGGGCGGCTCGGTGCTCGGAGTGTCCGAAGGCTCCGCCGGCTTCGAAGGCTCCGCCGGCTTCGAGGGCTCCGCCGGCTTCGAGGGCTCGGGCGGCTTCGGCGTGGACTCGCAGACCGGCGAAGTCTTCTCGTCGTCGTAAGAGAAGCGCTCGCCGTCGCCCGCCTTGACGACGAGCCGTACCGCCGCCTCGGCCTTGTGCTCGGGCAGCGTGAGCGTCTCGTGGAACGCGCTCCCGAACTCCTTCGCGGGCAGCAGGTCCTTGCCGTCGACGGTGATGGTCACCGTGTTGGTGACGTCGTCGTTGTACGCCTTGAGGTCGACGGTGACTTCGGAGCACGTCACGTTCCACACGGGAGTGTGGGCCGAAGCCGGAGTGGCGCACAGACCCACTCCGACGACTGCTGCGGCCGTGCCCGCTATCAGAGCGCCCGAGCGCTTCCACGCACGGGTGGGTGCCTTCATCAATCCTCCACGTAGATCCGTACATCGGGTCTTGGTGAAAGCGCACAGTACTCTCCGCGGCACCACAACTCGCATCCGCCCCATAACAATTCGATGCGGGGGCATACAGGCTGGACCTGCGGCGTCCTGGAGGCCTGCTCATCCCGGCGCATACCTCTGGAAGAGGGACGGATCGCGTACAGCGTGATTCCGGCCGGTATCGGCGGAAGAATCGGTAGGCGGACTCCGAGGCGCGAGTGTTGTCCGCCCCGTCGCAGCCGAGAGAAGGCCCCGTGGATCGCAAAGCTCTGAGTATCTACCTGAACGACCATCTGGCCGGCTCCACGTCAGGGGTCGAGCTGTCCCGGCGTATCGCGCGGGTCCACCGGACGTCGGCTCGTGCCGGGGAACTGCAGCAACTGGCCGACGACATCGCCGAGGACCGCCAAAGTCTTCTGGAGCTGATGGACGCGCTCGACATCGCCCCACGCCGCTACAAGGTCTACGGCGGCTGGGCCGCGGAGAAGGCCGCGCGGCTGAAGCCGAACGGCCGTGTCCTGCGACGCTCAGGGCTGAGCACTCTCATCGAACTGGAAACCCTGAGGCTCGGCATCCAGGGCAAACACCATCTGTGGAACGCACTGCTTCCCGTGGCCGAGGAGTCGGACCGCCTCGACACGTCACGGCTCCGCACGCTCGTCGAGCGCGCGACGGACCAGATGGCAGTGGTGGACGACCTGCACCACACCGCGGCCGAAGCGGTGTTCGCCGGCGGCCGCGGCTGACGCCTGCGGAGTGCTTCAGCAGCTCGACCGGCTGTCGTCGGGCACCGGTCGCACCTGGGACGCCCACCGGCCGCGGGGGACCGCCCCCGGTGCGTGGAGCGGCGCAGCAGCTCCACGCCGGCCCGCGGCCCGGGTGGTGAGGGTGAAGAGTCCGCCGTCGGGGTCGCGGAGTGTGGCGTGTTGGGGGGTGTCGGGGTGGTGGTTGGGGGGTGTGGGGGTGGGCAGGGTGGTGGCGCCGTGGTGGGTGGCGGTGTGCAGGGCGGTGTCGAGGTCGGGGACGTAGAAGTGGACGTGCCAGCGGGGGCGGATGTGTGGGTCGGGGGCGGCTTCGACGGCGCCTGCGGTGAGCCGGGCGACGGTGTCGCCGTCGTGGTGCAGGACGACGTGGTCGTGTTCGTAGGCGACCTGGCAGCAGCCGGGTTTCTCGCAGGCCCAGTCGAGGACTTCGGCGTAGAAGATGGCGGCGTCGAAGGCGTCGCGGGTGCGTAGTTCGAGCCAGGCGGGTGCTTTGGCGCGGCCGACGCGCCAGTCGGGGATGACTCTGCCCTGCCAGATGCCGAAGACGGCTCCGTCGCGGTCGGCGGCCAGGGCGGCGCGGCCGGTGCCGAAGCTGAGGGGGCCGACCGCGACGGTCGCGCTGCGTTCGCGGATCCTGGCGGCGGTGGTGTCGGCGTCCTCCACGGCGAAGTACGGGGTCCAGGCCACCGGTACCGAAAGGCTGCGGGCCAGGGCGCCGATACCGGCGACCGGGGCGCCCTCGTGGAAAGCGACGGAGAACTCCTCGCCCAGTGAGGTACGCCGGAACTCCCAGCCGAACACCGCACCGTAGAAGTCCTGCGCGGCACGCAGATCCCGCGCCATCAGACTCACCCAGCAAGGAGCACCGAACACCGTACGACTCGACGTCGACACAACTGCCCACCGCCTGACTGCCTGGGGTCATTCCACGGTACTCCCCGGCCGGTGCGAAGGGCTGCGGGCACCGGCCGGGGAGTGTTGCGCACCCCCGGCCCCGGCCCCGGCCCCGGCCCCTGCCCCTGCCCCGGCCCTGGCCCAGGCCCCGGCCCAGGTGTGGTGGCTCTTCGGCAGGGCAGGCGGAACGTTGATACGTCAGCAGGGTGCCGGCGGTCCGCCGACACCGGCGGCACTCCAGACCTCTGGAGGAAGACCATGCGCGCACTCACATGGCAAGGCAAGCGCGATGTCAGGGTGGAGACCGTGCCGGATCCGCCGCTGAAGGAGTCCACGGACATCCTGGTCCGGATCACCTCCACCGGTATCTGCGGTTCCGACCTGCACCTCTACGAAGTGATGGGTCCGTTTCTCGACCCCGGCGACATCCTCGGCCACGAGCCGATGGGCATCGTCGAGGAGGTTGGAACCGACGTCACCGCGCTGACTGCCGGTGACCGGGTGGTGGTTCCGTTCAACATCTCCTGCGGCGACTGCTACATGTGTGACCAGGGGCTTCAGTCCCAGTGCGAGACCACACAGGTCAAGGAACGCGGCATGGGCGCCGCACTCTTCGGTTACACCAAGCTCTACGGCCAGGTACCCGGAGGTCAGGCCGAGCTGCTTCGGGTCCCGTTCGGCAACACCCTGCCCGTCAAGGTCCCCCACGGCCCGCCGGACGAGCGGTTCGTCTACCTCTCGGACGTGCTGCCCACCGCCTGGCAGGCCGTCGAGTACGCGGGGATTCCGCCCGGCGGGACCCTCACCGTCCTCGGACTGGGCCCGATCGGTGAGATGGCGGCACGGATCGCACTCCATCGCGGCGCCCGCCTCGTCGTCGGCGTCGATCTCGTAGAGGCCCGTCTCGAGCGGGCAGCCGCTCATGGGGTGAGGACGCTCGACCTGCGCACCCACGGCAAGGATCTGGCCGAGATCGTCCGGGGGGCGACGGACGGGCGCGGTACGGACGCGGTGATCGACGCGGTCGGCATGGAGGCGCACGGTGCGCCTGTCGCCAAGGCCGCGCACTGGGTGGTCGGGATGCTTCCCGATTCCGTGGCGGCGCGGCTGATGGAGCACGCCGGTATCGATCGCCTGAGTGCGTTGTACACGGCGATCGAACTGGTGCGGCGCGGCGGAACGATCTCCGTTGTGGGCGTCTACGGAGGCGCGGCGGATCCGCTGCCGCTGATGACCATGTTCGACAAGCAGATCCAGCTCCGTATGGGGCAGGCCAACGTCAGGCGCTGGGTCGACGACATCATGCCGCTGCTCGGCGACCGGGATCTCCTGGGTGTCGAGGGGTTCGCGACGCACACCATGCCCCTGGAGAAGGGGCCCGAGGCCTACCGGATGTTCCAGGCCAAGGAGGACGGCATGATCAAGACCCTCCTGAGGCCCTGAGGCCCTGGGTCCGAGGTCCTGAGGCCCTGGGTCCGAGGTCCTGACCGCCTGTCGTGGGACCGCGACCACTTGTGCAGGAGGCACAGCATATGAACGCACTGGAAAGTGCTCAGCAACTGTCCGTCACCGGGGCGTCCACCGAGGTCGCCGGAAGTCCGCTGCTGGGCGGGATCGGACCGCTCGTGGCGGGAATCGTCATCGTCGTCGTGCTGATCGTCGCGGTGCGCTGGGGGATCAAGCGGCGTGCGACGGAGCCGCCGCCGCCCCGCCCCGAGGAGCAGCCGGTGCCACCGGCGCACCGCAGTCACATCGAGGAGAACCGGGAGCCGGACGAGGACCTCTTTCCGGAGGACGGCGGGCGGCTCACGCCTCATGAGCTGAAGGGGCACAGCAGCCGTCCGGCACCCGTGCGGGGGCCGGGCCCCGACGAGAACGGCGGTGGTTCGCACGGCAGCGGCGGAGCCGGCGGCTGACGGCCGGCTCTCGAACGGTTCAGCCGTCGGTCAGGCCTTGCGTCCGCCGGGACTTCCGGCACACGCAAGGCCTGCCGACGCGTTCGAGCGCCTCGCCGTGAATGCCCGTCGGGCTACCGGTCGACGTCCGCCCGGGACACGTCCTCCTGCGCGCGGCGGTTCGTTGTGAGTGCGTCGCCGTACCCACCGCGGGGGAGCCGACGTTCGGTCACATCGAGTTCGGCATCCCTGATCTCCCGCTCGAGCTCCTCCGCCGCCGACGGATCGGGCTTGCCGTGCTGCCTGGCACGTTTCATGGCGGTCTTCCTTCCCATGCCGGATGGTCTGTGTCCGCGTGGCTACCCACGATCCTGCGCCCCACCCCGCTTCGCGTCCTGTCGAGTGAGACGGCCATAAAAGGGCAGATCAGTAGTACATGTGAATTTCTCCCGATATGGGAAAAGAGGAGGCTGTCATGTGGAGGAAGCGGCATGAGCGCTCGCACGGCGAGGGGCCCGGCCGGTTCAAGGGGTCCGACCAGCATGGCTGGTCGCCCGATGTGGACGACAAGCATCAGGACAACCCCAGCGGGCACCGCTCGTTCCATCCCCACGTTTATGCGCCCTGGTCGAAGAAGAGCCACAGCGCCAGCCACGAGGACAAGGAGGCCTCGGCAGTCGGTACACCGGTGCAGAGCGACAGCCGCAGCGGCGAGGACCGCGGCGGAAAGGCCGAGGAAGAAGGAATGCGCGACACGGGCAGCCGCGGTCGCTCCCAGCGCCCGAGCGGCAGCAGGGACGCCAGGGCCTACACGGGGGTGGATCCGCAGGACCCGCAGACGGATACCCCCACCTCGGGGCACTGACGGCCCAGCTCTGCCGGGACCGGAACACCACGGGCCCGGGGCCGCCTGCCGGGGTCGGACGGTCCCGTCAGCAACGGCGTCGCTCCCGCGGCCCGCGGGGACGTCGCACGGCCCCGCGGCGCGCTCAGGCGAGCAGGTTCACCCCTGCCCGGAACAGGCGCGGCACACGCGCGGCGAGTGGCGCGATGCGCGGTCCGAGGAGCGGGCATTCGCGGGCCCGGAGCAGTGAGCCTGTGAGCATCCGGTAGCTCCGGGAGAGCCGTCTCCAGGCCCGCTCGTAGTCCTCCGGGCAATCGGCGCGTACGCAACGGACGAGCTCGCCGGCAGCGGTCAGGGCGAGGGTGAGGCCCTCGCCGGTCAGCGCGTCGACGTAGCCCGCCGCGTCGCCGACGAGAAGTACGCGGCCCGCGACCCGCGCGCGCACCTGCTGCCGCAGCGGACCGGCGCCGCGAACCCGGGTGCCCGCGCCGGCGGGCAGGCGCGAGGACAGGATCGGGAAGCGGGCCAGCTGCGCCTGGAACGGGGCACGGTCGGCGCCGAGGACGGCGACGCCGACGAGATCGGGGGCGAGCGGGGTGACGTAGGCCTCGGAGCGGGCCGACCAGTGCACCTCGACCAGGTCGCTCCAGGGTTCGACGGCGTAATGACGGCGCAGCCCGTAGCGTGCGGCCCGTCGGGGGTCGGGCGGCGTGCGCAGACCGAGAGCGCGCCGGGTGGGGGAGTGCAGACCGTCCGCAGCGGCGAGGTAGCGGGCCGTCATTCCACCGGCCGTCACGCAGTGCCGCTCCTGGTGCACCTGGCCAAGGCGATGGGGCACCAGACGGACCCCGAGCGCCGCGGCGCGCTCCGCCAGAGCCGCCTGGAGTTCCGTACGCCGCACGCCGAGTCCGTGTCCTGCGCGGAAGTGCCCCTCGGTGCTGCGCCCCGAGATGCCGTCCACGTAGCGGATACCGTGGAACCGCTTGCCCGCGACCGTCACACCGAGCTCCCCGAGCGCCCGCACGGCTCCCGGCATCAGCCCCTCACCGCAGGCCTTGTCGACGGGGGTGGGACGCGGTTCGGCGACGACGACCTCGAGTCCGGCGAGTGCCCCGTGGATGGCCGTGGCCAGTCCCGCGGGTCCGCCACCGACGACGAGCAGGTCGATCACCGTACGGCATCCGCGAGTTGTGGGTCCCGGCCCAGGGACAGTGCCGCCTCCTCGCAGCGGATGCGTACACCGAGGAGCACGAGGTTCAGCGCGGAGAAAGTGAGTGCCGTGACCCATGCCGAATGGACGAGGGGAAGGGCGAGCCCCTCGAGCACCACCGCCAGGTAGTTGGGGTGTCTGAGCCGGCGGTACGGCCCGGAGGTGACCAGCGGCAGATCCCGTACCACGACCACCCGGGTGTTCCAGCGGGGGCCGAGTGCGGCGACGCACCACCACCGCAGTGACTGGGCGGCCACCGTCAGTGCCAGCATCGACCAGCCGAGCACGGGGACGAACGGGCGGTGGGCGACCAAGGGTTCGGCGACGCAGCCCACCAGCAGGGCGGTATGGAGGGCGACCATGGCCGGGTAATGGCCGCGACCGTACTCCTTCCCGCCGCGCTCGCGGCTCCACGCGGTGTGACGAGCGGCGACGAAGAGCTCGACCAGCCGCTCCGCCGCGACCAGCAGGATGAGCACGAGAAAGGCGACGTAGGCAGTCATGGATGAAGTCACCAACGCAGCAGGACGAGTTCGGACGAGACTCCGGGACCGAACGCCAGCATCAGCCCGGCGGCTCCGGACCCCGGTTCGGGTGGTTCTGCGCTCAGGGTGTCGCGCAGTACGTGAAGGACCGACGCGGAGGACAGATTCCCGGCGTCGGCCAGTGAGCGCCGGCTCGGTTCGAAGGCCGAGCCGGGCAGGCCGAGGGCGTCGGTCAGTGAATCCAGCACTTTCGGTCCGCCGGGATGGCTGACCCAGGCCGCCACGTCCAGCGGCTTGAGGTCGTGCTCCGCGAGGAAGGAGGCGATCTCCTGGCCCACGTTCAGCCTGATCAATTCCGGTAGCTCGCTGCCGAGGACCATGCGGAACCCCCACTCGCCGATGTCCCAGCCGAGGGTGCGTTCCGTTCCCGGATAGAGGCGGCTGCGGCTGCCCACCACGAGGGGGCCGGGCCCTTCACGGTGACGTGGGTGGTTCCGGCCGACGGCCAGCAGCGCCCCGGCTCCGTCGCCGAAGAGCGCGCCTGCCACCAGGTTCGCCGTCGAAGTGTCCGCCGGCTGCAGCGTGAGCGAGCACAGCTCCGTGGAGAGCAGGACCGCGACATGGTCCGGCCGGCCGGTCAGGTAGTCGTGGACCAGCGCCACCCCGGCTGCGCCGCCGGCACAGCCGAGACCGAAGAGCGGGATTCTCCTCACGTCGGGGCGCAGCCCGGCCCCGGCCGCCAGCCGGGCCTCGAGCGACGGTGTGGCGATACCGGTCACCGAGGTGGAGACGACCGTGTCGACCTCTTCGGGGGCCACGCCTGCCTCGTCGAGCGCCATCCCGAGAGCGCGGGCGCCGAGGTCGGACGCCGCCGCGATATAGGCGTCGTTGGCCCGGCCGAAGCCTCCCAGCCGCCCGTACCGGTCCAGTGGCAGCGCGAGATGCCGGGCGTCGACCCCGGCGGACGCATGGATACGGCGCAGCAGCCCGGCATCGGAACCTTGCGGCAGGCAGCGGACGAGCGCCTCCGTGATGTCTGCCTGCGGATACCGGTGAGGCGGGAACACCGCACTCACGCCCAGGACACGCGTCATCGGTCCACCATAGAAGAGGGCCTGACAGAATGTGATGAAACTGAATGAATCGGGCGCGCCATGGCGTAGCGTGAGGGCGTGCTGAGCAGGACTGCCCATGATGAAGCGGCGGTCGCGCCGCCCGTTCCGCCGGGCCGGCCGGCGACAGAGCTGCTGAAAGCGTGTCATCCGCTGCCCGCGGCCGCCGTCACCGTCCTCGCGGCGGCGCTGGCCGCCGTCACGGGCAGAGGCTTCCCCGGCGGCCTGGCGGTTGTCGCCGCGGTGGCGGCCGGGCAGTTGTCGGTGGGCTGGTGCAACGACCGCGTGGATCTGGGGCGCGACCGTACGGTGGGCCGCCAGGACAAGCCGCTGGTGAGGGGGCTGGTCCCCCCACGCACGGTGGCCGTCGCCGCAGGCGCGTCCCTGGCGGTCTGTGTTCCGTTGTCGCTGGCCTGCGGTCTGCTCGCGGGCTGCGTTCATCTCGTGTGCGTGGCGGCGGCCTGGTGGTACAACCTTCAGCTGAAGCGCACGGTCTTCTCCTGGGTCCCGTACGCCGTCGCCTTCGGGCTGCTCCCCGCGGTCGTCACCCTCGGCCTTCCCGGCGCACCATGGCCGCCTGCGTGGCTGATGGCCGCAGCGGCCCTGCTGGGCACAGGTGCCCACTTCGCCAATGTGATGCCGGACATCGAGCACGATCTCGTGACAGGTGTGAACGGTCTTCCCCAGCGGCTGGGCAGGGGGCGGTCGGGACTGATGGCGGCGCTGCTGGTGCTGTCGTCCTCCTTCGTCCTGCTCCTCGCGCCTCCGGGCGCCGTATCCCCGGCGGGTTGGGTCATCGCGTCGTCGACCGTGCTGCTCTGCTCCGTCGCCGTGGCGTCGCCCGGTGCGGCCCGTGGGCGGCTCCCCTTTCTGGCGACCGTGGTCATCGCCGGTGCCGATGTCGTCCAACTGCTGCTGAGAAGCGCGCAATTCGGCTGAGCGGCGAGGGTCCGGCGGCGCGTGAGCCCGACCGGGCCGGCTCTCGGGGCGTGCGCGCCCGTCCCCGTGGGGGCGACCGCGGCGCGGGCGACGATCGGGAAGAGGACTGGCAGGGCGGAAGGGAAAGGACGAATCGGAGAGGCCGGGGGTGCGCAACGCGGGACGCGTACGGGGTGAAAGCGCGGGTACGCGAGCGTCCATGGACACCCACCTGTCGGACCATGTCGCCCAGGTCGTCCGTGAGGCACTGAAGGACGAGCTGCGCGAACAGACGAAGAGGCAGCGGCGCACGGCGCTGCTCTACACGGGCTCCGGAGTCGTCGGGCTCTATGCGGGCGGGGCGCTGGTCGCCTGCCTTGTGCTGGTGCTCAGCGCGGTGATGCCCGCGTGGGCCGCCCCGCTGGTCGTCGGAGCCGCACTCGCGGGCGTGGCGTTCGCGCTCAGGACGGCGGCGCGCAGCGAGGCGTCCGCCTCGCCGGCCCCGTTGCCGCCGGAGGCGCCGCCGCTGCCCTCGTACGCTCCCGACCCCGGTTCCGGCATACGCCGATGACCGATCGACATGTTTCCGCAGCGCACAGTGGGTAACCCGATGGAGGGCCGGCCGGTATGACGAACTCAGGGAAATCCTCCGGTGGTTCCGGGGCGGACCGTCCGCCCGCTGCCGTGGAGGTGCTGCGGCAGGCCCGGGCACAGCTCGCCGAACTCACCGGAATGCACGCCGAGTCGGTGTCGTCCTTCACACGCACGGAGGACGGCTGGGCGCTGGAGATCGAAGTCCTCGAACTCGCCCGTGTGCCCGACACGGCAAGCCTGCTGGCGACCTACGAGGTCGCTCTCGGCCCCGATGCCGAGCTGACCGACTACCGGCGCGTGAGGCGCTACGAGCGCGGGAGGGCCGACCCCTCCTGACGGTGCACCTGGCCGTTTCCCCGACGGTCCCGGTCCCGCCGGTCGGCGGACCTTCTCCGGCGCCGGATCACACGCTCATCGAAACGGACCACAACGAAACGACCAGACAGGAGGCCCGGACACCATGACGGTTGTTCCGGCACAACAGAGCCGCAGTGGCGGCGGCAGCAGTGGACTCTACGACGTCCTCGAACTCGTCCTCGACCGCGGGCTGGTCATCGACGCCTTCGTGCGCGTCTCGCTCGTCGGCATCGAGATCCTGAAGATCGACATACGGGTCGTCGTCGCGAGCGTCGACACCTATCTCCGGTTCGCCGAGGCGTGCAACCGTCTCGACCTGGAGTCCGGCCCGAACAAGAGTCCCGGGCTGCCCGAGATCGTCGGCGACGTCACAGAGAACGGCGCCCGGGGCAAGACCAAGGGCGTGCTCTCCGGCGCGGCCCAGACCATCTCGGACGCACTGGGTTCCCGCGGCGAGGAGGAGCCGGAGCCCAAGCCCCGGACCCGGCGCACCACGTCGTCCCGCAAGAAGGAGGAGCAGGAGTGAGTACGTACGTCTACGGCATCACCCGCCGCTCCCACCCCGGTCCCACCACGGAACTCGTGGGTGTGGGCGAGCCCCCGCTGCCCGTACGCACCGTGACCGAGGGCGAGCTGCTGGCCATTGTCAGCGATGCACCCGAGAACCTCAGGCCCAAGCGCCGTGACCTTCTCGCCCACCAGCGTGTCCTCTCGGAGGCATCCGTCACGGGAGCCGTGCTGCCGATGCGCTTCGGCGGGGTGTCGCCGGACGACGACGCGGTGAAGGCCGTGCTCGCCGAGCGCGCGGACCACTTCCAGGAGCGGCTCACCGCGCTCGACGGCAAGGTCGAGTACAACGTGAAGGCCACCCACAACGAGGAGGCCGTCCTGCACCAGGTGCTCGCCGACAACCCCGGGCTGCGCGCGATGAGCGAGGCCAACCAGCGGGCGGGCGGCGGCACCCATGAGCAGAAGCTTCAGCTCGGGGAACGGATCGTGGCCGCCGTGCAGCAGCGCGAGCAGATCGACGCCGGCCAGGTCCACCAGGAACTCGAGCGAACCGCCGAGGCGATCAGCCGCGGCCCGGATTCGACCGGCTGGCTGGTGAGCGTCTCGTGCCTGGTCGCCCGGGACGACGAGCAGGCGTTCCTCAGCGTGGTCGACACCCTGCAGAAGGGAAATCCCCAGCTCAAACTGCAGGTCAGTGGTCCGCTGCCCCCGTACAGCTTCGTGGGGTGACCAACCATGGGTCTGCTGGGTGAACTGCTCCTGCTTCCGGCGGCCCCTGTACGGGGCACCCTCTGGGTGCTCCGGCAGGTCGCCGACGAGGCCGAGCGGCAGTACTACGACCCGTCCGCCGTCACTCGCGAACTCGCCCTTCTGGAAGAGCAGTTGGAGGCCGGTGAGATCGACGAGGCCGAGTTCGACCGCCGCGAGGACGAGCTCCTCGACAGGCTTGAGAAAGGCAATCCCCCGCCATGACCACACCGAGCCGGCTGCCCGGCCCGTACGACACCGCCGGCGCCGGCGGGGCGAACCTCGCCGACATCCTCGAACGCGTCCTCGACAAGGGCATCGTCATCGCCGGTGACATCCGCATCAATCTGCTCGACATCGAACTGCTCACCATCAAGCTCCGTCTGGTCGTCGCCTCCGTCGACCGGGCGAAGGAGATGGGCATCGACTGGTGGGTCGACGATCCGGCCCTGTCGTCCGGAGCCCGGAGGCGGGAGCTCGCCGAGGAGAACGACCGTCTGCGGCAGCGCATCGCTGCCCTCGAGGGTGAGGCGGAGACCGCATGACGGAGCTGCGCTATGTGTACGCCGTGACCCGTCCCTTCGACGGCTTCCTGCCGGAGGACGTGCGAGGCGTCGGGGGCGCGCCGGTGCGGAACGTGGACCACGGCGGTCTGGTCGCGGTGGTGAGCGAGGTGCCCGAGGACGAGTTCGCCGACGCCCCGCTCCGCGCCCGCCTGGAGGACCTCGACTGGCTTGCCGCCACCGCGCGGGGGCACGAAGCCGTCGTCGGGGCCCTCACCGCGGTCACCTCGCCCCTGCCGCTGCGCCTCGTCACCGTCTGCCGCGACGACAGCGGCGTGAAGCGCCTCATCGACTCCGGACGCGAACGGTTCACGCGGGCCCTGGAGCGCCTGGACGGCCGCGTGGAGTGGGGCGTGAAGGTGTACGCCCAGGGCAGCCGGGAGACGTCCGCGACGGCGGAGCCCGAGGCACCGGCCACCGGAAGGGACTATCTGCGCCAACGTCTGCGCCGCCGTGACGCCCAGGAGAACACCTGGTCGCAGGCGGACTCCGTCTCGCGCAGGATCCACACGGAACTCTCCCGGCGCGCAGAAGCGGGCCTGCTGCACCGCCCCCAGGACGCCCGCCTCCCGGGAGTCCCGCACGGCAATGTCCTCAACGCCGCCTATCTCGTGCCGCGCGAGCACAGCGAGGCGTTCGTCGAAGAAGTGCGGCGCCTCACGCCGGGCGAGCCCGGGGTGCATGTGGAGCTGACCGGCCCATGGGCGCCCTACTCGTTCGTGGGAGAGGGGGACCAGGCATGACGGGCGTCGCTCCGGAGACGCAGCTGTCGGCCCAGCGGCAGCTGGCCCTTGTCGATCTGCTCGACAGGCTGCTGGCGGGCGGGGTCGTGATCCGCGGCGATCTGACCCTGCGGATCGCGGACGTCGATCTCGTACGTGTCGACCTCAACGCGCTGATCAGTTCGGTCGGGCCGGGCGTCGGCTCACCCTTCGAGCCGATGGAGGAGCGCACGCCCTTCGAAGAGCGCGAGCCCTTCGACGAGCGCGCGCGGATCGAGGGGCGGGCATGAGCGGCGGCCGGCGCGTCGAACTCGATCCCGACACCGTGGAGCGGGACCTGGCCCAACTCGTCCTCACCGTGGTGGAGCTGTTGCGTCAGCTCATGGAACGCCAGGCGCTGCGGCGGGTGGAGACCGGTGAGCTCACCCCCGAGCAGGAGGAGCGCATCGGGCTCACGTTGATGCTTCTCGAGGACCGCATGGGGGTTCTCCGGGAAAAGTTCGGCCTGCGGCCCGAAGACCTGAACCTTGACCTCGGTCCGCTCGGGCCGCTGCTGCCGCGGGGAGAATGAGCCGCGGCAGCAGCGGTTCTGAGCAGCAGCAGCACCAGGGCGAGCACACGGAAGAAGCGCGGTGATCAGCAGGACAAGGCTCGTGGCGAGCGGGCCCTCGTCGTTCAGCCGCGGGCGCGAGCGATCAGCAGCGCCACATTCGTCGTCGTTCGATCCGCAGGTCGCGCAGGAGCCGGTCACAGGGCCGGTGTGGGGTAGGCGGCGGCCACAGCGAGCGCGGTGAAGACGGCAGGATTCCCGGCCGGCGTCCCGCCGGAGAGGTCGTTCACCATCGGGTCCAGGCCGTTCAGCGCCCCGGCCCGGGTTTGCTCCGGGCCCGCACCGAGGCGAGGTAGCGCTCAGCCCTGTGGACCGCTTCCAGTGCGGTACGCCGGCCCATCAGGACGCACAGGGTGTAGGCGGTGTCCCGGAAACGCGCACTGATCTCCGGGTCGGCCGGGTCGCGCAGCATGCGACGTTCCTGTATCCGGTAGTTGCTGAGAAGCTCGGCGACTTCGTCCTCGTTGGGCATCAGCACGACTTCCTCCCCAGGGGAGAGAACGCACAGCAGGGACTTGCCCGGGCGGCAAACGGTCGGGGCAGGCAGGACCCCGGGCGCCCAGAGGGGCGCACGCCCATCGGATCACCATTGTTGGCCGAGACTCCGGAACTGCGCCTGTTGTCGATTCAACTACACGGGCCCGCTCCGCCCGTCGGCGCTGCCCACACGGCCACCGGCGTCGAGAGCCGGACCGGCTCCCCACCGCAGGCCCACTTTCACCTGGCGCGCCGGATGCACCAGAGCGTGGCGCGCCCGGGAGGGGGCGTCCGGCTCGGCATGATCGGAACTCTCCCTCGGAAAGCGAGACGCACAATGGCAAACGCGGCGGTGTTCGACGTGGACGGGACGCTGGTCGATTCGAATCATCTGCATGTGACGTCGTGGTGGGAGGCCTTCCGACAGGCCGGCCATCTCGTCGCGAGCCGGGACATCCACCGGGCGCTGGGGCTCAGGTCGGGGGATCTGATCGCGCATCTGCTCGGCGAGGACCGGGTCCCCGAACAGGACGCCCGGATCAGTGCCGCCCACAAGACGTTGTACGCGACGTACTACGACCGTCTGGCCGCGATCAGCCACGCGGGCGATCTCTTGCGCACCCTGGCCGGCCGCGGCTGGCGGATCGTGCTGGCCACATCGGCCGGCGGCGACGAACTGAGCGCGCTCCGCCGCGCCATCGGCGCCGACGAGGTGATCGCAGGAACGGCCAGTGCCGACGACGTCCCGTACGGGAAGCCCGCTCCGGAGCCGGTACGGCGGGCGCTGGAGCTCGCCGGCTGTCCCGCGTCCCAGGCGATCTTCGTCGGTGACTCGGTCTGGGACATGCAGGCGGGGATCCGGGCCGGGGCCGGCTGCGTCGGCGTACTGTCCGGCGGCCTTCCCCGTGAGGATCTGGAAGAAGCCGGAGCCCAGGCGGTGTACCGGGACACCGCCGACCTGCTGGCCCACCTCGACGACAGCCTCTTCGCCGCGTTGGAGCGCGGCCGGGTCACTCCGGGGGCGGCAGCAGAGGCCCCAGCGGACCGAGGTCGAGATTGAGCTCGTCCATGGTCAGCCCGTACTGGGCACAGAGCTCGTTCATGCGCTCGTGCAGCAGGAGCAGCGTCGCCCCCAGGCGTTCCTCCTGCTCCTCGGTGAGGTCCCCCTGGTCGACCCGGTGCAGTGCCTGCCGCTCCATGAGCTGGCGCAGCAGCTCGACCAGGGTGAGCACGAGTCTGACCAGGTCACGCTCCACGGTGTCACGATCGGTGCTGATCCGGTGAGGCCGTGCCTGCGATGTCGTGCCGGGCGGCGCGGGCAGATCCCGGGGACCGGCGGGCAGGAGCCGGAAGGCGCGGGCCGCGGCCTCCGCGACCTCGTCGAGACGGCGCCCCGCGCCCCGTGCCTCCTCATTCGTCATCGTCGTTCCCGGCCTGCTGCGTACGAATCGACATGATCAGTGCACGGAGCGAGATGCGGACGAGATCGATGTCGGCGATGGAGAGCACGATGTCGCCCGTGAGGACCACACCGCCGTGCAGCAGGCGGTCCAGCAGATCGATGAGGGCGACCTGGCGGCTCGCCAGAGCCTCCGACTCCGCCTCCGACGAGGGACGACCGGGCCCGGTCATGGACGTCAGGCTTCCGCCGCGTCGTCGGACGGGGCCGTCGGCATCGCGAAGGAGTACGGCGCCCAAGGGCCTGTGACCTCCACCCGCACCCCCTCGAGGCCGTCCGCGGCACGGCTCACCTCGCTGCGGAAGTCCTCGGCGCGCTCACGGGGCACGAGATACGCGTCATTGACGACGTTCTCGCCGGGCGAGGTGGCCAGCTCCCCCTGCTGCACCCGGTGCCGGGCGCGGTCGGCGGCATGCCTGCGCCCCACGGCCTCCACCCGCTCTGCGGCCTGCTGCGCCACCCGGTAGACGTCGTCCCGCACGCTCTTCTGTGCCTTGCGGGTACGCAGGTAGGCGCGCCCGGGAGAGAGCCCGGCCGTCGCCGGATCGGGGCCGGGAGCGGCGGCGGGAGCGGCGGCTCGAGCGGCGGGCGGATCCACATAGATCTTGACCCCCCATTCGACATGCGCGGCCAGGTGGCTCAGACGGTCCTCGAACGCGTCCCGGTCCGCGGCCAGGACGCCGCGCGCACGGTCGTCGTCGAGATACACGGTCGCGAGCCGCATCGGAAGGACCGTGGTGCGTTCGGCGAGCGCCTCGATCACTGCGTGGTGCGCGCGGGCGACCGCCTCCAGCCACCCGAGATCCTCGAAGTGGCGTTTCAGGGCCTCCTCCTGGAAATCCCCGGCGGGCACCGGGCTCACCACGAGCACCGGCTCGCCTCCACGCGTACCGGCCAGAAGGTGGACAGGGGCACCGGCGACACCGGTGAGGGCCGCGACGGACTCCTCGAGTCCGTCGGTGTTGCGGGCCACCGCGTAGGCGTATGTGACGCTGTCAGTCATCACGTGCCTTCTTTCCGCGACGGCCCGCCCTCGGCGGCGGCTCCTCCTCGTCCTCTTCCGGAGCCGTTTCCTCCGGAGCCGTTTCGCCTTCCGTGATCGCGCCGCGCCGCAGGGCGTCGATCTCCGCCCTGAGCCGCTTGTTCTCCTCGGAGAGCGACCGTTTGCTCTCGTCGGCGAGGGACCGCTCGTCATGGGCCCGGGACGACAGCGCGGGATCGTGTTCCCACCAGTCGATGCCCATTTCCTTCGCCTTGTCGACGGAGGCGACCAGCAGACGGAGTTTGATGGTCAACAGCTCGATGTCGAGCAGATTGATCTGGATGTCGCCCGCGATGACGATGCCTTTGTCGAGCACGCGCTCAAGGATGTCGGCGAGGTTCGTGGTCCCAGAGCCCTGGCTGTAGGGCGGCGCCGCCCTGGAAGGGTAGGAGCCGAGCCTGTGGGCCGGGGATTCGCTCACTGCGCCGCGCCCCGCTCCTGCCAGAACGCGCTTATCTCCTCGAGCCGGTCGAGCAGTTCGTTCTCTCTCCGCTCGAACGTCTCCTCGTCGATGCGGCCGGCCCGGAGATCCGCTTCCAGGGCAGCGAGTTCCTCGTACACCGGCGCGGGGTCGTAGTACGTGTTCTCTGCCTCTTCGACGACGCGGTCCAACACCCAGGCCACGCCGCGCACGGGTGCCAGCGGGAGAGTCAGTATCTGATTGAGCAGGCCCATGGAGTGTCCTTCAGACGAAGCTGTACGGGGGGAGGGGGCCGTTGAGGCGGAACTCGAAATCCTCACCCATCTGGTTGGAGACGCTCAACTCCGTGGTGAGGAACATTTCTTCCTGATCCTCGCCGATCAGGAAGGAGACATTGAGGAAGTCGTTGCCCGTCGGCTGCGACACCTCCTGCTCCCGGGCGAAGGGACGGAGCGCCTCGATCACTCCCGTGGCCAGCGCCTCCTGGCGGGCCTGTACCTCCCCGGCGACCAGCTCGCCGAGCGCAAGGGAGGCATCCGGCCCGGCGGTGCCGCTGCGGATCTCGTCGTTGAGTTCCCGTGCCACGATCGAGTCCTCGAGGACCTGACGCAGCAGCGCCTCCTCGTCCTGGGACACCTTCAAGTTGTACTCGGCACATCCCTCCAGCGCCTGCAGGCGGTCCATGAACTCCGCGGCCTGGTCCTTCAGGGCGACGCGGACGGCCTCGTCGTCCTCCGCGGTGAGTCCGAATCTCAGGGGAAGTACGGTGCCGTCGGCCATGAGCCGGTCCTGGACCTCCTGATGCGCCGTGACATCGCGGCGCTTGGGACGCAAGTCGGCCGGTGCGTCACTGACCACCGCATGCAGCGACCCCTCGGTCACCGTGCGCAAGGCGGCGGGCGGGTCCCCGACTCCGGTGACACCTTCGAGCCGGAGCGGATGTTCTTCACCGGCGATGGAGTAGACGTACACGGCCATGGCTCACTCCTCCTCGCGCTCTCTCGCGCGCCGGGAGGGAGGCCGCCGCGTCGGCCGCCGGCGCTTCTCCGCAGGCTCCTTGACCTCCTCGTCCTCCTCCTCGCCCTCGTCGCTGCCCTTGGTGACCTTCTTGATGCTGTCCGTCACGGCTTCCGTGGCGCCGGAGAGTGCGCCCTTCGACTTGCCGCGCGCCCCGCTCTCGACCGTGTCTCCGACGATGTCGGTCAGCTGCGCAGGCTTCTTGCTGCCTGTCTCGAGGTCGAGGCGATTGCAGGCCTCGGCGAAGCGCAGATACGTATCGACGCTGGCCACCACGATGCGGATATCGATCTTCAGAATCTCGATTCCGACCAGTGAGACGCGGATGAACACGTCGATGACGAGCCCGCGGTCAAGAATGAGTTCCAGGACGTCGTAGAGGGTGCTGCCTCCACTGCCACTGCCCCTGGAAACGCTGCCACCGCTTTGCGGCACCACCGTCATGGTGCCTCCCTTCACCGGCCGGCCTCTGCCTAGCGGTCCCGCCGGTCGACTTGTCCACGTGTGTAACGGCGTTTTCTTTCGTAAGCCACCAGGTCGCCGTCCTTGTCCAGGCTCACGCGGTACGTGGCCATCACGCTGGTGGTCTCGGGGATTCGCTCCAGTTCGACGACCTCCACATCGGCCTCCCACCCGTCTTCCGTCGGCTTCAGGGCCGACACGGACTCCGGGACGCGCCCGAGCAACTGCTGCAGCTGTTCGGCCGCGGCGCGCATGGCTGCCGCCGCCTTGCCCTTGGGCCGCCTTCTGGCGGGTTCTGCTGCGGTCATGGTCGGTCTCCGGTGAGCGGAGCGGGCGCCACATTCCACGCGCGAACATACAATTTCATCATATAGGGACATAGCTGACATCGACGCGGGCAGTCTCCCTGTGAGCTGCCGGGTCCCGTTCTTTCTTCCTCAATGGCCCTTGCCGGAGGGATCAGTTCATGAACGACACAACCAAGATCGCTCTCGCTGCCGCGGTCGCGGGCGGATATCTGCTCGGACGTGCGAAGAAGGGGCGGCTCGCCTTTGCCATGGCGACATACGTCGCTGGGCGGCGGTTCGGGCTCGACCCGCAACAGCTGGCGACGGAAGGGCTCCGTCGGCTGAAGGAAGTTCCGCAAGTCGCCGATCTGAACGAACAGATACGGGGTGAACTGCTGGATGCGGGACGCAAGGCCCTCGCGTCCACGGTCGACCGGCGCCTCGCCGATCTGGCGGGCTCTCTCCACGAGCGCAGGCTGCGCCTCGGTGAGAAGAGTGACGAGGGGGAGGAAGAGGAGGAGCCGGAGGAGGAAGTGCCAGAGGGGGAAGAGGAAGAGCCCGAAGAAGAGGAAGAGGGGGAAGAGGGAGAGCCCGAGGAGGAAGAGGAAGAGCCCGGAGAAGAGGGAGAAGAGGAAGAAGAGGAAGAGGAGGAAGAGGAGGAGCCGCCGCGCCGTCGTCGGCCGGCCGCTGAGGAGGAAGAGGAGGAGGAAGAGGAGGAGGAACCCGAAGAGGAAGAGGGGGAAGAGCCTGAAGAGGAAGAGGGGGAAGAGCCTGAAGAGGAAGAGGAAGAGCCCGAGGAGGAGCCCGAGGAGGAAGAAGAGGAAGAGGAGGAGCCGCCGCGCCGTCGTCGGCCGGCCGCAAAGAGGACCCCAAGGCCCGCTCCCCACAAGAAGCCGCCTGCCAGGAAGGCTGCGCCCCCCGCGAAGAAGGCGCCCGCGAAGAAGGCTCCGGCGAAGCAGGCGCCTGCGAAGAAGGCTGCTGCGAAGAAGGCCCCGGCGAAGAGGCCCCCCGCGAAGAAGGCGCCCGCGAAGAAGGCTGCCGCGAAGAAGGCCCCGGCCAAGAAGGCCCCTGCGAAGAAGGCCGCTCCGAGTAAGACGGCCGCGAAGAGGACGACGGCGAGAAAGTCGACCGCCAAGAAGGCGGCCGGACGGCGGAGGTAGGCGATGGCCAGGACAGACCGTGACTCCGGCAAGGGCGAAGCCTCAGGAATGGAGCAGCTGCGCGACGAGTTCGTCGACTTCCTCGGCGCTCAGGTGGGACACCTTGCGGACAAAGCCGGTGACAAACTCGGGGATCTCACCGACCAGTTGTCCGATGTCGCGGAGAACGGAGGTGCGCTCTCGGGTGCCCTGTCCGGTGCGCTCTCCGGCGGCGGGATCGGCGGCATCATGAAAGGCCTCATAGGCGGAAAGGCCAAGGGAATCAAGGACAGTGTGGTGGGCAAGGCCAAGGACCTCCTGGGCGGGGGAGGCGGGCGCAAGTCCGGTGGCGGCAAGTCCATGAACATCCTTGAGGTCCAGGACGTCGGTCTACCGCTCCGGACGGTCTACAACTACTGGACCCAGTACGAGGAGTTCAGCACGTTCACCAAGGGTGTCCGCAGTGTGTCGAAGAACGACGAGATCGCCAGCGACTGGAAGCTCAAGGTCGGTCCCTCGACGCGGGGTTGGAAGGCCACGGTCCAGGAACAGGTGCCGGACGAGCGCATCATCTGGACATCAGAGGGTGCCAAAGGAACCACACGCGGCTGCGTCAGCTTCCATGAGCTGACTCCCACTCTGACCCGCATCGTGCTCGCCGTCGAGTACTACCCGTCCGGATTCTTCGAGAAGACCGGCAATATCTGGCGGGCCCAAGGGCGTCGTCTGCGGCTGGACTTCAAGCACTTCGTGCGTCATGTCACCTTCGCCGACGAGGAAGTCGAGGGATGGCGGGGTGAAATCCGCGACGGCGAAGTGGTCCGCAGCCACGAAGAGGCCATGGAGGACGAAGAAGAATACGACGAAGAGGAAGAGGAAGAGGAGGAGCCGGAGGGCGAGGAAGAGCCGGACGACGAGGGCACGCCGGACGAAGAGTATGAAGACGAGTACGAGGAAGAGGACGAAGAGGGCGAAGAAGAGGAATGACGGAATCCTGGAATGACGTTTGCGCACCCCAGTACGAGGTAGTGGCAGGGGTGAGCCGGAAAGCAACGTCACCCGGTCGAGGAGTTGATCCCCGTGGCTGACAAGGCGAAGAAGATGCACGGCAAGGCCCAGGAAACCATGGGCCAGGCCAAGGGAAAGGCCGGACGTGCAATGGACGACGACGAGCTGCGCCTGAAGGGCGCCAGCGACCGCGTCGAGGGCGAAGGCAAGCAGGCGGCTGCGGAAACCGAGAAGGCCGTGGGCGACGCGACGGACGAGGTGAAGGGAAGGATCCGCAAGCACAAGTGACGCATGTGGTCAGTCGTCACTCAGAGAAACGAAGTGGCCCTGGGCGGAGTGATCCCTCCGTCCAGGGCCACTTCGCGCCCGCGCCGCATGCGTGTCGGCCCGCGGGGTACCCGCCGCCCAGGACTTCTCGCGAGCGGAGGGGAAATGGGAATTCAGAAGACGGCGGTTCTCGCCCTGGACTGTGCGGAACCTGAGGCACTCGCCGAGTTCTACGGTGCCTTGCTGGACGCCGAGGTCCGGCCGAGCGGCGATCCCGACAGGATCGAGGTGGTCGCCCACGACGGGTCGGTGCTGGCGTTCCTGCGCGACCACGGATTCGCACCGCCGAGCTGGCCCCGGCCGGAGGACTCGCAGCAGGCTCATGTGTACGTCCTCGTCCCGCCCGGCGAGCTGGACGCGGCGGAGCGGGAGGCGGTCGGCCTGGGCGCCACCCCGATGGACGTGACGGACCGGAACACCCCGCGCGAAGCACGTCTCATGTCGGACCCCGCGGGCCATTCCTTCCTTCTGCGGGAGAGGAGCTCAACACCCTCACCGACGTGCTGAGTCGGGTTCACGCGGCTCCTGCGCGACGCCCGTGTGCGGCGGGCCCGCGCGGGTTCCGGTCCTCGGTCGAAGGCCTCCTCAGTCGTCCTCGAAGGCCATGACACCCGCCAAGGCTCCTTCCAGTTCCGCCGCCCTTGCCCGGCCGGACGCGATCACCGCGTAGCGCCACGACCGCCCGTCGGCGGGAGCGTCCCCGTACAGCACCACTCCCTCGCCCCGTCCCGGGTCCCAGGCCAGATCCCGCGTCCGCAGAAGCCGCAAGGCGTCGTCGAAGTCGTGCCGCGACCGCGTGGGCCGCTTCCCGAGCAGCCATGCGGGGGAGCCGAGCCCGGCGGCGCGGCCGAGGCGTTCGACCATGGACCGCGCGGTGGTGGTGGCGGTGCGGCGGACGTTGCTCTCGGTGGCGTACAGGCTGCCGTCCGCGGCGATGACCGCATCGATACCGTACGGGCCGGCGTACCCGAACCGCGCCAGATGCCGACCCAGCGCCGCGCCCCATCGCTCCAGTTCCGCGACGAAGGGTTGTGCGGCGTCCTCCAGGGGCGAGACATATCCCGTGTAACAGCCGCCCGCGGTGCGCATCTCGCCGCTGAACACCGCGTGTGGCCCGGCCTGGCCCACCTCCATCTGGATGCTGACGGACCGGGCCACGTCCAGGCACTGCTCCACGACCCACGTGCCGGCCGGGTCCTCCGGCGGTGGCATGGGGGCGGGGTCCGAACGGGAGAGGAATCTCAGTCCCTGTCCCCCGGCGGAGCGATCCGGCTTGACCACGACCCGCTCGTATCCGCCCAGCATCGCGGCCACCGTCGCCCGGAGCCCCTCGGCGCCGCAGACCCGGCCCGCCGGTATGCGCATGCCCAGATCAGCCGCGACGGTACGGAAACCGGACTTGGTGTTGAGCCGGTACGCCACATCCACGGCACCCCTCTCCAGACCTCCGGGCCCGTACGGAGCCACGGGCAGGCCCAGTCGTGCGGCGAAGGCGGCCGTGGAGGCGTCCAGCGCCACGGGCAGGAGCTCGGCTCCCGGCCGCTCGGCGACGAGCCGGCGCAGCGTGTCCAGCAGCCCGGCCCGGCACAGCGCTTCCGCCATCGGCAGACCTGGTGCGGGCGGCGCTGTCACCACGGCGACGGACTCCCGTGGTACGCCCAGCAGGTCGCTCGCGTAGCGCCGGAACGCCTCGCTCAGCGGGACGGGCGTGACGAGTACGTCTCCGGGACGCAGCAGCCAGATCTTGCGCGGAGCCTGTTCCGCCCAGGCCGCCATGACCTCGTGTGCGGCGAGGCCCACTGCCGCGTCGGAGAAGAAGTTCGCGTAGACGATCAACGGGCTCCGGTGCTGCTCCACGATGCAATGCCTACCCGCACGGCGCCCGGCCCCACTGCCCGGACCGCCGGAAGGCACCGGCCCACCGCCGGAAGGCACCGGCCCACCGCCGGAAGGCACGGGCCCGGGGCAGCCGGCGGTGTCACGACGGATACGGGGTAGAGGTAAGGCATGGCCATCGACCAGCGGGGTCCGGTGCTGCCGGAGGCGCGTGGGGACCTGTCGGCGGCGATCATCGGGTACCTCCGCGCAGACGTACCGCCACCGGCTGCGGTCGCCGCGACGGCCGCGGACCGCGACCCCTACGGCGACGATCTCCAACTGGCTCTGTACGTCTGCTACGAGCTGCACTACCGGGGCTTCGCCGGGGTGGACCCTTCGTACGAGTGGGATCCGGCGCTGCTGAGTGCACGGCGACCGCTCGAGGACTGCTTCCTCGCCGCTCTGCGCCGGGACGCCACACGCCACGAAACGGTGGACGACGCATTGGCGCCGCTGCTCGTGGAGCCTGTCGACGGGACAGGAGTGTCCCACTTCCTGCAGGAGCGGGGAGAGCTGTGGCAGCTCGGCGAATACGCGGCGCAGCGATCGCTGTACCACCTCAAGGAGGCCGATCCGCACGCCTGGGTGCTGCCCCGCCTGTGGGGGCGGGCAAAGGCCGGAATGGCGGCCGTGGAGTTCGACGAGTACGGCGGGGGACGCCCAGAGCGGGTGCATGCTCAGCTTTTCGCCGACCTGATGACGGATCTCGGCCTGGACACCTCCTACGGCCACTATCTCGACGCCGCACCGGCGCAGATGCTGGCGACGGTGAATCTCATGTCCCTCTTCGGTCTGCACCGGGCGCTGCGCGGATGTCTCGTCGGGCACTTCGCGCAGGTCGAAGTCACGTCGTCGCCCGCGTCCCGGCGACTGGCAGCCGCCATGCGGCGCACGGGGGCGGGACCCGCGGCGGAGTTCTTCTACAGCGAGCACGTCGAGGCAGACGCCGTGCACGAGCAGGTTGTACGACGGGAGGTCATCGGCGGGCTGCTGGAGGAGGAGCCACAGCTGGAGTCCGACGTCGCCTTCGGTGTCGACGCGACCTGTCACATCGACGATCGTCTGGCCGGGCATGTGCTCGACGCATGGCGGAGCAACCGATCGTCGCTGCGCGTGAACGGCAGACCGAGATCCGGATGTTTCGCCGGATAAGATCGGGTACCAGTGGTATGTGGCATTGCTTACTCTCCCGGGCGTGTACGCCCCGCAGGACGACACGGCCCTGCTCGCGGACGCACTCCGCAACGAGTCGCTTCCACCGCAGGCCACGGTCCTGGACGTGGGAACCGGCTCCGGAGCCCTGGCGCTGGTCGCCGCATCCCGTGGCGCGCGCGTCACGGCGGTGGACATCTCGAGGCGAGCCGTCTGGACCGCACGGCTCAACGCCCTCGTGGCCCGGACACCGGTGCGTGTCCTGCGCGGTGATCTGACGGCACCGGTCGCGGGACGCACCTTCGACCTCATCGTGACCAACCCGCCCTATGTGCCCAGTCCGAGCCCCGCCCGACGAGGCCCCGCCCGTGCCTGGGACGCCGGCCGCGACGGCCGGCTGGTTCTCGACCGGATCTGCCGGGAAGTACCTCCGCTGCTGCGGCCAGGCGGTGTGCTGCTCGTCGTGCACTCCGCCCTCAGCGGGATCGCCCCCACCCTCGCGTGCATGCGGGCGGCCGGTCTGGCGGCCACGGTCACGGAGCGCCGCTACGTCACCTTCGGCCCGGTGCTGCGGTCCCGGCAGTCCTGGCTGCGCGACGAGGGCCTGCTCGGACCCGACGGTGAGAAGGAGGAGCTGGTCGTCGTCCGAGCCGAACGGCCCCACTGACCCTCCTCGGCTGCTCAGCCCGGCCGCTCATCACCGAGCCGAACGCGTGAACGATGGCTGGTGTCGCAGAACGGGAACCGTTGGCTGCGCCGGCAGGTGCACAGCGCCACCGTCGGGCGCTCGCACAGCTGGACACTCCCATCCGGCATGACGATCTCGATCGGGCCTTCCATCAGCAGCGGACCGTCCTGGAGGGGCGTGACACGCGGGACACGTGCCGGCCTTGCCGCCCGCGGTTCGGTCGAATCATCGGACATGACCGTCCACCACCATCTCGTCCCCCTGAGTCCTGCTCATCCGGTCGGTGTTCATCGAGACCCCCCTGCGGTCGGTGTTCATCGAGCCCCCCTGCGGTCGGTGTTCATCGAGACCGCCCTGCAAGGCTCCGGCGTGTCGTGAACGGTCGCCCAGCCCCCGTGCCCGTGACGACCCGCAGAGCGGTGATCGCCCCGCCGGCGTCACCGGGAGTGCGCCGGCTGCGACACGGGCCTGCGTCCGTCAGTGGCCGGTCGCCCTGCGGGCCTTGTCGGCAGCCTTCTCTGACATCTCCTGCGCCTTGCCGCCCAGCATCTCGCCCTGGCCCTTGTGCTCCATGGACCGGTCGCCCGTGGCCTTCCCGAGCGTCTCCTTCATCTTGCCCTTGGCCTGCTTCGCCTTGGCTTTGCCCTTGCTCATCGTGATCGTTCCTCTCGCGGTCCGTGAGGCGCCGCGATGCCGTGCTCCGCGGCACCCTGTTCACCGTGCGCCTGCCTGCGGCCCCCCGCAAACCCGGCGCAGAACCGGGCCCGACGGCCAGCCGGCCGATTGCCGGGGGAGCGGTACGTCGGCCGCTCGGACCTCCGTGCGAGCGGCTCGGTGGAGCGGCGTCCGGGGCGAAGACGCGGTCGACGTTTCCTGACGCCCACGACGGGCAGCGCAGTCATATGGTGCAAATCGGATACACGATGATGACGGAGCAGGCCGGCCCCCGGCAGCTGGTCGACCACGTGGTGCACGCGGAGGACGTCGGCTTCGACTTCTCGGTCACGTCGGACCACGCGTTTCCGTGGCTGCGTACCCAAGGGCATTCGCCGTACGCGTGGAGTGTGCTCGGTGCGGCGGCGCAGGCGACCTCTGAGATCCCGCTGATGAGCTTCGTGACGTGCCCGACGATGCGGTACCACCCGGCCGTCGTGGCCCAGAAGGCGGCAACGCTCCAGTTGCTCTCGGAAGGACGCTTCAGGCTGGGGCTGGGCTCCGGTGAGAACCTGAACGAGCACATCGTGGGTGACTGGCCGCCCGCGGACGTGCGCATCGGCATGCTGCGTGAGGCGGTCGAGATCATCAAGGCCCTGTTCGAGGGCGGCCACGTCAGCCGGCGCGGGGAGCACTTCACCGTCGACTCCGCCAAGCTCTGGGACCTGCCCGACCAGGCACCGCCCATCGGGATCGCCGTCTCCGGGGACCGCTCCTGCGAGCTCGCGGGCCGCCACGCAGACCTCCTGATCGCGGTGGAACCCGACCGGGACCTGGTGGAGTCCTTCGACCGGGCCGGCGGCGCCGGTAAGCCGCGGGTGGGACAGTTGGCCCTCTGTTACGACACCGACCGCGAGGCGGCCGTGCGCCGCGCGCACGAGCAGTTCAGGTGGTTCGGCATGGGCTGGAAGGTCAACGCGGAACTGCCGCACCCCGACTCGTTCGAGACCGCAACCCGGTTCGTACGGCCGGACGACGTGGCCTCGGCGATCCCCTGCGGTGACGACCCCAAGGGTGTCGTGGAGGCGGTGCAGCGCTTCGTCGACGCGGGCTTCACCGAGGTGGCGCTCGTACAGATCGGTGGCGACACCCAGCACGACTATCTGGAGTGGGCGGCAGAGAAGCTGCTTCCCGAGCTGCGTGCCCTCACAGGCCGCTGACCAGCCGCGCACCGAAGCGGCCCTAGCGGTCGTCGGTGAGCATCCCGTGGCGGAGCTTGGCCAGAGCGCGGGACAGCAGTCGGGAGACATGCATCTGGGAGCAGCCGATGTCGGCGCCTATCCGGGCCTGTGTCATCTCCTGGCCGAAACGCATCCGCAGGATGGTCAGTTCTCGGTCGTCGAGCTGCTCCAGCAGCGGCGCCAGCGTCTGGAAGTCCTCGACGAGTTCCAGCGCGGGGTCGCGGTCCCCGATGACTTCGGCCAGCGGGCGCGCGGCGCCGCCGTGGCCCGGCCCGTCGTCGGAATCGGCGAGCGGGGTGTCGAGGGACCCGGCGGTGTAGCCGTTGGAGGCCACCAGGCCCTCGATGACCTCCTCCTCGCTCAGTCCCAGATGCTCGGCGAGCTCGTGCACCGTCGCGTCACGACCCAGCCTCACGGACAGCTCTTCCTTGGCCCGGGCGAGATCGCCCCGGAGTTCCTGCAGACGCCGGGGAACATGAACGGCCCAGCTGGAATCGCGGAAGTAGCGCTTGATCTCGCCGACGATGCAGGGCATGGCGAAGGAGGTGAACTCGACCTCCCGGCTGAGGTCGAACCGGTCGATCGCCTTGATCAGCCCGATCGTGCCGACCTGGACGATGTCCTCCATCTCCCCGGAGCCACGATTGCGGAACCGGCCTGCCGCGAACCGGACCAGCGTGAGGTTCATCTCGACAAGGGTGTTGCGGGCGTACTGGTACTCCTGCGTTCCCTCGTCGAGAACCCGGAGCCGGTCGAAGAAGAGCTTCGAGAGCGCCCGCGCGTCCTTGGGGGCGATCTTCTCGGCCTCCTCTATCCGCGGTAGCCCTCCGACCCCGACCATCGTCTCGTCCTTCGCACCAGCGCTCGCGTCATGCGTGGTGATCGACGGCTTTCCGGTGTACTGGCTGGCGAGCATTTCAGGGGCCACCTTCGGCGTCGGGTCAACGGACAGCTGTCGTTCGCCTGCCCTGCGTCCCCTCGGCCATTCCGGTTGCACGACATTGCCGTGAAGGTGCCTGCGCGCGGGGACCCCCGTCCTGTCTCCGACGGGCCGTCAGTCGTCCTTCGCCGCCTCGGATTCGGCCTCGGCGGCAGCCGATTCCGCGGCGTCCACCAGCCGGCGCATCTCGGTGACGTCCGCCCCGGGACCGGTGGTCACCGACTCGTCGGCCGTTCCGTCCTTCCCCTCCCCGCCATGGCCGCAACCGGTGAGCCCCACGAGGCAGACGAAGGCCCCCGCGACTGCCACGGTGGCGTGTCGGCGGGCCCTGACCGTGGCCCTCACTTGGCGGCTCCGTCGCGGTGGGTCTTGCACCAGGATTTGACCGGGGCGAGGTCCTTCTGGCGCTTCTCCAGTGCGGGGACGAGGGAGCGGCGGAAGGTGAGCTTGTCGTTGAGGAGGGTCTCGATCTCCTTGTGTCCGGCCTTTCTGGCGTTCTCGGCGCGCTTTTCCAGCCTGTTGACGGAGCCGCGCTGTGCCGGGCCGCCGCCGAGGCGGTCCAGGGCCCGTTGCAGTCGCTTCTCGATCTTCGGTACGCGCTTGCACAGCGCCTTCGCGCCGTCACCGGTCCGGGCCTGAGCGGGCGACGGTTTCCCGGTGTCGGCCGCGGCGGCGCCCGACGTGGCGAGCAGGGCCGCGACGGCGGTGAGGGCCAGCGCGGTGGTTCTCGCGTTCTTCATGACGGTCTGCCTCCTGGATCGGGGCGAGGCCCATCTGCCTGCGCCCGTCGGGAAGTTAGGGGCCGACTTTGTGGAAACCCTGTGAGTCCTGCGAATGCCGGGCCGTTCCGATCAGCCAGTCCCGGCCGGCCGGCAGCGGAGGCACCTGGATGGGTGCCGCGGCCCGTATCCGCGAGCGGAACGCCACGGTCGCGGGCGGCCCGCTCGGCTTCGGTGCCGGCCGGGCGGCGTTGGTCGCCGACCGTGACGGGGCCGTTTTGGTATCCGGCAGGTCAGGGTCATCCCGAAACTCGAGCACGGGCCGCTCGAGCACGGGCCAGGAGCAAGCGCCCGCGTGGCTCGAGCTGCGGACCGGCGATGCCTTCGATACGGCGATCTTCTACGCCGAGGTCCTGGACCGGGCCTGCGAACAGCCGACTGCTGTCAGGTGACCTACGACGACGAACACGTCGTCCTGGGGCGCGAGGGCGACACCGTTCGCCCCGATCACCGGCGGCGCTGCCGAGGCGGCGCCGGATCTGCAGGTCCGTCCCCGCCGGCCCGTGCACTTCCTCGTCCCGGACCTCGACTTCGCCGTCCGAGCGGCCACCAGACTCGGTGGCGACGACGCCGTATGGCGGCATCGGCGACCAGCGCTTCGCCGACGGCTCGGGCCGACCACGGCCCACCGGCACTTCCTCAACATCCCGACCGGGATCCGAACACCCGGTGTCGGTTCGTCGCCCATGGCAGGAGCCTCTTGCGGCGACCTTCTCGTGCCCGTAGCTGGTGCTGTGCGGCTCCCACCCACCAAGGGCGTGGGAGCCGCACAGCACCAGCTACGGATATAGCTCCTCGTCTGCGTGACTTCGCACCGGCCGTCAGGCGTGCCGGTGGGAGCGCCTGTTTCCGGTGAAGAGCCGGTAGAGGGCGAGCAGGATCAGGGAACCGGCGATCGCCGCGATCCACGTGGAGAGGTCGAAGAAGCCGTCGATCGAGTCGACCCCGAAGACGACCTTGCCGAGCCAGCCTCCGAGAAGGCCGCCGACGATACCGATGAGCATGGTGATGATGATGCCGCCGGGGTCCTTGCCAGGCATCAGGAGCTTGGCGATCATTCCGGCGAACAAGCCGATGAGTATCCAGGCGATGATGCCCATGGTGATCCTCTCCCGTCTCGGGACGTGCGGCTGAATTCACTTACCGTCTGCGCCGGGAAATCGGATTCAAACCTTCCGGTCGAACCCATTGAGTGGCGCAGAGGAGGCCGAAGCGGCGGGGCGACGGATGACGCGTGACCACGTGGGGACGTGCCGGTGCGTCCGACCCCACGGCAGCACGACCGCCGCGCTCCCGGGACCGGCCAGTATCGCCGTCAGCTCACCCGCGCGGTCCGCCGCCGGGCGCTGACATGGCCGGCGCTGTTGGGCACCCGGGCCGGTGGTCCGCAGGCTTCTCTTCCCTCTTCCCTCTTCCCTCTTCCGTGAGGTTGCCGTGCCCGAAGAGGCCGGTCCTCCACAGGGCCGGCCCCCAGGGGGCACATGTGTGTGCCGGGCAGGTCAGGCTGCCCGGCACACACGGTTCATGGTCCACCGTTGCCGGGGGTCTGCTGTCGCTGCAGACGTCCCGGTCACCGGCTGGTTCGCTCAGTTGCGGTGGTGGCGGCCCCAGGACTCGATGTCGACGGTGCGGCCGCGGTCGTCGCGCAGGATGGCCTTGTCGGAGTGGTTGCCCCAGACGTAGTCGTGGCGGTCCTGGTAGAGGTCGGTGCGGGTGTCGCGGCCGATGCCGGTGTGGACGCGGACGGTGGCGCGGCCGGCGAGGCGGAAGTGGTCGAAGCGGTAGCGGTTGCCGTCGTCGTCGCGCAGGGTCCAGCCGTCCAGGTCGACGGCGCGGCGGGCGTTGTTGGTGATCTCGACCCATTCGGCGTTCAGGGAGCGGTTGGAGCCGTTGTCGCGTCCGGGGCTGTCGGCCTGGACGTCGCTGATCTCGACCCGCGGGTCCCGGTCGCGGGTGTCGGCGGAGGCGGGCAGGGCGACGGTGCAGACGACGGCTCCGGCGGCGAGGACGGTCGCGGCGATACGGCGGGCGGTCGAAGAAGCAGACATAGCTGGTGTCCCCCTCAAGAACGGTGCTCCACCAGCCGATATGGCTGGTGGCGGCGGTGCGGGTTTCCGGCCCGGTGTGGGCCGAGGACCCCAACTTTGCGTCGTCACCAGGGCCTGCGGCAGGGCAGGTCGGGGCACGTTGCCGTTTGCGGACATTTCCGTAACCGTCACCTGTACAGGGCATGCATGTGCGGTGGGCGTGGCCCTGACATTCACTGACCGCTACACCCACCGTTCAACGGTCAACAGAAAATGCTGACGTATGCCGGGCGCACCACCGGTCGCGCTGCCCGGCGCAACATCCGGACGGCGGACCCGAATCGGGTAACGGCCGTTCTGCACGTTTCTTCGCACACTCAAGCCAACTTCGAACGGGAGAGCGGGGAAGTGGGGGGCTGGTGCCGCGACGGGGAACGTGGCGGGAGCCCCGATCGATCCGTCCGATCCGTCTGCCCGGACTGCGGCCCGTCAGCGCCCGGCATTCGAGGGGGCCTGCAGGGTGTCGCCCGGACGGGCGGACCACTGTCCTCACGCCGAACCCGTGCCCGGACCGGCGGCGTGATGCGGGCCGTCCGATCATGATCGGACGGGATCTCGGCGTTTCCGGGGGCTTGCTCAAAGTGGTGTCCGAACGCGAACGCCGGCTGAGGCGGTTGCTCGGCAGATCCAGGCCGACGCTTTCGGCTACATCGCGGCTTGGTTCGAGGTGGCGTGCATGGAGCCGAGCAGGTTGAGGGCCTGGGCGCTGGGGCTGCCGGATTCGGCCTGGTAGGTGATGAGTTGCTGGCCCGGAGCGTCGCGTACGTCGAAGGCCTGGTAGGTGAGGGTAAGGGGGCCGACGTCCCGGTGGAGGAAGTGCTTGGCGTCCTGGGTCTTGCCACGCACGGCGTGGGTGTTCCACAGGCGGGTGAAGTCCGCGCTGTGCTCGGTGAGGGTACGGACGAGTTCCCGCAGCCGCGGGTTGTCCGGGGCGAGGCCGGCTGCCTGGCGCAGGTGACCCACGGTGGCCTGCGCCGTGAAGTTCCACCGGGTGTAGAACTGTCGGCCTGCCGGGTCGAGGAAGGTCATGCGGGCCAGATTGTCCGCCTGCTCGAAGGGTGAGTGCAGGGCCTCGGCCAGGGCGTTGGCCGCCAGGACGTCCAAGGTCCGGTTGATGACGAACGCCGGGGCGCCCGGGTAGCCGTCCATCAGCTGGCGAAGGGCGGGACTGACCCGGTCCGTGGTGTGGGCGAACTGGTTGTTCGGCGCTGTCCCGGCCAGCTGGTGCAGGTGCGCGTGGGCGTCGAGGCCCAGTCGCAGGGCGCGGCCGAGCGCGTCGAGTACCTGGGGCGAGGGGTGGCGTTCGCGCCCCTGTTCCAGGCGGGTGTAGTAATCCGCGTTCACCCCGGCCAGCACGGCGACCTCCTCACGGCGCAGTCCGGTGACTCTGCGCACGCCGTAGCTCGCCATGCCGACGTCGTGCGGCCGCAGGGCCGCCCTGCGTGCGCGCAGGAACTCTCCCAGGTGGTTGTCGGTCATGTCTTCAGGCTAGGCCGTGGGGGTGGTGTGTTGGGGGGGGGGGCCCCCCCCCCCCCCCCCCCCCCCAGGGGGGGGGGGGGGGGGGCCGCGCCCCGCGGGGGGGGGGGGGCCCGCGGCCCCCCCCGCCCCCCCGGCGGGCCGCCCCCAAACCCCGCGCGGGGTTGGCGGTAACTCACTCAGGCGGCGGGGGGGGGGGGGGGGGGGGGGGGGGGCCCCCCCCCCCCCCCCAACACACGTCCTGGTCGGCGGTCTTCGGCCTGTCCAGACTCGGTCGGGCAGGGCAGATCTGCACCCATGGACGAGGGGAGTCCGTCGTGACGGGGAACACGGAGAGGGCAATGCCGGCGTGGTCGGCATGTGGGGGTCTGCGGAGGGTCACATCCGCCAGGGAGTCGCGGGCGGACGGCAGGTACGACGAGGCCCGCGGAAGCCGGCGCCGTGCGTACACGGGCCGCTCCACGGCGACCGGCAGCCACATCGATGACGTCGCCGACTCCGGGTTCGCTGCGACGGGCGACATCCGTGACGGTGTGCTTCACCACGAGCACCTCGTGCTCTGACGAGAGGAAGATCAGACATGACCGACACAGCCAAGGTCGTGGCAGTCACCGGAGCAAGCAGCGGGATCGGCGAGGCGACCGCCCGCCGACTTGCCACCGACGGCCACCGCTTGTTCCTCGGAGCGCGGCGCACCGATCGTCTCGATGCGCTGACCAGGGAGATCACCGCAGCAGGCGGCACTGCAGCGTTCCAGCGTCTGGATGTCACGGATGCTGCCGATGTCCGGGCCTTCGTGTCCGCCGCCCGCGAGCGCTACGGCCGCGTGGACGTGGTGGTCAACAACGCCGGAGTGATGCCGCTCTCGCCGCTGGACGCGCTGAAGGTCGAGGAGTGGGACCGGATGATCGACGTCAACGTGCGGGGGGTCCTGCACGGTATCGCCGCCGCCCTGCCCGCGATGCGCGCCCAGGGTGGCGGGCACTTCGTGAACATCGCCTCCGTCGGCGCGTACGAGGTCTCTCCCACCGCCGCCGTCTACTGCGCCACCAAATTCGCCGTCCGCGCGATCTCCGAAGGACTGCGTCAGGAGTCCACCGGGAACATCCGGGTCACTCTCCTCTCCCCGGGCGTGACCGAGTCCGAACTCGCCGACAGCATCTCCGACCCTGCTTCCCGGGAAGCCATGAAGACCTACCGCGCCGTAGCACTGCCCGCCTCCGCCGTCGCGGAGGCCATCGCCTACGCCGTCTCCCAGCCTTCGGAGGTCGACGTCAACGAACTCGTCGTCCGTCCCGCCGCAATCGTCCAGTAACCCCTCCGGGAAGGAACCGACATGCCGCACACGGTCGCCGATCACGACAGCCTGGCCCGCAGACTGAAGGTCTTGGAGGACAAGGAAGCTCTGCGGGCCCTCATGATCCGCGGGTGGAGGGAGCTGGACCGCAAGGACTGGCAGAACTGGATCGAATGCTGGGCCGAGGACGCGGTGCTGGAGTTCGGGCCCTGGGAGAAGATCCACGGAAAGGAGGCGGTCCGGGCGAAGGTGGAAGAGGCGGAATCGCCCTACTCGAGCATGCAGCATCACATCCTCAACATGTACTTCGACGTAGAGGGCGACCGGGCAACGGGCATCGGCTACATGTGGTTCGTCGGCGTCCCCGCACCTGGGAGTACCTCCTCTCCCTATTCCATGGGTGGCCCCTACGACTGGGAATTCCGTCGGGGCCCGGACGGCTGGCTCCTGGTCCGCCAAAGGCTCGGCGTCTGGTGGACCGACGGCGAGGACACCCTGAGGGCCTTCGAGTAGCCGTGGGGGCGGCCGGCGGTCCGTGCTTCGGATGCGAAGGGGCCGGAGTGGATGGGGTCCCAGTCGCCGAAGCGCCGTATCTCAAGCACCACCCCACCGGCAGCCGACCGAACCGATCGACCCCTCACGCGCCCAGGAGACTGGTGCGGAGCTTGGTGAGCGTGCGGGTGAGGAGGCGGGAGATGTGCATCTGCGACACGTTCAGTTCGCGGCCGATGTCCGCTTGGGTCATCTCCTGGCCGAAGCGCATCTCGATGATGGTCCGTTCCCGCTCGTCGAGCTTCTGCAGCATCGGGCCGAGCGCGTGCAGGTCTTCGAACAACGCCAGGGCTGGGTCGGTATCGCCCATGATATCCGCGTACTTCGGGCCGCCGTCGCTGGATTCGTCGTCGCTGACCGGGGTGTCGATGGAGCCGGCGATGTAGCCGTTGGCGGCCACGAGGCCGTCGATGACCTCTTCCTCTGTCAGGTCCAGATGGGTCGCGAGTTCCTTCACCGTGGGTGGGCGGTTCAGAGTTACGACGAGGGCTTCCTTGCTCTTGGCGAGGTCGATGCGCAGTTCCTGCAGGCGCCGCGGGACGTGCACGGCCCAGGTGGTGTCGCGGAAGAAGCGTTTGATCTCGCCGACGATGCAAGGGATCGCGAACGAGGTGAACTCGACCTCGCGGGACAGGTCGAACCGGTCGATGGCCTTGATCAGGCCGATGGTGCCGACCTGGATGATGTCTTCCATCTCGCCGCTGCCCCGGTTGCGGAAACGGCGGGCCGCGAAGGTCACCAGGGACAGGTTCATCTCGATCAGCGTGTTGCGGGCGTACTGGTACTCGCTGGTGCCCTCCTCCAGGGCCCGGAGCCGGTCGAGGAACAGCCGGGACAGCACACGCGCGTCCTTGGGGGCGATCTTGCTCCCGTCCTCGATCCACGGCAGGTCATCCGTGACCTCGGATGCTCGCGTGGTGACGGCAGTTGCTTCGCGGGCGTTCACGCAGGACCTCACGGTGCCGCCTTAAGTGGAAAGCAGGGTGAGCGTCTTCTTCCCGCGATGGCTGCATACATGTCTGCGCGGACCCACCCATCCCCAGGCACCGGTCTCGTCTCACCGATCCGGCCTGATCCAAACGAAAGACCCTAGTGCGCACGGCTGCCGGTGTGGGTGGTGAAGCGGTACTCGACGGTGAAGGGGAGGGCGTCGAGGTCGAGTGCTTGACGGAGCCGGGGAAGCCCGTGTGTGTTGAGGTGATGGTTGATGGTGGTCAGATCACCGCCCTGTTCGGTGCTGATGACCATTGCGAGGGTCGGGTTCTGGCGGGTTCCTGCGAGCGTGGCTCGGGCGTGGTGGACGCCGGGGTAGGTGGTGACTTCACTGAGGAAGGGGGCCGTGGCGGCGTTCGCGGCCAGTTCGGTGCTGCCATGCTCGGGGTTCCGCTCGAGGTGCCAGGTGTGGGCTTTGGGGCGCCGGGTGAGTTGGGCGGCGATCCAGCGCAGGATGAGCAGCCCCAGAACGGTGGCGGTGGCGGCGGCGATCCAGAGGGCCCAGGTGGGCGGGTCGGCGGTGGTGGGAATGAGTGTGGCGTCCGAATCCAGGAAGGTGAGTCGGCCGAAGTGAACCGCCAGGGCGAAGGCGCCTGAGCCGAGCAGGAGGACGCCGAGGACGGCGAGCAGGGTGCGGTTGAGGCGGGCCGGGCGGTTGAGGCTGGTCATGGTGCGTTCCTGGTGGTACGGAGTTGGACCTTCATGGCCGGACGGGTGAGCGGGGTGACCTGGTCGAGGTGCTGATCCACGGCGGCACGGACGGCATCGGTGAGCCCCTCGGTGTTGGTCCGGTCGGTGCGGACGCGGGCGACGATCGTGCGGCGGCCGAGTTTCAGCTTCGCTCTGCTGACCCCGTCCACACTCGCGGCTGTGTTCTGCAGGGCGTGGCGCAGGCTACGCCTGGTGACGCCGGCGTCCATGTCACCGCTCAGCGGCAGAACCCTCGGCTTCCCCGGCAGGAGTGCCGCGAGCAGCAGGAGGAGCCCGAGCAGGACGAGTGTGCCGCCCGCGACGAGGACGGCGGTGTCGTTCCAGTGAGTGCTGTGCAGGGTGTCGGTGACGGAGCGGTAGCCGATGAGCGAGCTCTGTCCCATGATCAGCTGAATGGCGACGATGGTGATCAGGACGCAGGCGGCGAGCAGGACCAGCGCGGTGAGAGTGGCGGGGACGGTGCGGCGGGGACGGCGTTTCATAGGACTCTCCTCGTAAGGGAGTCGGGAGCGCGCAGTGCAGTGACGGTGATGTCGACACGGGTCACGGTCAGACCGGTGAGGTCCGCAACGCGGCGTACCAAGCGTGCTCGGGCGTCCTCGGTGGTGTGGACGACGGATTGCGGATAGACGACGGACAGGCGGACATCGAGCGCCGCGACTGAGTCGCCACTGACCTTCGCGGTGACCCGGGCCGAGTCTTCGGCGTGTTCTCCTGGAACCGCTATGCCGAGCACCCGGCCGGCTGTTCCGCCGATGTGCTCGACTTCGGTCAACACCCGGGCGGCGATGCGTTCCACGGTGCGGTCGGAGATGGTTGTGCTGCCTCGCTGCGCCGCGCCGGTCTCTGCTTCAGCTGACGTGGTGATCGCGGCGTCCATGGAAGTCGCCCCTGTCACGGCCGGTGAGTTGGGCGAGGTCGAGTTCGCCGTCGAGGTAGCGCCCGACCAGCAGCCCGACCGTCCCGAGAACGAGGACGATGAGGAAGGCGTCGAAGCCGCCGAACGCGGCGGCGAGACCGAGTACGAGCCCTGTCAGGAGCCCCATCAGAGTGGACGTCATGTCAATTCTCCTTGGTGCCGTACGTTGCCTGGGAGCGGCTACTGGACGCGGTCGCCGGTGCCCTGGTCGCCGTCACTGTCGTCAGTGGGGATGTGTACGTCGTTGACGTTGATGTTGACCTCGACGACTTCCAGGCCCGTCATCTGCTCGACGGAGTCGATGACGTTGTTGCGGACGTCCTCGGCCAGGTCGGGTATGGTCACGCCGTACTCGACGAGCATCTGCAGGTCCACGGCTGCCTGCTTCTGACCGACCTCGACGGAGACGCCTTGTCCGGCGCTGGCGGAGGCTCCGGGGATGCGCCCCTTGACCGCGCCGAACGCCCGTGCTGCTCCGCCTCCCAGCTCGTATACGCCAGGTACCTCGCGGGCAGCGAGACCGGCGATCTTCTGGACGACGACGTCGGCGATGGTGGTGGAGCCCTGCCCGGAGGCTTGTGCTGAGGATTCCGGTGTGCTGGTGGCGCTCTGGTTCGCGTCACCTGCGGCGAGAGTGGAGTGTTCGGCAGAGTTCGTGGTGGCCGGGTTCGTCATGGTGCTCTCCTCGGTTCTCTGGCTCAGGACGAGGCGGCTTCGCGCTCGTCGCACCTGAAGGACCCGCACCAGGGGAGAACGTCATGCCCTCTCAGGCATCGGCGTCGCCGACGTGAGCGAGAGGGGTGAGGGCAGCGGCATCGATGTCGGTGACGACCAGGCGCAGCCGAGCGTCCTTCCACCGGGTCTCTCCGAGCGCCGTGTGCAGGGCGGCCTCGGCTTCGCGAAGGAGCGGAGGAAGCGGGAGGGCGAGGGCGACAACGCGGATCTCGATGAGTTCGTCGTTGATGCTGACGGCCAAGGTGTCGAGGTCCCACGGCACGCGTGAGCCGATGTGGGTGGTGGAGGGGGTCGCCGGACGCAGGCCGGGGATACTGTCCAGGACGGCCAGGAGCGAGCGGGTCATCTCTGTTCGCGGCGTCACCACGCACCGGTCCCGTAAGAGTCGATGTCCATGATCGACACCACAACGGCCTGCGGAGTGAGGCCCGTGGCAGTGGCGACCGCACGCGATACCTCGCGCTGAACGGCCCGTCCCACGATTCCGGCCTGGTCCTGCCCGGAGGCGACCAAGTCGATGGACACACGCAGTATCGATGGCATGGCTGAGTGGTCGACCGTGACTCTCACACCCTCGGTCGGGGCGGGGGCAAGGCCGTTGATCTTCTGGCGTACCGAACGCGCCACCTGGGAGGCGAGCCCGGTCAGGCCGGGTTCGAGCCGCACGACACCAGGGACCCCAACAGCGGCTCGGACGGCGACGGCGGCGATCACGGGCTCGCTGATGACCCAACGAAAGCGGGGAACCCGGGCTTTGTCGTCCGGCACGGTCGTTGTCATGGCGAGCACCGTGTCCTTGCACTGCAGTCTCTTTCAACGGTCTGCTGCCCGATCCCGGGGGTGTTATGCGTCGTAAAGGTCCTCCACAGTCAGGTCCAGACGCGTCAGGGTCATCCCGACCCGTGCCGTGGCGGCTGCCCGGACCCGCTCGCGCACCTCGTCGAAAGCGTGGGCGGAAAACGTGCGGTAGGCCACCGCGAGGCTCATCTCCACCTCCACGACCCCGTCCGTCTCCGTGACGGCAATACGGCAGTGACGCGCGCGCACACCGTCGACGGAATCGGCGGCGCGTCGCAGCACCGCAGCGACCGCTTGCTCGCTGATCCGCAGCCCGCCCGGCTCCGGGCTCTGCAGTGCGAGCATGTGGTGACGGCGGACCTCGGCGCGCACCGCGGACATGATCCGGCCGGTCAGGCCCAGCGCAGGTCCGGCCTCCTCCGAGGCCAGCTCGCCGGTCGCCTCCCGCAGCACCACCAGGCTCTCCCGAGCCGCAGAGCAGTACTCGCAGGCGAGCTCATGGGCATCAGCCACGCCGGTATCGACCGGATCGAGCCGCTCCCACACCGTCTCGACATCGCGGCCGCACGGCAGCATGCAGCCCTGGGCGTCGCTCATTTCCATGGAGCCATCGCCTCCACCAACTGCGCTCGAGCGCGCGCTATACGTCCGCGTACCGCCGTCTGGGTCGTGCCCATCGCCCTCGCGATCTCTTCATAGGAGCGCCCGTGAACCTCCCTCAACAGCCAGCAGGCCCGTTGCTCGGGTGTCAGCCGTGTCAGAGCCGCTGCGAGCGCGATCAGCTCCTCGCCGACCTGTGCCGCCCGCTCGGGCGATCCGGCCGCATCGGCGGATTCGCGGCTGTCCAGGTCGGCTTCCGCGACCGGTCTGCGTGCCCGGATGATGTTCAGGCACCGGTTGGTCGTCGTGCGGTAGAGCCAGCCCACGAACGCTGCGTCGTCCCGTAGCTGCCCCAGTCGCCGCCAGGCGGTCAGGAACACTTCCTGTACCACGTCCTCGGCGTCGCTACGGCTGGCGAGCATACGCAGTGCCAAGCGGTACATCGGCCCCTGATAGCGGCGCACCAGCATCTCGAAGGCGCGTATGTCGCCGTCACGGGCGCGGACGACCAAGGTGGCATCATCCAGTGCCACCTCCGGGGCGGGGGAGGCGGGCTGGGAACCGATACCGGCAGGGGATGTCACCTGCACCACTTTCCTGCGCCAGGCATGCTCTCGGGCCCTTCTCCCGGACGTGCTGGACACCGGCCGAACCGCGCCGGGCAGTAGTAGGACACAACGGCCGCGCTGTCGTCACGGCACATCAAGTATCTGCCGTCCACGGGGCCGCTGGAGAGTCGGGGACTGACCAGCGACCGGCAACCGCGGCTGCCACAGCGGCCGCCTCCGGCAGCAGGAGGCCGAGCTCCTCAAGATGCGACTGACACGATTCGGGCGAGACTGGTGAGTAGCAGGACCGGCATTGAGTGGGGGCTCTCGTGCCGAGGCGACTGCCCGTTGTGGCCGGAGTCGCCGGGCTGTGGATGGCCGGCCCCGCCCGAAGTGAGCAGGACCAGGTTCCCCCTTCGTTGCGCTCGAAGAATCGGCTGCTGTGGGTCGCCGTCAGGCACGGACCACTGACAGCAGCAGTGTGCACGGCACGGGCGGACCCCGAGGGAACGATGAAGGTGACGTGCGCATGGACGATCAGACCAAGATGGCTCTTGCCGCGGCCATAGCCGGCGGCTACGTGCTGGGCCGTACGAAGAAGGGCAAGCTCGCCCTGAGCGTGGGGACGTATCTGGCAGGCAGACAGTTCGGCATCGAGCCGCGCCAGCTCGCTGCAGAGGGAATGCGCAAGCTGGGGGAGATTCCGCAGGTCGCCGAACTACAGGACCAGCTGAAAGGGGAGTTCCTCGAGGCAGGCCGCAAGGCAGTGACAGCTGCTGCCACTCGCGGCATGGGGACTCTCGCTGACACGCTCCGTGACCGCACGGCCAGCCTCGGCAAGAAGGAAGAGGAAGAGCCGGAGGAGGAGTACGAGGAAGAGGACGAGCCGGAGGAGGAGTACGAGGAAGAGGAGGAACCGGAAGGCGAAGAGGAGGAACCGGAAGAGGAAGAGGAAGAGGAAGAGGAAGAGGAAGAGCAAGAGGAGGAACCAGAGGAGCCTGAACCCGAGCGCCCGCAGCGCCGGAGAGGCTCCCGGAAGCCGGGTCGGGAGCCACCCCGGAGGAAGAAGTCCTCTGCGACGAAATCCGCCGCGAAGAAGGCAGCCCCGGCCAAGGAGTCCGCCACCAGGAAGCAGGCTCCCGCAAAGAAGGCGACGTCTTCAGGACGGGCGGCGAAGAAGACATCCGAGCGCGCCGATCGCCGGAGGTAGCCCGCCATGGCCGGGAAGGAGACGAAGCAGCCGGAGAGGCAGGAGTCGGGGACGGGCGGACTGGGTGAGGCGCTGTCGGGTTTCGTCGGTTCACAGGTGGAACGGCTTGCGGAGAAAGCCGGCGACAAGCTCACGGACATCACCGGTCAGCTCACGGATGTCGCCGACAACGGCGGGTCGTTGCTCAAGATCGGCTCTCGCATCCTCGGGGGCGAATCCCCCGTGAAGGCGTTCTTGTCCGAGAAGGTCAAAGGCCTCAAGGACAGTGTCGTGAACAAGGCCAAGGAGGCGTTCGGCGGCGGCAAGGGCAAGTCCAGCAGTAACAAAAGCATGAACATCATCGAGGTCCTCGATGTCGGCGTGCCCCTTCGCACGGCCTACGACTACTGGACGCAGTACGAGGAGTTCAGCAGCTTTACCAAGGGTGTTCACAACGTCTCGATGAGCGACGAGATGACCAGTGACTGGAAGGTCAAGGTCGGACCCTCTTCTCGCAGCTTCAAAGCGACTGTTCAGGAACAGATCCCGGACGACCGGATCGTCTGGACCTCCGAAGGCGCCAAAGGGTCGACCAACGGTGCCGTGAGTTTCCACGAACTGGCACCGACACTGACCCGGATCGTCCTGGTCGTGGAGTACTACCCGTCCGGGTTCTTCGAGAAGACCGGAAATCTGTGGCGGGCCCAGGGCCGCCGTGTTCGGCTGGACTTCAAGCACTTCCAGCGGTACGTCACTCTCACCGAGGAAGAGCCGGAGGGCTGGCGTGGCGAGATCCGAGACGGCGAAGTCGTCACCTCACACGACGAAGCGATGGAAGAGGAAGAAGCAGCACAGGCTGAGGAGTCGGAGAGCGACGGCGAGTACGAAGCCGCGGAGGACGAAGACGGCGATGCTGAGGACGAGGAAGAAGGGGACGTCGAGGAAGGCGAATGGGAGGACGAGGCCGCCGAGGAAGACGCGGAGGAGTGATCCCGGTGTGCGACGCCTCATGACCCATCCGGGGCGCGATCCAGTCTCCGCTGGTTGGAGAGGGAGCTCAGGACGCGGATGGAACCCTGGCCGAGCGGTGGCGTGCGTCGCGGATGGGGATACCTGCCCGGTGCAGGCTTGTGAGGGCTTGTCGGTAGGACGCGATGAGACCGGTCTCGGTGTAGGGGATGCCCAGTTCCTTGCAGTAGCGGCGGACGATGGGGCGGGCTGCGCGTAGCCGAGGGGTGGGCATGCTGGGAAACAGGTGGTGCTCGATCTGGTGGTTGAGACCACCGAGGGCCATGTCGGTGAGTCGGCCGCCGCGCACGTTGCGTGAGGTGAGGACCTGGCGGCGTAGGAAGTCGGGGCGGTCCTTGCCGGTCAGAATCGGCATGCCCTTGTGGTTGGGGGCGAAGATGGAGCCGAGGTAGAGACCGAACAGGCCCTGGTGAACGGCGAGGAAGGCGATCGCCATACCCGGCGGCAGCACCAGGAACAACGCAGTGAGAAAGAGCCCGAAGTGGGCAAAGAGCAGGATGCCTTCCTGGACGCGGTGTTTGAGTGAGCGGTTGGCCAGGGCCTTCACACCCATCACATGCAGGTTGAAGCCCTCCAGCGTGAGGAGAGGGAAGAAGAGAAAGGCCTGGGAGCGTCCGATGAGCCGGGGAAGTCCCTTGGCGGCGCGGGCTTGGCGCTGCGACCAGACCAGCAGGTCGGGGATCAGGTCGGGGTCGAGGGTTTCGTGGTTGGGGTTGGCGTGGTGGCGGGTGTGTTTGTCCTGCCACCAGCCGTAGCCCATCCCGATGCCCGCGTTCCCGGCGATCCGGCCGAACCGTTCGCTGGCCTTGCGAAGCCGGAACACCTGCCTGTGGGCCACGTCGTGGGCGAGGAGGGCTACCTGGCCGAAGACGAGGGCGAGGAAGGCGGCGATGGCCAGTGACCACCAGCTGGAGCCGACGAGTACGAAAGCGGTCCAGCCGCCGGCGTAGAGCACGCCTACCGTTGTGATGCGGGCCGTGTAGTAGCCGGGGAGGCGGCGCATCAGCCCGGCGTCGGCGATCTCCTTCGCCAGTCTGGCGAAGTCACTGCCGGATGCATTCGAGGGCGGGGGACGAACGGGAGCATGGGGTGTCATCGTGACCGGAGCTTTCTGCCAGCTGGGGGACGTGGCTCAGTGGGTCGGTTCACAGCACACCGGCAGTACCGAGCCGAGCTGACGTTCGCTGCTGTGCCGAGGAGGGCATCGCCGACGTGCTCGGCCGACTGCCCTGATGGAAGTGCCGCGCGGCGCTACCAGTAGTGCCGTCGTCCGCCGACCGCGTGTCCTACCGCTCCCAGAATCCACAGCAGAACCCCGATCGCGACCAGGATGATCCCGATGGTCCAGAGAATACCGATGCCGGCCAAGAGGCCGATGACGAGCAGAATGACTCCGAGGATGATCATGACGCCCTCCGATGACGGGACGCCCCTGCGGGCGGCCCCTCTTTCATCACAGCTCCCCGCCTTTCTACGGGGCAAACCTCCGAGCTGCTTTTCAGCCTCGGACTTCACCGGCCCCCAGGGGGCGGGCTGTGGTGCCGGCATTCCCGGCGGAAAACAGAAGAGTTTACGAGCCTCGGCGGGACAGGTTCGTGAACACGCGGTCACACCGCCACAGTTGTCCACAATTGGTTCGGTCACCTGCTCCGCGTCACGGTGACGTGCGCGACCGGCGGCGCGCGACGTCTGCGCGGCCGCAGGTCCTCATCCGGCACTCAGGACCGCCCGGCCCGGACCCCGACCTCTCCGAGCAGCCTTCTCTCCCAGGGTGCGCCGCGCGTCCCGCCTGAACATTTTCCTCGCCCCGGGCCAGTCCGTGATCCAGGTATCCACGACGCCGGCGTGCTGACGACAACAACGAGGGGCCAGTGGCCCAGCCGTGCTCGGCTCGCGACGGAGCCGTGCCGCATCACCGGACAGCCACGCCCGTAGATCCCGCAAACCATCGGCCGCACCGGATCCCCCAGGCATATCAGTCCTTGAAGGCGTCCTTCGTCTTCTCCTTGGCCTGACGAATGTCACCTTTCGCCTTTTCGGCGCGGCCCTTGGCCGCCAGACCCTCGTTGCCTACGGCGCGGCCGGTGGTCTCCTTGGCCTTGCCCTTGGCCTGTTCCACCTTGGCCTTGGCCTTCTCATCCTTGGCCACGACACTCACATCCCTCTTCCACAAACTCGATGGATAACTGCCACCTCACCCGTAAGTGGCTCCGTAAACGCAATCCACCGAAGCCGTTGGACGAAACCGGATTGTGTGACGTCTGGAGAACTCGCCGACGTCACCGCGCCCCAGCCATGCATCTACGAGGTTCCACCCGGCCAAGGATGCGAGACCCTCGCCGGCCCGGCCAGGGAGATCCGCCGAGTGTTCTCGCCCTGCGCGCTGCCTCCAGGGCTTACTGCGGGGGTACGGGGAAGAGCAGGCAGCTGCTGGTGGCATGCGCCAGCAGCCGGTCGGCGGAGTCGAAGAGCTCGGCCTGGGCAAGAGCCAGGCGGCGGCCGCTGTTGAGGACGGTACCGACGGCACGGACCTTGCCGGTGTCGACGGTGCTCGGGCGCAGGAACTTCACGTTCAGGTCGATCGAGGTGTAGCCCATCCCTGCCGGGAGGGTCGACTGCACCGCGCATCCCGCTGCCGAGTCGAGCAGGGTGGCGTAGACGCCTCCGTGCATGCTGCCGATGGGGTTGTAATGCTCCTCACCCGGGGCCAGGACGAACACCGCCCGGCCGTACTCGACCTCCTCGAGCGTGAAGCCCAAGGTCGCAGCGAGCGGCGGAGCGGGGAGGCGCCCGGCCAGGAGTTCGTTGAGGAAATCGAGACCGCTCTCCTGCCCGACAGCGGCAGCCGAAACGCTCGGGTCATCCCAGCTGAACGTGCGTGACCTACTCATGACGGCTCCCTCTGACTGCTGGCTTCATCCATCGAAGCTAGCTAGTGTCGAGTCTAGCTGTCAACAATGAAGCCAGCCTAGGATGGCTTCATGACATGGCTGGAGACGACCACCGAGAACTGCACGATCCAGCGGACCCTCGACCTGATCGGCGAGAAGTGGTCGCTGCTGATCCTGCGCGACGCCATGAACGGCGTCCGGCGCTTCGACGACTTCCGTCGACACATGGGGCTGTCCGATGCGGTCCTGGCCGACCGGCTGCGCAAGCTGGTCGGGGCCGGAGTCCTGGAAACCGCCCCTTACCGCGAGCCCGGCAGCCGCACCCGACACGAGTACCGGCTCACCCGCAAGGGCTGGGACCTGTGGCCGGCGATGATCGCTCTCAAGCAGTGGGGCGACCAGTACACGGCAGACCCGGAGGGCCCTCCCCTGGAGGTCCTGCACCGCGAGTGCGGCGAGCCCGCGGAGGCTGTGGTCCTCTGCGCTGCCGGACACGGACCGCTTGCCCCGGGGCAGGCCTGCACGCGTCCCGGCGCCTCGGCCCGGCCCATGGCCTGACAGGCCCGGCAGGCCGGGCCTGCCTGCCGCCTGCTCGGTGGCGCCGGAGCAGCATTCTCGCGCGGGTTCGATCACTGTGCAGTGACTTCGCGACGCGTAGGGAAGTCCGGGGCCGGTACCAGCGGCCATGCCTCGGGAACCAGCAGCGAAGGCACCCACCCCGCCCGGCCGCGCAGCCGCCTGACGATGCGGCCGCCCGACGACGCGGCCGCCGTAAGGCGGCACCATCCATTCGGCGCGATGTCACCCCGCCCTACCGGCAACAGCAAGCCGCATAGCCCTCATTGACGGGTGGGGGCCACGATCAGGCCTCTTGTCGGAGGCCGGCCGCTTCCAGCAGTGTGGTCGCGGTGGTGACCGCCAGGCCGTGCAGAGGCTGAGCCTGCACGACGGCCCGGACGCTGGATCCGTCGAAGACGACCGTGAGCTGGCGCGCGAGCTGTTCCGGGTCCGGGACGCCGGCTCGCCGGGCCTCCTGGTGGAAGTGGTCGGTGAGCATGTCCTTGAAGCGTCGCGCCACCTTGCTGGCCGGGTGCTCGGGGTCCTTGAGTTCGACTGCGGTGGCCACCAGCGGGCAGCCCCGGTAGGCCGGTGAGTGCGACAGCGACTCCAACTGCTCGAAGATGTGCAGGATGCGGGCGCGCGGTGGGCGGTCGTCCTCGCGCGGGATCAGAGCCTCCCCGTAGGTCAGCGCCGCGCGTTCCAGGCTCGCGGCCAGGACCTCGTCCTTGCTGGTGAACAGCTGATACATCGACCGCTTGGACACCCCCGCCGCCCGGCACAGGGCCTCGACTCCCACATGGACGCCCTCCCGGTAGAAGAGCAACGCTGCGGCCTCCAGCAGCCGCTCGCGAGGTGCGGCAGCCGCCGCGGGCGGCGCTGTCGTCGTGGCGGCGGCGGCGGTCGGGGCGGGGGGACTCACGTTCATGCCAGCCAGGGTACGTCGTCGACTTGCCTGTGGAAACCGATCGGTTTACGGTGATTGGAAACCGATCGGTTTCCAACGTTCGAGGAGTAGGCCCATGACCGCAATCGCAGGCTCAACCGTCCTGGTCACCGGGGGCAGCAGGGGCATCGGCAAGGCACTGGTCGAAGACCTGTATGCGCGGGGCGCCAAGAAGGTGTACGCCACCGCCCGCGACCCGAGGACCGTCACCCACCCCGACGCCGTCGCGCTGGCCCTTGAGGTGACCGACCCGGTCTCGGTGGCCGCCGCCGCGGCGGCCGCGCCGGACGTCACGATCCTGATCAACAACGCGGGCGCGGCCGTCGCCGCCTCCTACTTGACGTCGCCGATCGAGGACGTGCGCCGTGAGTTCGAGACCAACTTCTACGGACCGCTGCACACCACCAGGGCCTTTGTCCCGATCATCGAGGCCAACGGCGGCGGTCACCTGCTCAACGTGCACTCGGTTGTGTCCTGGATCGCCCTCGGCGGCTCCTACAGCGCGTCCAAGGCCGCGTTCTGGTCCCAGACCAACTCGCTGCGCCTGGACCTCAAGCCCCGCGGCATCAACGTCACCGGACTGCACGTCGGCTACGTCGACACCGACCTGGCCGCGCGCATCGACGCCCCCAAGTCCTCCCCTGCAAGCGTCGCCGCGCTGGCCCTGGACGGCGTCGAAACCGACGCCTATGAGGTGCTGGCCGACGAGGTGACCCGCCAGGTCAAGGCCGGCCTGTCCGGCGACCTCGGCGCGCTCTACCCGCAGCTTGCGCACTGATCACTCAGAGCCCGAGTCGGGGCCTCGAAAACCACTGCCCGCGCAGGGCGGTGAGCACGGCAAGCGTGTCTGCCAAGGCCGCCATCGCCCGCAAGGTCAGTAGCAGCCGAGCAACACCGGGGGCGGCCCACGCCGCGCCGTGCCCGCTCCTGCGCGCAGATCCCGCCCCCGAGCAGTCCTCCGGAGCCGTGACCACGATGACGATGACCGCCACACCTGCTGCGGAGACAGAGCCCGAGGAGCCGCATCCGGTCTGGCGCGTGCTCACGGAGCGCGCACAGGCCGACAGCCGGCCCGGCGCACGCACCGACGGGCACCGCGTCGCACTGGCCATCGAGGGCGGCGGGATGCGGCATCATCGCCGGCGGGATGGCCCTGGCGCTGCACGAACTCGGCCTGACCAACGGCTTCGACGCCGTCTACGGCGCCTCCGCCGGCGCCGCGTCCGGAGCGTGGCTGCTGCGCAGCAGCCCGCAGTCGCTGCGCTTCTGGGCGGATCCCCGCTACGCCAGAACGGCGATCCGGCGCTCGAACCCTCTGCGCGGGCGGCCGCTCGTAGATCTGCACGCCTTCTACGAGGTGCTCTACCGCTACGGTGACCAGGACTTTGCGCCGATGGACTTCGCCTCGATCCTGGCCGGCGATATCGAGTACCACCCGCCGGCCACCGACGCCGCCACCGGGGAGTCCACCGACCTGCGGCCCTTCATCGGCGACGCGGGGGAGTTGCGCCTGGCGCTGCGGGCCAGCGCCGCCCTGCCCCTGCTGGCGGTGACCCCGTGATGCTGCGCGGGCGCCGGTTCTACGACGCCGGCATCCCGAGCATCCCGCGCGGACGAAGCGTCGAGCGAGCAGGTTGGCACATCGGACTCGGCGGTCCGCCGGCCGCGGGCGACCGGCGTGGCCGTCACATGTTGATCATGTGGCCGGCCAGTCCGTGGACGGCCTCCTTGACCGCCTCGCTGAGCGTGGGGTGGGCGTGGATGTTCCGTGCCACCTCGTGGACGGTCAGGTCCCACTGCTGAGCGAGCGTCAGCTCCGGCAACAACTCGGTCACTTCCGCGCCGATGAGGTGTGCACCCAGCAGTTCGCCGTGGGTTCCGTCGCTGATGATCTTCACGAAGCCGGCCGGGTCGGCGAGGCCCTGAGCCTTGCCGTTGGCGGTGAACGGGAACTTCACCACCTTCACGTCGAAGCCGCGCTCACGTGCCTGCGCCTCCGTCCACCCGAAGCTGGCGATCTGCGGCTGGCAGAAGGTGGCACGCGGGATCATCACGTAGTCGAGCTCCATCGTCTCCGCTCCGGCGATGGTCTCCGCCGCCACGATGCCCATCGACTCGGCGGCGTGGGCCAGCATCAGCTTGGCCGTGACGTCGCCGATCGCGAAGATGTGGGGGACGCTGGTGCGCAAACGGCCGTCGACGTCGACGGCGCCGCGGTCGGTGAGCCGTACCCCGGTGTTCTCCAGGCCGTAGCCGGTCACATTGGGCTGGAAGCCGATGGCCTGCAGCACCTTGTCGGCCTCCAGGACCTGCTGCTGCCCGTCCCGGGAGACGGTCACCCTGACCTTGCTGCCGCCCTCGTCGGAGATCGCCTCCACCCGGGTCGAGGTGAGCACGTCGATGCCGAGCCGCCGGTAGCGACGGGCCAGCTCCGCGGAGATCTCCTCGTCCTCCAGTGGCGCCGGCCGGTCCAGGAACTCCACGATGGTCACCCGGACGCCGTAGTTGTGCAGCACATACGCGAACTCGACGCCGATCGCGCCCGCGCCGGCGATGATGATGCTGCCCGGGAGCTCCTCGGCGAGGATCTGCTCCTCGTAAGTCACCACCCGCTCGCTCAGCCGGGTGCCGGGCAGCAGCTTCGTGGCGGCTCCCGTGGCGATGATGCAGTGGTCGAAGCTCACCGTCTCGGTGTCGCCGTCGGCACGCGTCACCCGCAGGGTGTGGTCGTCGGTGAAGTGACCACGCCCGTCGAACTGCGTGATCTTGTTCTTCTTCATCAGGTAGTGGACGCCCTTGACCCGGCCGTCGGCGACCCGTCGGCTGCGTCGGAACGCCTCGGCGTAGTTGAAGCGCACCTGTCCCTCGACCTCGATGCCGAAGGTTTTTGCCTCCTGTGTGACGATGTGCGCCAGCTCGGCGTTGCGCAGCAGCGCCTTGGAGGGAATGCAGCCCACGTTGAGGCACACCCCGCCCCAGTAGCGCTCCTCGACGACTGTCGTGCGCAGTCCCAGCTGGGCCGATCGGACAGCTGCCGTGTACCCGCCCGGGCCGGCGCCCAGGACGACGACGTCGAAGTGTGTGCCCATGATCGATCGACCTTCCGGCTCGGGGCTGCCGACGGCATCGACAGGAGTGCGTCGGACTTGGTGTGTGCGGATACCAGCAGTCGAGGGTGCCACGGCAGGGCTGCAGGACGATCAAGGGCGTGCCGGTGTTGCTGCGACTGGCAATGGGGAATTCCTGCTCCTTGCGGAGCTTGCAGTGAGGGTCGGTCGGGCACCGGCCCCGCCCCACGGGAGGGGAGCGGCTGACGTCGCCGGTGTCCACCAGGCCGGTGGACGGCACGTGCAGCACGGTGGTCGGGTCGGGTCGGGTCGGTGTCGCTGTCGGTGTCGGTGTCGGTGTGCCGTTTCGGCAGGGAGACCCCACGGTCGAGGCGGAGGCGAACCTGCGGATGTCAGGCTGCCGCGTGGCGACGGGGGCGGTGGCGGGAGGCGATGGTGGCGGTGAGGGCCTCGACGGCGTCGACGGTTGCGGTGCTCAGGGCGACGGCGCGGCTGGTCGTGGCGCTGCCGGAGCCGTCGGACGTCTCGGCCGGCAGGCCGGAACGGGCCGTGAAGGAGTCGAACACCGACCGCAGTGCTCCCGGGGCCACGGCCTCGGCTCCGGCGGCGGCGCGGGCCAGGGCGGCGAGGTGTTCGTGCAGCGGATCGGCCAGTTCGGTCAGCTCCGGCACGGTGTCCTGAGGGGTACGCGGCAGGTGTTCGCCGAGCAGGGTGGCGCATCCGGCGACCGTGGACACCTGGGTCCTGATCTGCTCCAGCTGCGCGCTCGACCATGGACCACGGTGTTCGGCCGGCTCGGCGTGCGACTGCTCCACGGCGGCCTCCAGGTGCTCCCTGACCTGCCGCGACCGTGCCCGCAGCGTGTCGACGGCCGCCCGGTCGATCGCCCCGACGTCGGCGTAGCCGGTCAGCAGCTCGGGCAGCAGCCGGTCCTGCACCCGCAGCCACTCCGCGAGCAGGCCCGGCAGCCGCCGGGTGGACCAGGTCGGCCAGACCAGGAAGATGAGTACGGCGAGCGCGGCGCCCACCACCGTGTCGGCGGCGCGCGCCCACGCCGCGGGCCCGGGCAGCCCGCCGACGTGGTGGATCAGGAAGACGATCCAGGTGGTCAGCCACAGGTTGAGCATCAGCTGCCCGGTCCGCAGGGTCGCGAACGACGCCGCGGCCAGCACCACCGACGCGACCGCGAGGCCGGCGGGCGACCAGTGCGGCAGGGACAGCACCCAGGCGAGGAGGCCGCCCAGCACGGCCCCCGCCGCCCGTCCCCAGCCGCGGGCGATGGTGTGCCCGTACCCGGGGAAGAGCACCAGCATGGTGGTCAGGGCCACCCAGAAGCCGTGCGCGGAGATGCCCAGCCCGCCCCATCCGCCGATGGACCGGCCGACGACTTCGGCGAGCACCACACCCACCGCGAGCCGCACCGCATGGCGGAAGATCGGCGACTGGGGATGCAGTTGTGCCCGGATCCGCCGGGCGGTGCGTGCCACGGAGGGGGTGCCCGCGTACAGGCCCGGCACCTCGGTGTGGGGTTCCAGTACATCGCCGACGCGGTCCTCGGTCGAGCGCCGGGCCAGTTGCTCGGCCAGCCGCAGCCGCGCGGCCAGGTCGTGCGGGCCGCGCACGGGCGAGGCTGCCGCCCACGACTCCAGGAAGGTCCAGACCTCCCCGGGGATGCGGTGCTCGCGGCCGGAGGCCACCGTACGGGAGACGTGGCCCAGCACTTGCGCGGCGTCGATCAGGGCCTCCTGGTACCCACGGGCTGCCGCCGCGGATACCGTCACTCGTACGCTGTGCAGCGCGCGGCCGATGCGCTCGGCCTCTCCCAGCAGTCCGAACATGGCAGCCGCCGCCGGCCGGCTGAACTGCGGCAGCAGGTCCAGGGCCTGCCGGGCAGCCGTGAACGGGGCGGACCGGCCCAGGGCGGTGGACCCGGCCGTGACCGAGGCCTCGGCGAGCGACTGGTACAGGGCCGCGAGGGCACGGCGCTGCGCGGCGAACCGCGGACCGTAGGGCGGGAGCAGCTGCACCACCACGACGAGTCCGGTCCCGACCGCGATCCATCCGGCCATCACCAGGCCGCCATGCACGTCGGGAGCGAGATCAGCCGTGATCATCAGCCCGACGACCGCGAGGCAGCCCCGGATGCCGGGCGCGACGCCCGTCGTCCGCCACAACCCGGCGGCGAACGCCGCGACCGCGAGCAGCAGCAGGAACAGCCAGGTGGTGCCGTGCACCAGGGCCCCCAGCACCGCCATTGCGCTGAAGGCCACGGCCGTCCCGAGCGCGTTCACCACACGGTGCCGCAGCGGGCTCAGCAGCGTACTGATGCCGCAGATGAACGCACCGACGCTGGCCATGGACCCGGCCACCGGGTCGTCCAGCAGCAGGCCGAGGACCGTGGCGAGCAGCACTGCCAGCACGGCCCGTGCGATCGCCGACGGGGCGGCGAATGCCCGTTGGATGCGCAGCCCGTCCCGGCCGGTCGTGATCAGCGACGACCACCAACGCATGTCCGGCCTCCTTAGCGGCACGGCGCGGGAGCAGCGCTCTCATCGTCTGCCTGCCCGAGCGTGGCGGCCACTCGCTGCACCTGGACGGCGCCGAGGGCGTGGTTGCGGGCGGCGATCGGGACGGTGATGCCGCTGGTGTCGCAGAAGGTGAGCCGGGCGAGGTCGATGACGAGCTGCCGGCCCGGACGCAGGGCGAGGCCGGGCCGCAGGGCGCGTGCCTGACGGCGCGGTGTGGTGGCCCAGGTCCGCTCCCGGTTCGATGACCGGGTCGGCGGGGGTGGTGCGGGGTGGACGGTCAGTGCGGGGTCACGTCTGCTCTTCACCGGTGGTTCGGGGCACGTTGAGGGCCAGGACGGCGGTGTCGTCGTCCACCCCGGTGCCGAAGGTGTCGAGCAGGTCCCGGATCGCGGCCACGGCGTCGACCGCGGTGGTGGGAGCCAGCGCCTGGGCGAACTCCAGGAGGGCTTCATCGCCGTAGCGGCCGCCGGTGCTGGCGGTGTGGGCTTCGGTGAGACCGTCGGTGTGCAGCAGCAGGGTGTCGCCGTGGTCGAGGCGGACGGTGGTGGTGGCGATGTAGGCATCAGGCAGGACGCCGATGAGCTGGCCTTCGGGGGTGGGCAGGTAGTCGGCGGTGCCGTCGGCGCGCAACAGGAGGGCTGGGGGGTGGCCCCCGCTGGCCAGGGTGACGCGGAAGCAGCCCTCGTCGCCGTCGGGGGCGAGCAGGCCGAAGATGACGGTGCAGAACCGCGGTTCGTCGCCGTTGTACTCGTGGTTCAGCACCGTGTTGAGGTTGGCGAGGACGGCGGCCGGGTCCGGGTCGTAGACGGCGGCTGCGCGCAGCGTGTAGCGAGCCAGAGAGGTGACGGCCGCGGCGGCCGCGCCTTTGCCGCACACGTCGCCCAGGAAGAATCCCCAGGTGCCGGCGGCGAGGGGGAACAGGTCGTAGAAGTCGCCACCGACCTCGTCGGTGGAAGCGATGTGGTAATGCGCGGCGACGTCCAGGCCGGGCACGTTGGCCAGGGCTGGTGGCAGCAGCGTCTTCTGGAGCGTGGCGTTCAGGCGTTTGAGGCGTTCACGTTCCCGCTCCGATTCCTGGCGGGCGCGCAGGAGCTCGGTTTCGTAGGAGCGGCGGTCGCGGGCGTCGAAGACGGTGGTGCGGATCAGCAGCGGCTGCCCGTCGCTGCCCGTCTTGACGATGGAGGTCACCAGGACCGGCAGTCGGCTGCCGTCGGCGGCCTTGAGTTCCAGGGCGATGCCGCTGATCTCGCCCTGCATGCGCAGCAGCGGGGCGAAGTGGGTCTCGTGGTAGAGGCGGCCGCCGACCGTGAGCAGGTCGGAGAACGTCTTGCGGCCCACCAGGTCGCCGCGTTCGTAGCCGAGCCAGTCCAGCAGCGTTGTGTTGATCTTCGCGATCCTGCCGTCCAGCAGGGTGGAGAGGTAACCGCACGGCGCGTTCTCGTACAGGTCTTCCGCGTCCTCCAGCAGTGCCGAGAACATCGCCTGCTCGTCACCGGGCTGTCCGTGCGGGGTCGGCCCGTCGCCGTTCTCGTTGTCGTCGGTCACATCATCGGCCCGCTCCGGCGAAGGAGGCGATCGCGGCAGCGGTCTCCTCCGGGGCGGCAAGCTGGGGGCAGTGCCCGGTCGCGTTCAGCGTGACCAGTCCGCTACCGGGGATCTGCGACTGCACGAAGGCGCCCACCTCGGGCGGTGCGATCGCGTCGCTGGAGCACTGCGCGACCAGGGCGGGAACCGTCACCTTCGCGAGATCGGGGCGGTTGTCGGACAGGAACGTCACCCGGGCGAAGACCCGCGCGACGTCCGGATCGGTGCGACAGAAGCTGTTGGTCAGCTCCTCGCCCAGTTCCGGACGCTCCGGATTGCCCATGATCACCGGGGCCATTGCGCCCGACCAGCCCAGATAGTTCGCATCCAGCGATGCCAGTAGCTCGTCGATGTCCTCGGCGCTGAATCCGCCCCGGTAGCCGGAAGCCGGGTCGTCGATGAAGCACGGGGAGGGTGCGAGCAGGACCAGTCGGGCGAACGCCTCTGGCTCCTGCGCCGCGGCGAGCACGCCCATCATCGCGCTCACGGAGTGTCCGACGAACGTCACCGGTCCGAGTGCCAGCTCACGGCAGATCTCCAGCACGTCCTCGGCGTAGCCGCTCATTGTGGAGTAGCGCGCCTTGCTCCACGCCGAAAGGTCGGAGCGTCCCGCGCCCACGTGGTCGAAGAGCACCACGGTGAAATCGCGCTCCAGGATCGGCACCACCAGGCGCCACATGTTCTGGTCGCAGCCGAACCCGTGCGCGAGCATCACCACCGGGCCGGCGGGGTGACCGGTCACCGTCACGTGGTTCCTGCTTCGCACATCCATGCGGCAATCTTCGCAGACAGATCCGCGACCGAGGGGAAGCTGACGCGGCCCCGACGCCGGGCGGGGAATCCGAGCCGAGGACTGCATAGGCCCGACGTGGGAGTCAGAACCGGTGCACGCGTCGCCCCACCGACGTGGACGACGGCCGCAAGGATACTGGCGAGCCCCTCCCGACCAGTCCTGCAGGCCGTGCTGGCCGTGCTGGCCGTGCTGGCGCTGGTGATCGTGAACGCGCTGGCGCACTCGCCGTGGGGCGTCTTCTCCATCGGCATGACGATCCCGATCGCGTTCTTCATGGGCTTCTACCTGCGGGTACTGCGGCCGGGCAAGGTCCCGGAGGTCTCGGTCATCGGTGTCGCGCTGCTCCTGCTCGCCATCATCGCCGGCGGCTGGGTCGCGGAGTCCTCGCTCGCCGGCTTGACCGGTGGTATCTCGGAGTACCCGGATGCCAGGGTCGGCAGAGCCGGCTCCGGGTACGCCTTCGACACCTCCCACAACCTCCGGGTCTTGGTTCCACGCCAGTTCAGCGTCGCTTCGGGAGTTGGCCTGCGGCTTGTGAGTTGGCCTTCGGCCAAGTGGCCCAGACCATGGCTCCTATCAGGTGACGTAGCGGGCGGGGGAGCAGGTCGCACGCCTTTGTTGGGGGAGAAAGGCATCGTAAGTGTGCGCTGACCCGATCGCCCGGACCAGGGTCGGCACCGAGGCCGAGTCCGTCAGGAGCCCGCGTGGCCACGCATCCCGAGACCCCATCCAGCACCTTGGTTGACGACTCGTACGAGAACGAGATCCCGGTCCGGCGCAGGAAGCCCGGCAACATGGTGGTGACGTGGCTGACGACTACCGACCACAAGACCATCGGCACGCTGTACATCACCACGTCATTCGGCTTCTTCTGTGTCGGCGGCCTCCTGGCGCTGTTCATGCGCGCCGAACTGGCGCGTCCGGGTATTCAGATCATGTCGAACGAGCAGTACAACCAGGCGTTCACGATGCACGGCCTGATCATGCTGCTGATGTTCGCGACGCCGCTGTTCGCCGGATTCGCCAACTGGATCATGCCGTTGCAGATCGGCGCGCCGGATGTGGCGTTCCCGCGGCTGAACATGTTCGCCTACTGGCTCTACCTCTTCGGCTCGCTCATCGCGCTCGCGGCGTTCCTCACTCCCAACGGCGCACCGGACTTCGGCTGGTTCATGTACCCACCGCTGTCGGACGGCGAGCACACCCCCAACGTGGGCGCGGACATGGTGATCATGGGTCTTGCGTTCTCCGGCTTCGGTACGATCCTCGGTTCGGTCAACTTCGTCACGACGATCATCTGTATGCGCGCGCCGGGCATGACGATGTTCCGCATGTCGATCTTCTGCTGGACTGTGCTGCTGACCGGTGTGCTGGTCCTGCTCGCCTTCCCGGTGCTGGCCGCCGCGCTCTTCGCCCTGGAGGCGGACCGCAAGTTCGGCGCGCACATCTTCGACGCGGCCAACGGCGGTGCGTTGCTGTGGCAACACCTCTTCTGGTTCTTCGGACATCCAGAGGTGTACATCATCGCCCTGCCGTTCTTCGGAATCGTGTCGGAGATCATTCCGGTATTCAGCCGCAAGCCGATGTTCGGTTACATCGGCCTGGTGGCCGCGACGATCGCGATCGCCGGTCTGTCCGTGACCGTGTGGGCCCACCACATGTTCGTCACCGGCGCTGTGCTGCTGCCGTTCTTCTCCTTCATGACCTTCCTGATCGCGGTACCGACCGGTGTGAAGTTCTTCAACTGGATCGGCACCATGTGGAACGGCTCGCTGTCCTTCGAGACCCCGATGCTCTGGGCCACCGGCTTCCTGGTGACGTTCCTCTTCGGTGGTCTGACCGGTGTCATCCTGGCCTCACCCCCGATGGACTTCCACGTCTCCGACTCGTACTTCGTCGTCGCGCACTTCCACTACGTCGTCTTCGGCACCGTGGTCTTCGCGATGTTCGCCGGATTCCACTTCTGGTGGCCGAAGTTCACCGGCAAGATGCTGGACGAGCGGCTCGGCAAGATGACCTTCTGGACGCTGTTCATCGGTTTCCAGGGCACGTTCCTGATCCAGCACTGGCTGGGTGCCGAGGGCATGCCGCGCCGTTACGCGGACTACCTGGCCGCCGATGGCTTCACCGCGCTGAACACCATCTCCACGATCAGCTCGTTCCTGCTGGGCATGTCGCTCCTGCCGTTCTTCTACAACGTCTGGAAGACCGCCAAGTACGGCAAGAAGGTCGAGGTCGACGACCCGTGGGGCTACGGCCGTTCGCTCGAGTGGGCGACGTCCTGCCCGCCGCCGCGGCACAACTTCCTGACCCTGCCGCGGATCCGCTCCGAATCCCCGGCGTTCGACCTGCACCACCCCGAACTCGCCGAACTTCAGTACGGCGGGGCGCCTGAGCGGAGCGTGACCGGCCCGGGGAAGGACCTGCGGTGAGCCGCCCCTCCCCTCACGAGGGAGTCCAGAACGGGCTGCACCAGCTGGACGGCTATCTCTACTGGCAGGCCGAACTCGCCGAAGCACGCAGGGAAGCCACCGCCTTCTGCGAAAAGCTGCCATGGCTCACCACCGGCGAGCGGCGCGAGCTCGAAGAGCAGTACACCCGAGCCCGCGTGGACATGTCCAAGGCGGCCACCCGCCGCATCGCCGACCGGTGCACCGAACTGCGCGTGGAATACGAGGCGCGCTACCAGTACCTGCGCCGACGGACCATCGCCGTCACCCTCGCCACCGGGTGCTTCCTCCTCACGGTATTGGAGCTGCTACGCCGGTGAGCCCGGGCCCGGCGAGACGTCCCCGGCCTGTCGCCTACCTGATGGCCGACGACCCCAGGGCCTCGCGAGGGAGGCCGGGCATGAGTTGGCCCCCGGGGATGCAACCACGTTCACGGCAGACACAACGCGAGACCACCGTCGAGTAGCGGACGCACGGCCGCGGGGCGGGTATCGCCCCCACTCCCGAGCCAAGGGCGGCGGGGCGGAGCCGTGTGTCACGGCAGCGGCGTGCCGCCGGTGGCGTTCACAATCTCGCCGGTGATGTAGCTCGCGTTCTGCGACGCCAGGAACACGTAAGCCGGCGCCATTTCGGCGGGCTGGGCGGGCCGTCCGAGCGGTGACTGCTTGCCGAACTCGACCGTGTCGGGCATGGTCGCCGGGATCAACGGCGTCCATACCGGACCGGGCGCAACCGCGTTCACCCGAATGCCTTGTTGGGCAACCATCTGCGCCAGCCCCTGGGTGAAGGTGACGATCGCGCCCTTGGTCATCGCGTAGTCGAGCAGGTGCGGACTCGGCTTGTATGCCTGCACCGACGTTGTGTTGATGATGCTCGCCCCTTTACGCATGTGCGGCAGAGACATTTTGGAGAGCCAGAACATCCCGTAGAGGTTGGTGCGCACCACCCGGTCGAACTGCTCGGTGCTGATGGCGCCGATGCCGTCCGGCTGGGACATCTGGTACGCGGCGTTGTTGACGAGAACGTCGACGCGGTCGAATCGACGGATGACGGTGTCGATCAGGTCGCGGCAAGGCGCCTCCTCGCGGATGTCGCACTCCACGGGCACCGCAATGCGGCCGGCGTCCTCGACCAGTGCCACCGTACGATCCGCATCCTCGCGCTCCCCGGGCAGGTACGTGAATGCCACGTCCGCGCCCTCGCGCGCGAAGGCCAGCGCAACCGCCCGGCCGATCCCCGAGTCGCCGCCGGTCACCAGGCCCACCCGATCCCGTAGCAGACCGTGGCCCTGATAGCTCTCCTCGCCATGATCCGGAGGTGGGTCCATCGGCCCGGTCCAGCCCGGATGCGGCTGATCCTGCGCCGGGAACTCCGGCTGCGGGTACTCGCTGACCGGATCCTGCTGCTCATGCGATGAGCCCACGACGTGCTCCTCCTGCCGTCATCATCGGCACCGGGGACCATGCCATGCGCCGGGGCCCTGGGGCTGTCTGCTGCCTGAGATCACCGGTACCCACCCTCGTCCGATACACACAGATTTGCCCGCCCCGCCCGCAGTGAGGACGACCTTCAACACCGCCCTCGGCCACCACGCCCGGCAACCGGCGCCCTCCCGCAGGCCGAGCGACAAATGCAAGGTCAGCGGAAGCGCCGGTCAGACCCAGTCAGAGCCCCTCGGACCGCTTGCCGGCCGACAGGTCTGGCTCGTTTCATGGCGGCCCTCCGTTTCATGAGGGTATGTGAGCGCCAGTTACCCCGCTTCACCCATCTGGCCGTCAACCCGACAAAACTGCGGCTGGGCTTGCTGCTCTCGCCGGCCTTGCTGTACGGGGTTGCAGCCCAGCCGAGACCGGTAGCCCATTGCCTTTCCCAGGCCATCCGGGAAGCTGTGCATCGCGTCCTCACGCAGCGACGGTACCGGCCGTGGTAGTCGACAGGCATGCCGATGAAGCCTTCCAGTGCAGCAGACCGTTCATCTCTGTTCGGACGGATGCGCCTTGCGATCACCCGTTCACCGGTCGGACGCGGATGGCGGCGGAGCAGCGATCTGGAGTTGGGGCCGCGTTCGCTGGGCTTCGCGGCACTGGGGTTCCTCACGCTGGTGCCGTTGCTGATCATTGTGTCCTCGGCCGATCCGGAGCGCGGGCGGGGGTTCGCACAGTGGCTGGGGGAGGGACTCGGGGTGTCGACGGCTTCCAGAGCAGAGGTGGAGGAGTTGTTCACCCGGCCTGGTCAGGCTCTGCGGACCACGACCGCGTTCGGCATTGCCGTCCTCGCCGTCTTCGGTCTGACCTTCGCGGCGGCGGTGCAGGCCGGCTACGAGAAGGTATGGGATCTGCCGCAGGCGCGCTGGTGGGCCAGGTGGCGGCACGTGGTGTGGCTCGGCGTACTCACCGGCTACCTCTTCGCCGCTGCCACCACCACGCTGCGACGAGAGTCACCGGCCGGCGCATTCGCCGCAACGCTGAGCGCCGTCCTGTTCTTCTGGTGGTCCCAGCGCCTGCTGCTCGGCGGGCGGGTCCGCTGGCGTGCGCTGTTGCCCGGCGCGGTCGCCACCATGTTGGGACTGCTCGGCCTCAGGGTCTTCTCCCAGCTCGTCTTCTCGCCGTTGATCGCATCCAACGCCGTCACCTACGGCGCCATCGGAACTGTCCTGGTCCTCCAGTCCTGGCTGGTCGGCGTGGGCGTCGTCGTCTTCGGCGGTGCGCTGGTCGGCCGTCTGGTGCACGAGGAGATCCCACGCGCGGCACATGCACTGAAACGGCGAGGGTGAGATCCCGGGCCGGTCACGCCTGACCGGCATCAGGGCCTGCGCGGTGCCGTTTGAGGGCCGCTGCTCTCCTCTGGCGGCCGGGGTATGTTGCTCACTGCGGAGAGATGGGCCACCCCGCGCCCGCCTTTCGGATCGGACAGTCCGACGGCGGTTTGCCGCGACCGCATTGTTGGGCAGTGTTGCCGCGCGCAGCCCGTACAGCTGACGTCCCGGCCATGTCGGCGGGAGGCAGCGGCAGTTCTCGTGGGCGCGGCATCGCGGTAGCGGCGGGGGCGACATGGCGTAGGCCCCGACGGGGGGAGGCGCATCGCATCTGTCGGATGGTCTGCGACGGTGTGCGGCCGGGTGGTGCACGCGCTCATCGGCCCGCGCGGTGGTGGCCGCGAGCATGCCGTTGCGGACCTGCCCGCGGGAGCCGAGTACTGACAGGAGACATAGGCCGTGGCGTGCCCGGACTTACGGTCACCGGAGTCGTCCGGGAACAACGCCCCGCCGTGGGGCGGTTCGGAAAAAGGAAGGCGCTGGTTCATGGCTGCCCACCGGTCCGGTGAAGGGCCGCACCTTCACCCTGCCTCAAGAGGTCAAGACCCCGAACACCGTCCACCGATCACGGCAGACCACCGCAGGCCGACCGGACGCGGTGGGCGTGTGACCGGCCGGCCGGCGCCCGCGGTGCTGCCCCCATTGCTCCGCGGGTGGCTCGGGCTGATCGCGGCCCTCGCCGCGCTGGTGGTCGTCGTGCTCGGGGTCCTGTACGCCGGCCACAGCGAGCCCGGCGGCGTGGACGTGTGGATCCAGCCGGTGGTGGACGGTGTGCGGTCGCCGTGGCGGAACATCGCTCTGGCCACGGACTTCTGGGGGGAGCCCGCCGGAGCGGCGGCGCTGGTCGTGGCCGCCCTGACGGGCTGTCTGCTGCTGCGGCATCCTCGCGCGGCGGTGCTCGTCGTTGCCGGCGCCGGCATGGCCGTGGGGACGACGACGCTGCTCAAGCCCCTCGTGGGACGCACCATCCACGGCGGGTACCTGTCCTACCCGAGCGGGCACACCGCCTTCTTCACCGCGCTCGCCCTCGTGGTGGCGCTGCTCGCGACCGGCCGGCTCAGCCTCGGCAGGACGGCCGGCGGGTCAGTCGTGCTCGCCGCGGCGCTGGTTGCCGGCGCCGCCATGGGCTGGGCGCAGGTGGCCCTGGGCGCGCACTACCCGACCGACGTCCTCGGCGGCTGGTGCACCGCGCTGGCGGTGACACCGGCGACCGCGTGGCTGGTGGACCGGACAGCCGACCGGCTGGTCGATCGGGTGGCCGACGCCGGTCGGCGGGAGCGTCGCTGACGTCACGTCACGTCACGCCAAGCGGCGGAATACGGGTTTCACCGGTCGCCCGGCCAGCCAGGGGGTGGGGTCGGCGGCGTCCAGTGCCTTCCGGTACACCGCACATGCCTGGGCCACCACGTCGACGGTGCGATCGATGTCGGCGTCGCCGAGCGCGCTGCTCACCACGAACGACGGGGCCAGCACCCCGCCCGCGAGGAGCAGCCGCAGGAACAGGGTGCGGTACTGCTGCGACGGCTGCCGGTTCTCGTCGAGGGTGGCGAAGACCAGGTTGCTGGCCCGGCCCCGCACGACGATGTGGTCGCCGACGCCCATGCCGGCCGCGGCGTCGCGCACACCCGCGGCCAACCGCTCTCCGAGGGCGTGCAGTTGCGCGGTGATGCCCTCCTCGGCATAGGTGGTCTGCACGGCCATCGCGGCTGCCAGGGAGTGCGTTTCCGCACCGTGCGTGGTGGACAGCAGGAACACCCGCTCGCCGGAGTGACGCAACCCGCCCCACTCCATCAGCTCGCGGCGTCCGGCCAGCGCGGAGACGGCGAACCCGTTGCCCAGCGCCTTGCCGAACGTGGAGAGGTCGGGGACGACGCCGTACAGGCCCTGGGCGCCCGCCTCTGACCAGCGGAGGCCGGTGATCATCTCATCGAAGATCAGTACGCAGCCGTGCCGGTCGGCCAGCTCGCGCAGGCCGGCGAGGTACCCGGGGGGCGGCTCGGTGTGGCCGGCAGGTTCGAGGATCAGGCAGGCGACCTCGTCCTGGTACCGGGTGAGCAGCTCCTGTGTGGCGGCCAGGTCCCCGTAAGGGAAGGACACGGTGAGCTCGGTGGTCGCCGCCGGAATACCGGCGGACATCGGCGTGGTGCCGATGAACCAGTCGTCGACGGAGAAGAACGGATGGTCGCCGCAGATGGCCACCCGCGGGCGCCCGGTGACGGCGCGGGCGAGGCGCACCGCGGCGGTGGTGACGTCGGAGCCGTTCTTCGCGAACTTCACCATCTCGGCCGTCGGCACGGTGGCAAGGAAGCGTTCCGCGGCCTCGACCTCCAGGATGGACGGCCGGACGAAGTTGCTGCCGCGGTCGAGTTCCCGCCGCACCGCCTCGATCACGCGTGGGTGGGCGTGGCCGAGGCTGACCGACCGCAGGCCGGAGCCGTACTCGATGTAGCGGTTGCCGTCGATGTCCCACACATGGGCACCGCGGCCGTGGCTGATGACCGGGGCCAGGTTCTCGGGGTACTGGTCGTCGCCCTTGGCGTAGGTGTGCGCGCCCCCGGGGATCATGGCGTGCAGCCGCTCGTTCGCCATCCGCGACCGGGGCAGAAGGAACTCCTCAGTGTCCACGCTGACTTCAGCTCTCTTTCTGCTTCAGGGCCTCGTCGAGGCTCGGCGCCTCCCGGTCCCGCCGGGACATCGATGTGACCGGCAGCGGCCAGGGGATGGCGAGCTCCGGGTCGTCGAAGGCGATCGTCACGTCTTCGGCCGGATCGTGCGGGCGGTCGATCCGGTACGAGGTGTCGGCGGTTTCGCTCAGCGCCTGGAAGCCGTGCGCGCACCCCGCCGGGATGTAGAGGGTCACCTGCGTCTCGCCGGACAGCTCGAACCAGGCCCGGTTGCGGTACGTCGGCGAGTCCGGCCGCAGGTCCACGACGACGTCGAAGATCCTCCCGTACGAGCACCGCACCAGCTTGGCCTCGCCGGCGCCGGAGCGCAGGTGCAGGCCCCGCAGGACGCCCCGGACCGAGCGGGACAGGCTGTCCTGGACGAAGGTGTCCGGGTCGAGACCCACCGAGCGGACCACGTCGGCGTCGAAGGTGCGGCAGAAGAAGCCGCGCTCGTCGGCGTACGGCGTCGGCTCGAACAGGTACGCGCCGGCTATCTCGGGAACTGCGGTCGCTTTCATGAAGCCTCCTGCCGGGCGTGGGCGTTGGCCTTGGCAGTCGCCGGGAACAGCGCCGCGGTCAAGGCGGCGAACTGGTGCTCAAGTTGCCGGGTGGCGTCCAGGTTCCGCTCGTCGAGGGTCCGCCGCAGCTCAGCCGAGCGCTTCTCCAGGGCCCGGAACCGCTCGAGCAGCCGGTCGGCGTCCACCTCGCGAGCCGGGTGACAGTACGCTGCAAGACCCATCTGAGCCATGAGCGCGTCGCTCTTCGCCGCATAGCTCAGTGCGAGCGTCGGTGTGCCGACCTTCAGCGCGCAGATCAGGTTGTGGTAGCGGGTCGCCACCACGGTGTCGGCAGCCGCCGTCTCCTTCATCAGGTCGGCCAGCGAGGCCGCCTCGGCAGCGGTGACCAGCGGCGAGTCCACCGCGTCGAGGATCGCGGCGACCACCGGCGCATCGCACTCGTCGCCGGTGAGCAGCCGGACCGCCCTGCCGTCCTCGACCAGCGCGCGGACGAAGCGGGTCGTCCCGTCGAGGTAGCGCCGGTGGATCTCCTCGGCCCGGGCGCGGTCGTCGTTGCCCCCGTGGAAGGCCATGACGCCGACGCAGACCGGGCCCGGCGGGACTGAGAGCTTGTCGGGTCCGCCCGCCCGCGGCGTCGGCAGGGCGAACGCGAGGTCCGGGTAGACCTCGTCGCGCGCGGTGTCCACGCCCATCGCCCGCATCGCGTCGCGGGACAGGGCGTCCCGGTACGACCGGTACGTGGCCAGCCGTGCCGACCAGCGCACCAGGGCCCGGGTCGGCCGGTTGCCGATCGCGTCCGCGCCGACGCTGACCAACGCGACCCGGGTGCCGAACAGCCGGCCGGTCGCGCAGAGCAGGAACAGCGAGTACGGGAAGCCCCACGGCCGCAGCGGCAGCGTGGCCTCCAGGACTCCCATGCCCGGCACGATCACCACGTCGTGCCGGCGCACCCAGGCAGCGGTGCGGAAGACGTCGACGAGTTTGCCCAGGCCCTTGCCCGCGATCGCGCCCGCACGCGACGCGGTCCGGTACTCGCCGCGGTACCAGTGCAGCCGCGTCGCGGGGATCGCGTACCGGGCCGCGACGACCTCGGGTCCGCCGCACAGCGCGTCCACGACCGCGTCCGGGTGCTCGGCGCGGAGGTAGCCGAGCACGGCCTCCAGCGACCCGTCGTTGCCGAGGTTGCCGGAGCCGAGCAGGCCGAACACCCCGACGCGCACAGGAGTTTCGTCCGCGGACGTCATGCCTGCCTCCCTGCACGACCTTCGCGTCCGGCGACGAGGGCGTCGACGGAGACGGTGAGCCGGCCCGGGTCGACCGGGGCGCGGTCCTCGACCCGCTCACCGGCGCCCGGCCGGACCCGGCTGGTCATCCAAGCGGCCAGGTGGCGGTGGCACGCGCGCCGTTCGGCCGGGGACAACGGCGCCCGCCGGATCGCCGAGGCGAAGCCCCACACGTACTCGGCGAGCAGCCGGGGCGTCGGGTGCAGCGGGCCTGCCCGGCGCGGGTCCAGGTTGACGCACCGGGAGCGCTTGGAAGGGTTCGCCCGCTCTGCGCGGGTGGGGTGGTCGCGGCGGAAGTACAGCAGCTCCGGCACCTGGTGGAAGGGCCCGTGCAGGGTGATCTCGGCGACGAACGTGCGGTCCGCGTGGTGGTAGCTGTCGTGCGGCTTCACCCGGCGCAGCACATCGGCCCGCATCACCCCGTAGAAGTCGTCGCCACCGGGCTCGAACAGCAGGCTGCGGAAGCGCTCCGGCGCGTGCGGCGAGTCGGTGGCCAGCCCGTACTCGTACGGGACCTTCACCTTGCCGTCGCCGTCGATGACCGCCTGGCCGGAGTGCGCGAGGATCACGTCCGGCCGCTCGTCCAGCGCCTCCACGCAGCGCCGCAGCAGGTCGCGGGCGTAAAGGTCGTCGTGCGAGGCCCACTTGAACAGCTCGCCGCGGCACTCGGTGAACACGTAGTTGTGGTTCGGGGCGGCGCCGATGTTGCGGGGCAGCCGGAGGTACCGGATGCGTGAGTCCTGCGCGGCGTACCGGCGGCAGATGTCCTGGGTCCCGTCGGTCGAGGCGTTGTCGGAGATGACCAGCTCGAAGTCCTCGTAGGTCTGGCCGAGCAGTGCGTCGAGCGACTCGGCGAGGTACTGCTCGCCGTTGTACACGGGCAGGCCGATGCTCAGCCTGGGTCGGGCGGTCATGAGGTCCTCACTTCGGGGATGGGATTGCGGTGGCGCTCGCGCAGGGCGGACCGCAGCTGCAGCCACCACACGGCCGAGCCGCAGACGGTCGCGGCGGCGACGCCCCAGGCCGAGCCGACCGTGCCGGCCGCGGCCGCGCCGCCGAGCCCGCCGCCGACATAGCAGGCGGAGGCGAACAGCTGGCAGCGCAGGCTGCGCCGGGCCGCGGCGAGCGCCCGCAGCCCGGCCGCCGCGCCGGTGCCGAGGCCGGCGCCCGCGACGCCGAGCGTGGCCGGCACGATGAGCTCCGAGGCAGAGCTCCAGACGCCGCCGAGCACGAGCTCGCCCACCCGGTCCGGCACCAGCAGCAGCGCCGCGCCCCAGAGCACCGCGGCGGCGGCCTGCCCGCCGCCCAGCAGGAGGCAGAACGTGCCAAGGCGGTGAGGGGCCTGCCGCAGCACCCGGGCCGCCTCCGCGACGGTGACCAGCGACAGCCCCATCAGCAGAGCGAGGAACGGGCCGAGCAGGAGCTCCGCGCCCCGGACCGCACCCACCGCGCCGACCCCGATGATCGCGCCGAGCCCGTACGCCCGCAGCTGACTCGCGCCGCTGAGGCTGACGTTCTCGACCAGGTACCGGTAGCCCAGATCGCGCTGCTCGCGAAGCCACCCGCGCGCCTGGGTCATCCGGGGCCGGATGCCGGACTGGAGGCAGCCGTACCCCGCGGCCACTGCGGCGGACGCGCCCCAGGCGAGCACGAAAGCGGCCACACTGCCCACGCGGGCCGCCACCACCATGGCCGGGACGAGCATGACGCCCCACACGAGGTCGTTGGCGAACGCCTTCCGCCCGGCGCCGGCGGCGAAGAACGCGAACCGCCAGGCGTCCTGCAGCAACAGCGCCGGCAGTACGACGCCGAGGCAGGCGAACGCGGGCCCCACGCGACCGCCGAGGCCGAGGCCGACCAGCAGACACACCGCGCCGAGGGCGGTACCGACGCCGAGCGCGGCACCCGACGACCGGGCCGCCGCCGCGCGCCAGGACGCGTCCGGCGCGCCGCTGAAGCGCACCACGAGCGGGTCGGTGGCCAGCCCGCGGGCGACGTTGAGCACCACGCCGTAGGTCAGCCAGGCCAGGCTGAACACGCCGAACGCAGTCAGCCCCAGCGAGCGTGCCACGTAGATCCCCACCGCGAAGTTGGTCATGCTGGAGGCCGCCTGATCGGCCAGTCCCCAGGACAGCCGGCCGACGATGGCCCGCTTGCCGGCCCGCCGGGCGTCTACGGCCCGGTCCGCCGGTGCCGTCGTCTTCTCCCCCTCGGTGGTCATCGGCGTCATGCCTTGATCAGCCCGGCGCCGTGCAGGGCGCCGGCCGCGGCGGCGACGGTGTCGAACGGCAGCCCGGACCGCTCGGCGACGTCCAGCAGACCGTGCTCGCCGTCGGAGAGGCTGAGCACCCAGAGCATGGCCATCTGGGCCTGCTTCGCGTCGCTGCGGCCGCCGAGCGAGTCGTACAACCCACGCCGCCCCAGCTGTGGTTCGCCGTAGGGGCTGAGGTTGAGGTACCGGCGGTTGCGGTCAAGGACGGCGAATGCCTCGCGGCAGACGGCGAGCGTGTCCGCCATCGCCTCCGGGGAGACGAAGTCCAGGTTGTCCGCCGAGGTGTGGTACTCGGGGTAGCCGGCGTACGGGGTCCGGCTGAGCGAGCCCACGCCGAGATCGAACCCGGGCGAGCAGAACTGCCGCTCGTCGTAGCCGTACGGAGTGAACTCGGCGACGTGGTGCGGGCGTTCGGAGGCGGCCAGCACGTGTCGCATCACCCGGTCGATCTCCGCGTCACCGCGCCTGCTCTGCTTGTACGTCAGCCGGCCGGAGTCGCCGGCGCAGGCCAGCACCAGCCCGTGCTTGACCCGTTCGATCCGATCCGCGTTGCGGGCCAGCCAGGTGATCGCCCCGATGGTGCCGGGCGCGAACAGGAACCGGTAGGTGTACCACGGCGTCTGCTCCGCCAGCGCACGGGCCAGGAACGTCGCCACCGCGATGCCGGCCAGGTTGTCGTTGGCCAGCGACGGGTGGCAGACGTGGCAGGAGACGATCACCTCGTCCGGGACCTGCCCGGGGACCACGTGCTCTGCGTAGGTGAGGTGGCCATCTTCGAGTGTGGAGTCGATGCGCACCTCGTACTCGCCGTCCGGCAGCGCGTCCAAGGTCTCCTGGGCCAGGCAGAACCCCCACTCCGGCGAGTAGTAGCTGGTGCGGTACGGCACCCAGGCCGGGTGGTCCGGCAGGGTGTGCAGGTGTCCACGCAGCTCGGCCAGCGGCATCGTCCCCGACACCGGCACGCTGTAACCGAGCACGTGCAGGCTGCACGCGGCGAAGTCGACGACCCGGTTGCCGCCGGTGTCGGCGATGTACGCGTCCCGGATGTTCCACTCCTGCGGCACCGTCCAGTCGAGCACCTGGGTCCCGGTCGGCACCTCGTGCACCTGCAGCGGGACGTACTCGCCGACGATCTCCAGGGTGGCGCGCACCCCGTCGCCGGTGATGCTCCGGCACAGCGGGTACAGCCGCTCCACCAGCGCGTACATCTCTTCGCCGGCCGCGGTCATCGGCGCCACCGCAGGGTGTCGTCGACGGCGCCGGCGTCGGACGCCGCGCGCAGCACGGCCAGCCGGGTGAAGCGTCGCTCGAAGTCCTCCCGGGTCAGCCCGAACTTACGGTAGGCGTCGGCGAGTTCGAGCGCGCCCTGTTTCACCGTCCACTCGCAGTCGAAGCCGGGAATCGCTGCACGGAACCGGGAGAAGTCCACCCGGTAGGACCGCGGATCGGCACCGGTCTCCCCGGTGATCACCACCTTCGAGCCGGACACCGCCTCGGCGACTTGCTCGGCGATCTCGGCGACCGTGACGTTGTTGATCTCGCTGCCGATGTTGAACGCCCGGTCGTGCACCGCTTCGCGCGGCGCGGTCAGCGCGGCCGTGAAGGCCCGTGCGATGTCGACGGCGTGCACCAGCGGGCGCCAGGGGGTGCCGTCGGAGAGCACCAGTACCTCGCCGGACAGGAGCGCGTGGCCCACCAGGTTGTTCAGCACGATGTCGGCGCGCAGCCGGGGCGAGTAGCCGAAGGCGGTGGCGTTGCGCATGAACACCGGGGTGAAGTCGCCGTCGGCCAGCGCGTGCAGATCGTCCTCCACCCGCACCTTGGACTCCGCGTACGGCGTCACCGGGCGCAGCGGGGCGTCCTCGGTCACCAGGTCGTCACCGCCTGCGGCACCGTAGACCGAGCAGGTCGACGCGTACAGGAAGCGCCGCACTCCGGCGTCGCGGGCCAGCCGCGCCAGCCGTACGGAGGCGTGGTGGTTGATGTCGTAGGTGAGCTCCGGCGCCAGCGATCCCAGTGGGTCGTTGGACAGCGCGGCCAGGTGGATCACGGCGTCCACCCCGGCCACGTGGTCGGCCGTGACGTCGCGCAGGTCCACCCGGGGCCCCGGCGGGTCGGCGGGCGGCGGGCCGAGGACGCAGTCGGCGAAAAGGCCGGCGTCGAGGCCGACGACTTCGTGTCCGGCGGCCGTGAGGACCGGGGCCATCACGGTGCCCAGGTAGCCCTGGTGTCCGGTCAGCAGTACGCGCAAGGTTCATTCCCCCAGATCGAGCGTGAGTTTGGTGACGGCGAACGCCTCGGCGTATCGCGTGTGGCATTCGATGCCGCGGATTCGTGCAAGGCCGAGGAAGGCCTCCCGGTCGTACCAGGGCCGGTGCCGTTGCGAGGGGTAGTGCTCCTGCAACAGCCGCACTTTCTGTTCGGCGATCTCCGGCGACAGCGGCTGGTACGCCGACGGACGGCCGAGGTCGCCGTCCCACTTGACGATCTCGTAGCGGAGCACGAGGTGGTCGCGGAATGCGGTGGTCATCAGCTTCGCCAGGCCGCGGTGATCCTGGTGCGCGTCATCGGTACGCGGCGCCAGCACCAGATCCGGTTCGCTCTGCAGGCGCAGTTCCTCGACCGCGGCTTTGGCCTCCTCCCAGTGCGCGGGCAGCCGGCCGTCCGGCAACTTGAGCACGGTCAGCCGCAGTTCGGCGCCCGGGCAGAAGGCGGCGAGCGCGGCCCGCTCCTCCTGCTCCCGCTCGCTGCCACCGCCGGAGAGCACCAGTGCGTCGATACGGATACCCGGCCGCGCGAGGCACATCGTCAGCAGCGTGCCGCCGGCGCCGATGGCGATGTCGTCGCAGTGCGCGCCCACCGCGACGATCCGGTCCACGCGCCCGGCCCCGAGCCGGATCACGCCCTCGCTCCGGCGCCGTCCCTGCCGGCGTTCGCGCTCGCCCCCGCGCCGTCCCGTTCCCACACGGCCCACGGGCGGTCGCCCCGGGCGTAGGCGTCGTCGAGCGCGGCCCGCTCCTTCACGGTGTCGGTCGGCTTCCAGAAGCCGCGGTGCTGGTGCGCCACCAACCGTCCGCGCTTGGCCAGTTGGGCGCATCCGTCGGCGACCAGGTCCCCGTTCTCCGGTATGTGGTCGAAGATCTCCTGGCGGAGCACGAAGTAGCCGCCGTTCTCCCACAGCGGCAGTTCGCTCACCGGGGTGATGCCCCCCACCAGGCCGTCCTCACCCAGGTCCACACAGTGGAACGAGGACTGCGGCGGCACCACCATCATCGACGCACCGGCGTCACGCCGGGCGAACCGGTCGATCATCTCCGGCAGCGGGGCATCGGTGAGCACATCGGCGTAGTTGGCGAGGAACATCTCGTCGCCGTCCAGGTGGTGCCGCACCCGGCGCAGCCGCTCCCCGATCGGTGACTCGATGCCGGTCTGCGCGAACGTGATCGTCCAGGAGGCGATGTCGGTGGACAGCAGCTCGGTCTGCCCGCCCCGCAGCACGAAGTCGTTGGACGTCGTCTCCTCGTAGTTGAGGAAGAAGTTCTTGATGTGGTGAGCCCCGTACCCGAGACACAGGATGAACTCCGTGTGCCCGAAGTACGCGTAGTAGCGCATGACATGCCAGATCAGCGGCCGAGGGCCGACCATCGCCATCGGCTTGGGCATGTCGTCGGAGGCTCCGTTGCGCATACGCAGCCCGTAACCGCCGCAGAACAGGACGACCTTCATGACTTGACCTCGACAATGCTCAGTTCCGGGATGGGAAAGACCAGCCGACCGCCCCAGTCGTGCACGAAGGACAGCTGCTCGACCAGCTCGGCCCGCAGGTTCCACGGGAGGACGAGGACGTAGTCCGGTCTGTCCATGCTGATCTGCTCGGGCGGCAGGATCGGGATGCGGGTGCCCGGGGTGAACCTGCCGTGCTTGTAGGGGTTGCGGTCGACCGTGTACGGGAGCAGGTCGGGCCGGATGCCGCAGTGGTTGAGCAGGGTGTTGCCCTTGCCCGGGGCGCCGTAGCCGACGACCGTCTCGCCGCGCTCGGCCGCCTCGATGAGGAACCGCAGCAGATCCCGGCGCACCTTGGCCACCCGGGCGGAGAACTCGGTGTACCCGGACAGCTCCTGCAGCCCGGCGGCCTTCTCCCGGTCCAGCACGTCGGCCACCCGCCCCGTCGGCTCGCCTGCCACCTCGGCAGGCCGGGCCCACAGCCGGATGGAGCCGCCGTGCGTGGGCAGCAGCTCGACGTCCACGAGCGCGAGTCCGCCGCTCGCCAGCGCCCGGATCGCGGACGCGACCGTGTAGTACTGGAAGTGCTCGTGGTAGATCGTGTCGTACTGGTTCTCCTCGATCAGGGTCAGCAGGTGCTGCACCTCGATGGAGACCCAGCCGTCGTCGGCGACCAGGGCGCGCAGCCCCTTGGTGAACCCGACCACGTCGGGGATGTGCGCGTACACGTTGTTGGCCACGACCAGGTCCGCCGGGCCGTGCTCGGCGCGGACGGCCGAGCCGGTGTCCGGGGACAGGAACTCCGTGAGCGTGGGCACGCCCGCGTCCCGTGCCGCGGCGCCGACGTTCACCGACGGCTCGATGCCGAGGCAACGGATTCCCCGGTCGACCATGTGCCGGAGCAGGTACCCGTCGTTGCTCGCGACCTCGACCACGAAGGCGTCGGGGCCGAGAGCAAGGCGCGCTGCGGTGTCGGCGACGAACGTGCGCGCGTGCTCCACCCAGGAGGTCGAGTAGGAGGAGAAGTACGCGTACTCGCTGAACGTCTCCTCCGGCGTGATCAGCGGGGGGATCTGCGCGAGCCAGCAATCGGTGCAGACCCGCAGGTGCAGCGGGTACGCCGGTTCCGGCTGCTCCAGTTGGTCCGCGGCGAGAAAGCTCTCGCACGGCGGGGTCGCCCCCAGATCGACGACGCTCCCCAACGCCGCCGAGCCGCAGAGTCGGCATCGTGTCATTTACTGCCCCCATCCCTGCTCGCGCGGGTGCCCCGCCGCGAGCCAGTGTTCCCATTACCTACCGACGGCACGGTGTCCCCGCCGCCGGACCGCACCGCGATCGCGGTGCGGTACCCCTCCACCAGGCGTTCGAGGCCGACGGCCGGGCTGAAGCCCTGCTCGTATCGGCGCCGGGCCGCCTGGCCCATCTCCTGGTTGCGGTGCGGATCGTTCGCGATCCGGCGCACGCAGGACGCGAGCGAGGCGGGGTCGCCCGGCTGGTGCAACAGCCCGGTCACCCCGTCCTCGATGAGTTCGACGAAGGCGCCGTGACCGGCGGCGACGGCCGGGACCCCCGCCGCCATCGCCTCCACGACCACCAGGCCGAACGCCTCCAGCCAGGTCGAGGGAGCCACCACGGCGACCGAGCGCGCGATGGCCTGCCGACACCGGGCGGGGTCGTACAGGCCGACGTACCGCACGTCGTCCCGGCCCGCCGCCCAGGCGGTCACCTCCGGCTCCAGCGGCCCCGCGCCGGCGATCACGAGCGGCACGCCCACACCGCCGCTCGCTGCGATCTCGTCCCACGTGGCCATGAGCAGCCGCACGCCCTTGGCCTCCGCGAGCCGCCCGAGATAGAGCAGATGCTCGCCGGCGCCCGCTCGGCGGGCGTCCGGGTCGGGCACGAAGTTGTGCTTCACCGCCAGCCGCTCGGCCGGCATGCCGGACCGCACCAGGACGTCGCGCTGCGCCGCGGAGATGCAGAAGAACCGCTCCACGCCCGACCACCACCGCCGCCGGTTGACCGACAGGCTGACCGCGAGCGGCACCGTCGCGAGGCGGGAGTTCCGGTAGCAGCCGTGCCGGACGGCGGGCAGCGGCGCGGACCCGACGCACTCGGTGCACGGCCGGCCGTCTCGCTGCAGCGTGCCGGGCGGGCAGACCTGGGTGTAGTTGTGCAGTGTGGCGACGGCGGGCACGTCGGCGTCGGCGCAGGCGGCAAGGACCGCGGGGGACAGGAGCGGGAAGACGTTGTGCACGTGCACGATGTCAGGCCGCTCTGTGCGAAGCCGGCCGGCGAGCTCCGTGCGGACCGCCGGGTTCCACGGCACGAGGAGCGGCACCGCGGCCTTGGAAAGCAGGGACCGGGCGGCGATGTCGTCGCTGCGCCGCTCGAACACCTCGACCCGGTGGCCGGCCTCGCGCAGCAGCGCCACCTCCTGGTCGACGACGTTGTTCTCCCCGCTCGGCTGCGCCGAGGCGTAGCGGTTGTGGACTACGAGGATGTGCATGCTCAGGTCACCACCGATCGACGGGCCCATTGCGGTATGCGCCGTTGAGGGACTTCGGGCGCCGCGAGGGGAGTGGCCGCGGCAGGTGTCGCCAGCAGCGAGGCGGCCACGGTCAGATGCAGCAGATACGGCGAGGCGTCGCCCAGACCGGCCTCGGTGTACGACGCGATCGCGCAGTAGCTGATCAGGAAGATCGCGCAGGCCCTCGACAGCGACGGCGGACGCAGCAGCGCGACGCCGCCGAGCACGATGATGATCGCCGCCACCAGGGCGACGCCGGTCAGACCCTGCTCGTGGTAGACGGCCAGCCAGCTGTTGTCGATCGGCAGCCCGCCGAACGACTTGTCGCCCAGGCCCGCGCCGAACAGGTAGTCCGAGGTGGTCCGGGGGGCTGCCAGCAGGGCGTCCCAGACCTTGGCCCGACCGGTGAGGTTGGAGAAGTTCTCCTTGCTCTGTCCGCGCAGGAACCACGCCTGCAGCGCGGCGCTGAACGCCACCGCGGCCACGGCGGCGCACAGCACCGCCCAGGCGAAGAACCGGCGGGCGGCGGCGCTGGTCAGGACGAGCGAGCCGATGGCCAGCACCAGCCCGATGAGCAGGCCGAGCGTGGCAGTCCGGGTATGGGTCAGCGCGAGCAGGACGAGTGCCGGCACGATGACCACCGCCGCGCTGCCCCTGGTGGTCCGGCGGCCCAGGAGGAGCAGCACGGTGAGCCCGATGATCACTGCGGCGTACTGTCCGATCTGCGGCGGGGTGAGCGGCCACAACGCGCCGACCAGGCGCCCGCCGTAGAGCTCGGGCATGGCGGCGCCCGGTGAGACGACCAGGCCGGCGGCCACCGACCCGAGGACCATGAAGTACATCCGGATGTGGTGCCGGACGAACGTCAGGTTTCCGTTCCACCAGCGGCTGAGCAGCCACAGCGTGCCGACGAAGAGAGCCAGCCGGGCGCAGCGGAACAGCGCGCCGAACCCGGACTCCAGGTTCGCGCTGGAGATCACGCTCGGCACGAGCAGCAGGGTGAGCAGGAACACGAAGGCGCTGGCCCGGATGCGCAGCCGGGGATTGACGGCGAGTGCCAGCACGAACGCGGCGACCAGCGCGCCCATGGTGGCCATCTGGATGAGGGAGCGGGGCAGCGGAATGATGGTCTTCGCGCCGGCGGAGCCGAGCGTGTTGAGGATCAGCAGCCCCCAGGCCGTCCCGACGATCTTCGACGTGTGGGACATGTGGTCGGTGCTCATCTCAACCACCGCCCCGTGCGCGGAAGGTGCTGCCCGCGTCCTGCTGGTAGGGCGCGCCCTGCCACTGCCCGACGTCGAGCTCCCGGCTCGGGTCGTGGGCGATGAAGCTCCATGGTCCGCGGTATTCGTTGTCGTGCCAGCGGTTGTGCTGCTTGTGGGTGATCGCCTCGGCCACCCGTTCGCCCGGGTACGGCGACCAGTCCGGATAGGTGCCGTAGTTGGCAAGGACCGCCATGCGGCCGCACTTCACGGCGCAGCCGACGACGGAAGTGTCCAGCACGAAGCGGTTCTTGTGGATGTCCACCCGCTGGGTCTTCCACCGGCAGTCGGCGTAGAGCGGTGCGATGGCGATCCCCGGCTGTGCGCAGCGCTCTGTCTTCATCACCAGCAGCGTGCAGTCACCGGACGAGGTGTTGGCCGGGCTGTTGCAGAACCGGTCGGCGTTCTCCCACAGGGTGATCCCGGACCAGTTGTTCTCCAATACGTTCCGGTAGATCTCGATCTTGTCCGTGCGGGCCCGGATGCGTGGTTCGCCGCCGGACTCGGACAGGTAGATGGTCGCGAACGGGAAGTTGTCGCCGCGGTCGGCGTACCTGCGGCCCTCGACCCAGTTGTTCCGCCGGATCGAGTTCTTCCGGATGACCGCGTTGTAGCTGGTCTCGTAGATCAGGGCGGCACCGTCGTTGGCCTCGATGACGTTGGCCTCGATGCGGAAGTCGTTGTTGTTGGTGTCCGCCCATAACCCGGCTCCGTGGTTGGCGTGCACCCAGTTGCCGCGGATGTCGGCGCCGTTGACGGCCCAGAACTTGACGCCTCCACTGCAGCCGCAGCCCGGCCGCCGCCGCTCCCAGTCGTCCTTGTTGTTGCCCACGATCTCGTTGCCCTCGAGCACCAGGTCGCTGATGGGGTCGCCGGACTTGTACGCGTTCATTCCGTACTGTCCGTTGCCGCGCAGGCAGCTGGCGCGGACCTGCTGGCGGGCACCGGCCATCAGCCCGGCGCCGGAGTTGTTCTGGATCGTCGCGTGCTCGATCACCCACCCGTCGGCCGAGTCGTGGTTGACCACGCCCTCGTTCTGCGGCGCGACGAAACCCTGCACGGTCAGGTGGCGGACGGTGACGTCGCGGGCGGCACCGCCGAACGCGTACTGGTTGGTCTTCCGGCCGTCGAGCACCGCGCCCGGCGCGCCGAGGTAGGTGTTCCCCTTCTTGGGGATTATCTGGGCGTAACGGTCCGATTCGAGCCTGTGCTCCCCCGGCCGCAGCCAGAACGTGGTGTTCGGCGGGCTCTTCTTGGTCTTCGCAGCCAGGTCACCGACCACCGCGGGGTCGACCGTCACCGCACCCGCCGGCGCCTTCGCCGGCCCGGCCGCAGGCTTGGCGCACACCCGGGCCGGGGACCGGGCCACGGACGTGGATGGCGCAACGGTCGGCTCCGCCGGGGCGCTCGGTGTGCTCACGCAGCCGGTCGCCGCCAGCAGGACCAGCACCAACGGTGCCGTCGGCAACGCCCGGTGCCGCTTCTTGATCACCACGCGCCCTCCCCAGGGGGTGTCCCTGATCCGGCCTGATCCACAAGACACCCCCTAGCCGCGGAACCTGAGCACGGTGGTGAACTCCCCCAACAGCGCGGTGCCGTCGGCGAAACCGGTGCCGACCAGCGTGGTGGAGGGTTCCTTGCGTCCGAATCCGGCGGAGTACCAGCCCAGCGGCGGGTCACTCTCGCCGCGATGCGCGCGCCAGCACAGCTGCCCGGGCAGGTCGAGCACCGCGGAGCGGTCCTCGCCGTCCCGGGTCCAGGTGAGCACGGCCCGGTTCTCCGCCAGGTCCGCGGTGATCGCCGGGCCGAGGTGGAACGCGAGGCGTATGTCCCGGCGCGGGCCGCCCACCTCGTCGACCACCCGCAACTCCTTGCTCGCGGCGGTCAGTTCCACCCGGCGGCGGTGCACGGAGCGCTGATAGCCGTCGTGCTCGGCACACCAGCGGGCCGTCCCCCCGTCGGAGGCGCCGGATGTGTCCGCGGCCAGGACGCGGCTGCGGGCATGCCGGGTCCACAGGAACGGGCCGCCGGAGACGGACTGGTCACCGCCGTCCAGCTGCAGGGTGTTGTGGCCGAGGGTCGACCGGAAGTACTGCCGCCACTCGGGTTGCCCGTGGTAGCAGAACGTCCCCGGGTCGGCGAGCACGTCGACACCGTCGTGCCGTACCTCCACGGACAGTGCGTCCGCGTGGGCATGTGCGGCGATGGACAGGAAGCCGTGCGGACCACCGTCGCAGCGGCACCAGATCTCCGCCGGACCGCGCAGGATGGTCATGCCCGCGTCGGCGAAGTGGGCCGGTCGGCTTGCCGGGCGGGTCACGGCCGGTGCAGTTCCATTCTTCGAGTACGGCCGGACGAGCGCGGACAGCAGCGGGGTGCGCACATCGGTGCCGGTCACCGCCGGCCACCAGTCGAGCCGGCCGAACACGGCGTCCCCGGTGGCCAGCAACGAGCCCCAGCGGTCGGTGCCCGCGCCGTCCACGATCAGACCGTGCCCGTCGTCCGCGTCCCCCTGGCGCGGTGGCCGCAGCCGGTTGTCCACGATGGCCGCGAGGGCGTCGGTCATCCGCAGCAGCACCAGCCGGAGCGATGCGGGGACCGGCACGTCGGCGGCATCCGCCTCGGCCACCGCGGCCAGGCCGAGCTCCAGCACGAGTCCGTGATACTCGGTGGCCAACTCGCGGTTGAGGCCAGAGTGGAAGGTGTTGCCGCGCAGCTGCCGTTCCAGCGATCGCAGCGCGCCGGCTCGCCAACGCGCCGAGGAGGGGAACCAGCCGAACGCGCAGGCTGCGGCGAACTGCCCAGCAGCCTCGGCGATGACGTGGTTGTTCGCAGAGGACCCCCGGCTGGGGAAGGCGGCCAGCCAGCGCTGGTGGTGCCAGATCTGGTTCAGCGCCCCCGGGTTGTCCTCGAACAGCCCGGCCGCGCCCGGCCAGCCGTCGAGCAGCCGGCGGATCCACACCCAGGACAGCAGCCGGATGCCCAGCTCGATGCCGCTGACCCAGTGCACTCCGCGCAGCGGCGCGTTGGCCGCCCACCACGACCGCAGGTGCTCGGCCACCCGCTCGGCGTACCGCTCGTTCCCGGTGATCGCGTAGGCGGCGGCGAGCACGGTCAGGTACTGATGCCGGGAAGGCTCCCAGATCTGCTTGATGTCCCCGACCGCGTCCTCGTTGCGGTACGGCACGTCGAAGGCGTAACCCGACGGAGCCCGGCGCCCGGTCTTCGGGTCGTACCACCAGTCGGGGTCGACCATGTCGTCGCGGTCCACCCCGAAGTACTCGGCGTGCCCGTCCATCAGCCGGTCCGCCTGGGCGATGAGGCGTTTCGCTGCGTCCGGCGGCACTGCGGCGATCGTCCCGGCGGGCAGTACCGCGGTGAAGCGGGCGCCGGTCACGCTCGGGCAGTCCGGCGGCGCCGACCGCCACCGCCGCCTGCGCACCGCGTCGCCCACCCGGCCGCCGACCTCCCGCGGTCCCATCCGGGACAGCCGCCGCAGGTACCAGCCCGGGCTCCCCGAGCTCACAGTCATCGCGCCCTCGCCAGCGTCACCGGCGCGCCGCCGGCCAGGCCGGCCTGTACGGCGAGGGTGGCCGCCGTGGTGGCGACCAGCGACTCCAGCGGCACCGGCATCGGCCCGCCGGTCCGCACGGCCTTGATGAACGCGGCCAGCTCGGCGGACTGGCCCTTGTCCCGGGCCTTGGGCAGCCGCGAACCGACCCACCGCTTGCGGCGGCCGTCGTACACGGCGGCACGGACGAAGTCGTCGAGCCGCAGCACCTTGCCGTCCGCGACGAGGTCCAGCGTCTCCTTGGGGAAGCTGGGCGCGCCGGTGGTGACGTAGCTGATGGTGGCGGTGGACCCGTCCGGGTAGTGCAGCACGACCTGCAGGTCCTCGTTGCCGGACGAGGCGGTCGCGTACACCGAGACCGGGTCGGCACCGAGCAGCCAGCTCGCCGTGTCGATGAAGTGTCCGCCCTCGCCGGCGAAGCGCGAGCCCTCGGTGCCCTGTTGGAGGTACCAGCTGCCGTGCTGCAGCCGGCCCGCGTTGACCAGGTAGCGCAGGCTCGCCGGACCGGTCAGGGCGCCGAACCGCTTCCTGGCCTCCTGCAGCAGCGGCGCGAACCGGCGGTTGAAGCCCACCTGCAGCCGGTCGTTGCCGGACTCCTCCACCGCCGCGAGCACACCGGCCAGGTCGTCCTCGGTGAGCGCCAGGGGCTTCTCCACGAACACCGCCTTGCCGGCCAGGAGCGCCCTTCGGGTCAGTTCGGCGTGCGAGCTGTGGCGGGTGACCACGAACACCGCGTCGATGGACTTGTCGCCGAGTACGGCGTCGAGATCGGTGGTCGCCTCGGCGAAGCCGAACTTCCGCTTGGCGTTGGCCGCGGACAGCGCCGTCGTGGTGACGACCGTGGACAACTCGACGCCGTCGCGCTGTGCCAGGTGCGGCAGCAGCATCGACGTCGCGTAGTTTCCCGCGCCGACGAACGCCAGCCGCACCGGTGCCTTGGCGGACCGGGCCGGGGTCGACGCTTTGCCGCTGCGTCGCACCGCGGGCACTGCGACCGCCGGGGCCTCCGCTTCCCCCGCTTCCTTCTTCTGTTCGGGGTACCGGAACAGCACGGCCACGGCCTTCAGGTCGCCGTCCTTCAGGCTCTGGTACGTCTCGACGGCGTCGTCGAAGTCGGCGACGTGGGAGACCAGGGGCTCCACGTCGACGCTGCCGCGGGCGAGGAGATCGAGGAAGCACGCCAGGTTGCGGCGCTCGGTCCAGCGCACGTAGCCGATCGGGTAGTCCCGCCCCTCGAGCTCGTACTCCGGGTCGTAGCGCCCGGGGCCGTAACTGCGCGAGAACCGGACGTCGAGCTCTTTCTCGTAGTACGCGTTCCACGGCAGGTCCAGGCGGCACTTGCCGATGTCGACGACCCGGCCACGGTCCCGGCACAACCGGGCGGCCAGCTCGACGGGCTGGTTGCTGCCGCCGCCGGCGGCCAGGTACACCTGGTCCACTCCGTGACCGCCGGTGAGTTCGGCGACGGCGGCTTCCACGGCCGCGGACGCGGGATCGCCGCAGGCCGCGGCGCCCAGGCCCTCGGCGAGCTCGCAGCGCACCGGGTCGGGGTCGACCCCGACGACGCGGACCCCCGAAGCGGCGAGGAGCTGCACCACCAACTGCCCGATCAGCCCGAGGCCGATGACCAGCGCCACGTCGCCGAGTTGCGGCTCGCCGCGGCGCACGCCCTGCATCGCGATCGACCCGACGGTGCCGAAGGCCGCGTGCCGCGGCGCGAGGCCGTCCGGCACCGGGGCGTAGAGGTTCTTCGGCACCCAGTTCAGCTCGGCGTGCAACGCGTGCTCGTTGCCGGCGCAGGCCACGAGGTCGCCGACCTTCACATCGTCGATCCCGGCGCCGACCTGCTCGACCACCCCGCACAGCGAGTAGCCCAGCGGCGTGTAGGAGTCCAGCTTGCCCATCACCTTGCGGTAGGTGGCGGGCACCCCGTTGGTGGCCACGCTCTGCATGACCTTGGCCACCTGATCGGGACGGGAGCGGGCCTTGCCCAGCATCGACATGCCGGCCTCTGACACCTTCATGAGCTCGGTCCCGGTGGATATCAGCGAGTAGGCGGTGCGGACCAGCACACCGCCCGGCTTGCACCCCGGCACCGGCACGTCGAGCACCGCCAGCTCGCCGCTCTTGTAGTTCTGCACAACCTGCTTCACAAAGTCCCCTTGTTTCTACGCCGTCTTCTACGCCGCCGAACGAGCGCTCCGGCCGGACCCGGAGGTCGCGTCGCGGTACCAGTACTCGAGGGTCAGCACGTGCCACAGATGCTTGGAGAAGTCCCGCTGCCCGGCGGCGTCCTCGGCGACCATGCGCGCCAGCGCGTCGCGGCGCAGGAACCCGGAGTTGACGAGCACGCCGTCGTGCACCACCTCGCGCACCAGCGGTGCGAGATCCCGGCTCATCCAGGCGCGCAGCGGGGCGCTGAACAGGCCCTTGGGCCGGTACACGATCTCCCGGGGCAGGATCGAGGTGGCCGCCTCCTTGAGGACGGCCTTGCCCTGCCGTCCGACGATCTTGCGATCGCCGGGCACGGCGAACGCCGCCTTGACCACCTCGACGTCCACGTACGGCACCCGCACCTCGGTCGACGCGGCCATGCTGGAGCGGTCCGTGTAAGCGAGGTTCAGGCCCGGCAGGAACATCCGGGCGTCGCCCAGGCACATGCGGTTGACGAAGTCGTCCAGCTCGTTGTCCTCGTAGATGTCCGCGTGCTCGGTCAGCACGTCGTCCACCGTCCCGGCCAGGTCCGGATCGACCAAGGCGAGCAACTCGTCCTGGTCGTACATGGTGTAGCTGCGCCGGAACGCGGTCTCCTCCGGCAGATCGGCGAAGGAGAGGAACCGCTTCGCGAAGCGCACCGACCGGTACCCCCGGCGGGCCGTTGCCACCGGCAGCCGGTCCACGGCCCTGGACACCCCGCGCCGCAGCGGCCGCGGGACGCGCTGATAGCGCAGCGCGATCAGGTTGGCCAGATGCTTGCGGTAACCGGCGAACAGCTCGTCGGCACCCATCCCCGAGAGCATCACCTTGACCCCGGCCTCCCGGGCCGCCTGGCAGATCAGGAACGTGTTGATCGCGGCGGGGTCGCCGATCGGCTCGTCCAGGTGGTACGTCATCCGCGGCAGCAGGTCGAGCACGTTCGGAGCGATCTCGATCTCGTGCAGGTCGACGCCGAACCGCTCGGCCACCTGCCGGGCGTAGCGAAGGTCGTCCGGCATCGCCTCGAACCTGGCGTCCTCGGCGCGGAACCCGATCGTGTAGGCGGAGATCCCGGGTCGGTCGCGAGCGGCCAGCGCGGTCAGGTAGCTGGAGTCGAGGCCGCCGGAGAGGAAGGTCGCCACGGGTACGTCGGAGAGCAGGTGGCGTCGAGTCGACTCCTCGACGATGGCGGCCAGGTCCGGCTGCTCGCCGCCCCGGGCCCGCTCCCGGCCCTCGGCGGCGACGTCCCTCAGGTGCCAGTACCGGCCGCGCTCCACCCGGCCGTCGGGCCGGCACCGGAGCCAGCTCCCCGGCGGCAGCTTCTCCGCTTCGCGGAAAGCGCAGCGCGAGTCCGGCACCCAGTAGTACAACAGCGAGGCCACCAGCGCCGCATGGTCCAGCTCCAGCGACCCGCCGGTGGCGGCGGCGAGCGCCTTGAGCTCGGAGGCGAACATCAGGCCCTCACCGCGCCGGAGCAGGAACAGCGGCTTGATGCCGAGTTGGTCGCGCGCGAGCACCAGGTCACCGGTTCGCTCGTCGAAGATCCCGAACGCGAACATGCCGCGCAGCCGGGGCAGGCAGTCCGTGCCCCACCGCCGCCAGGCCTCCAGCAGCACCTCGGTGTCGGAGGTACCGCGGAAGCGCACCCCGGCGGCTGCCAGCTCGGCACGTAACTCGGGGGCGTTGTACAGCTCGCCGTTGTACGTCAGGACGAGGCCGCCCGAGACCATCGGCTGGGCGCCGGTCTCCGACAGGTCGATGATGGCCAGCCGGCGGTGCCCGAGGTGCACTTCGCCGTCACCGGCGGGGTGGCTGTACCGGCCCGCCCCGTCCGGACCGCGGTGGGCGAGGGTATCGGTGAGCCGGTCGCTCACGACCTTCCCGTCCGGCCATCGGTAAGTGCCTGCGATGCCACACATGTCCTACCGTGCCTCCTGGTCGCTGTCCGGGACCCGTGCGGCCCACGTCGGCTGCCGCTCCGTGCGCCGCCTGCCGGTCCCGTTCTGCCGGGCCAGCCGCTCGTTGTGGCCGCGCAGCGCGGTGTGCAGCCCGTCCCACAGCGTGCCGTCGGTCCGGTCCCGCGGATCGGGGTCGATCAGCACCACGCCGATCACCGGAATGTTCTGGTCCGCGAGCTGCCGCGCCACGGTGTGCAGCCATGCGGCGCTGCCGTGACCGGCACGCACGACGAGCACGGTCTGGGTGCCGAGGTGCTGCAGGTCGGTCCACGCCGCGCCGGGTGCCACCGAGCCCACGCCGAGCCGGCGCTCCTGCTGCGATCCGGTCGCGGCGCTCTCGCCGCTGACCACGGTGGGGTCTCCTGGCTTCGGGCGGCGGTTGGCCAACTGCTGGCGTGGCAGACCGTCGACGATGACCACCGGATCCTCAGCCGTCGCCAGTGCCCGTGCCAGGTCCAGGGCGATCACACTCGTGCTGCGCGCACAGCCCAGTTCCAGCAGCGACACCGGTTCCGCGGAGCCGCGCACGGTGCGGGCCAGGGACGAGGTGAGCCTTGTCCGTGCCGCCCGGGTCCGTCGGCGCTGCCACAGCTTGATCGACCAGCGGGGCACACGGCGCAGCTCCGCGATGACCGAGGCGCCGAGGTTCGCCGCGATCTCCCGGCGCAGCACGGGGCGGTCCGCCACCACCGAGCCGACCGCGGCCACCGCGAGCCCGAGCACGAGCCCGAGGACGAGCCCGATCACGGCGTTGGTGGCAGCGGTCTTGGGCAGGGAGTGCTGCACCGCGCGCGGGGCGTCCACTATCTGTGTGCCGGCGATCAGCCGGGGCGTGCTGGTGCGTGCCTCTCCGGCGCGCTGATCGAAATCGGCTGTCCGCGAGGTGAGTTCGGCCCGGCGGGCGAAGAGAGACTCGAGGTTCGCCGAGTCTTCCGGGCTGCTCTCCGGGGTTCTGTCCCCGATCGTCTTGTTGACCTGGGCGAGTTCGTCCCGCATCCGGTCACGCTGCTCGAGCAGGGTCTTGGACTCGGCGTTCGCGGCTTCCTGTATCCGCCGCACATGGTCCGCGACGAACGCGTCGGCCAGCGCCTTGGCGCGGGCCACCGCTTCCGCGTCGCTGTCACCTGTCACATCGATCTGCAGCAGGTTGTTGGTCAGGCCGATGCCCCCGTAGTCCTGCATGAAGTCCTCCGGCTTTTCCGGGGACTTGAGGGACTGCAGGGCCTTGCTCGCGATCCGCGTGGTCCCCAGCAGCGCGACGTCGGTGCGGATCAGCGTTCCGGGGTCGTTCGGCTGGTCCGCCTGGTGCGCGACCAGCACCTTGGTCACCGCGGTCGGCGGTGGCGGCCTCAGGACCGCCACCCCCGCGCCGCCGAGCAGGCCCAGCAGCGCCATGGCGGACCAGAGGCGGCGCCGCCTCCGTACCGCCACCACCAGCGACTGCAGGTCAAGCAGTGGAGTGGCGGCCGACGACTCCGAACTCGTACTCGTCGTCACCCTGAGCCTTCCCTTGCGTCGTTGCCCACTGCGAGCGCCAGCGTGGCGGCATCCCGAGGCCGGCCGGCGGACCGTGTCGGACGGGTCCAGACCGTGCCGGCGAGGACGATGCCGACGACCTCGTGCTGGGCATCCGCACACGCCTCGGCGATGCCGGCGAGTTCCCCCGCGGTCCAGCTGCCGGCGCTGAGCACGACCAGGGCACCGGACTCGTTGTCGCGGTCCGGCACCATCGGCTGGGTCACAGAAACCCCCACCACGCGCAGCAGCAGATCGCTCCCGGCCTCGGCGACGAGCTGGACGGCGGCCCGGCGGGCGGTCTTGTCACCGTCCGGGACGACGACCAGCAGCCTTCGGGGGGCGGGCAGTTGGTCGCGGAGGCGGGAGCACACCCGCCGATAGCGGATCTGCCTGCCGGCCTCGTCGCCGGAGGTCTGCGGGGTCGGTACGTCCCACCGGATGTCGAGGCCGAGGAGCCGGCGGATCCGGGCCCGCAGGGCACTGTCTTCCGGTCGGTGCGCGGGCCGTTCACCAGGTACGTCGACGGTGCCGAGGAGCGCCGAGCCCAGCGCCGCGGCGATCTCCGGTTCGGTGCGCAGTCGGCGACTCACCCGCGCGGCGGTGAGATGGCCGATGACCGAGACCAGGAAGAACAGCAGCGCCCCGGCGACGATGAGTTGCATCCTCGTCGGCGGTGCCTCGCCGGTCGGCCGGGCGGACGGCCCCATGACGACCATGTTGGCCTTGTTGGTCGCCGGGTCGGCCTGGTCCAGCTTGTCCATGGCCTCCTGCAGCGTGGTGCGCAGCTTCTCGAGCTCGGTGCGGCCCTGCACGCTCTCCACGGTCTTCCCCGGATCGGCCGCCTCGGCCATGTCGGTGATGCGGCGGCTGGTCTGCACCACCATCTTCCGCAGCGCCTCGGGCCCCGCCGCCGCTTCGGGGTCGGTGTTGTCGCCGGCGATCCGCGCGGCGAATGTGACGTACTGCTGGGCCACTTGGTCGGAGAGCCGCTGCGCACGCTCCGGGGTGTCGGCCGTACCAGAGATCTTGATGATGTTCCCGTCCGAGGCCTTGGCGCTCACCTGGTCCCGCAGCTCGCGGCCGCTGACCCCGCTCCAGTCGAGCGCAGCGGCCGCGCGGTCGACCACCACCGAACTGGTCGCGATCTCCGACTGAGTCAGCAGCTCGCGCTCCTCCCACGCTCCCGGCAGCAGTACCGATGCCGATGTCGTGTAGCGCGGCGGAAACAGCAAAGAGGTGCCGTAACCGACGAGCGCGCCCACCATGGCGAGGACGGCGAGAAGCCGCCACCGCCGACGGAGAATCCGCCCGATCGTGACCAGGCGGATCGTGTCATCGCTCAACGGCGCGGCCTCTTCCCCGTGCGGACCGGGTGGCCCGCAGAGACCGGAGCGTGGTCCCGGCAGGCAGCGGCGTAGGCGGCGAGCAGCGATTGCTGGGAGTTCCGCCAGGCGAGCGGCCCGTTGATCCGTTCCTCGCCGATCTTGCCCATGCGGGCCCGCTTCTCCGGGTCGTCCAGGAGCAGCGCGATCAGCTTGGCGAACTCGGCCTCGTCGTTGGCGGGTGCGTAGACGGCGGCGTCGCCGGCGGATACCCGCGCCTCCCGGAGGTCGAACGAGACGATCGGCCGTCCCATCACCATGTACTCCAGGACCTTGTTCATGGTCGACACGTCGTTGAGCGGATTGTGCGGGTCGGGGGAGAGGCACACGTCCGCGGTGGACAGGTAGCGCGCCAGGTCGGCGTCCGGGATGCGCCCGGTGAACTGCACCTGCTCCGAGAGCCCGAGCCGCCGGGACAGCTCGACCATCGCGTCGAAGGTGTCGCCGCCGCCGACGAACACCGCATGCCAGTCGGTCCGCCCGAACTCGTCGCGCAGCTTCGCAAGGGCCCGCAAGGCGTAGTCGACGCCGTCCTGGGGGCCCATGACGCCGAGGTAGCACAGCAGATGAGGCTTGCCGCGCTTCAGCTCCGGCTCGGGCGGTACCGGCTGGAACCGGTTGGTGTCGGGCGCGCTGCGCACCACGAAGACGTCCTCCGGCCGCTGCCCGCCACGGCGCAGCGCGACGTCCCGGTAGCTCTCGTTCGTGGCGAGCACGACGTCCGCGGCCCGGTAGGTCCGCCGTTCCAGCGCGCACACGGCGCGGTAGAGCAGATCCTCGCCGCGGTCGAACCGGGAGAGGTACAGCTCGGGTACCAGGTCGTGCTGGTCGAAGACGAACCGCGCCCCGCGCCGCTTCAGCCACAGCGCCGGCAGGAACAGCAGGTCCGGCGGGTTGCAGGCGTGGACCACGTCGACCGGGCCGACCTTGCGGGCCAGCCGGAGCGTGTGCCACAACGCCGATCCGTACTCCCGCAGGTAGCCGGCCGGCCCGCCGGTGGCCGCACGCAACGGGTAGCGGTGGATGCGCACCCCGTCGATCTCCGCCTCCGGCTCCGTGTCCCGCTTCTCCCCCCGGGGACAGATGACGTGCACCGTCCAGCCCGCGTCGCGCAGCGTCGTGCACTCCTGCCACACCCGCCGGTCGAACGGCACCGACAGGTTCTCCACCAGAATCAGCGCGCGCCGGGCGGGCCCGGCGCCGCTGGTCTTGTCACCAAGCAAGGCCCACGTATCCCGGTTCGGTCCGGCGCGCCTCGGCGTCGGGAAGGTGGACGAGGTCGACGATCACCGGGCCGGCGCCATGGGGCAGCGCCGACAGGACGGCCGGATCCTTGGTCCCGACCAGGCACACCTCGGCATGCTCGAGCACCTCGTCGACGGACTCCGCGAGCAGCTGCGCGAGGTGCGGCAGCCGGGTCTCGATGTACTCGCGGTTCGCGCCGAGCAGCCGGGAGAGGTTCACGTTGGGGTCGTAGATCCGCAGGTCGTACCCCTTGCCGAAGAGCCTCTCCGCCAGCTCGACGAGCGGGCTTTCGCGGAGGTCGTCGGTGCCGGGTTTGAAGGACAGCCCGAACATGCCCACCCGGCGCTTGCCGGTGCGCTCGACCAACTCCACCGCGCGCTGGAGATGTTCGGCGTTGGAGGGCAGCACGTGGGCGAGGATGGGCACCGAGATGTCGGCCCGCCGCGCCGCGTGGACCAGGCTGCGCAGGTCCTTGGGCAGGCAGGAGCCACCGAAGGCGAAGCCGGGCCGCAGGTAGGCGGGGCTGATGTTCAGCTTGCGGTCGGCCAGGAACACGTCGATCACCTGGTGCGAGTCCACCCCGAGCGCCTGGCACACCGCGCCCAGCTCGTTCGCGAAGCCGATCTTGAGGCCGTGGAACGCGTTGTCCGCGTATTTGATCGCCTCGGCCGTCGGGATGGGTACCCGGAACACCTCGCCGGGCAAGCCGTCGTACAGCGCCGCCACCACGTCGCCGCTTGCCCGGTCGAGCTCGCCGACGACGGTCTTGGGTGGGTCGAAGAAGTCCCGCACGCTCGTGCCCTCGCGCAGGAACTCCGGGTTGACCGCGACCCCGAAGTCCACCCCGGCAGTGCCGCCGGTGTACTTCTCCAGGATCGGTACCAGCAGGTTCAGGCAGGTGCCCGGGAGCATGGTGCTGCGGAACACGACGGTCTGCCGCCCACCCCGCTCGGCCACCGCGGCACCGATCTGCTCGGTGACCCGCTCCAGATATGTGGTGCACAGGCTGCCGTTGGGCTCCGACGGCGTGCCCACGCAGACCAGCGAGATCTCGCTGGCCATGATCGCCTCGCGGACGTCGCCGGTAGCGCGTAACGCTCCGGTCCGCACGACCTCGGCGATGAGCTCGCCGATCCGCTCCTCGACCACCGGGGCCTTGCCGTCGTTGACCAGGTCGACCTTCACCTGGTTCACATCCACCCCGATGACCTCGTGACCCATGCTGGCCAGGCACGCGGCCGACACACAGCCCACGTAGCCGAGCCCGAAAACGCTGACCTTCATGCCCCGTCCCTCTCCCCAGGCAGGCCCTTGCGGCCTGCGGTCCGCGCGCCGGCCGGCCAGTTGAGCCGCAGCCCCCCGCGCATCAGTAGGCCCCCTGCCCATGGAGCACCGCACGCAGCGTCTTCCACAAGATCACTGTGTCCAGGGCGAGCGACCAGTCCTCCACGTACCGCAGGTCGAGCCGGACCGCCTCCTCCCACGGCAGGTCGCTGCGTCCGCTGATCTGCCACAGGCCTGTGAGCCCGGGCTTGACCAGCAGCCGCCGCCGGATGTCCGGGCCGTACGCAGCGGACTCCTCCGGTAACGGAGGCCGCGGGCCGACGAGCGACATCGATCCGGTGAGTACGTTGAAGAGCTGCGGGAGCTCGTCGATCGAGTACCGGCGCAGCACTGCTCCCACCCGGGTCACCCGCGGATCCCGGCGGAGCTTGAACAGCAGGCCGGCGCCCTCGTTGCGGTCGGCCAGCGCGGCACGTGCCCCGTCAGCCCCGTCGACCATGGTGCGGAACTTGAGAATGGTGAACTCGCGGCAGTCCTTGCCGACTCTGCGCTGGCGGTAGAACGCCCCGCCCGGACTGTCCACCAGCACGAGCAGCCCGACGAGCACCATCAGCGGCGCGAACAGCATCAGCAGGATCGCCGCGCCCATCCGATCGACGACCTCTTTGATCGCCCGGCGACCCCCGGTGAAGGTCGGCATACTGACCCGCAGCAGCGGGATCCCGAGCACCGCGTCGACGTGCAGCCGCGGTCCGGCCACCTCCATCAGCACGGGGGCCACGACCATCTCGGCATCGCTGCCTTCGAGGTTCCAGGCCAGCCGCTGCAGCCGCTCCGGTGACCAGTGCGGGTCCGGTGTGACAGCGACGACACGGTAGCCGTCGCGGCAGACGTGGCCCGCGACGTCCGTCAGTCGGCCGACGACCGGCACTCCGTCCAGTTGGTCACCGTCGAGCCCGAGACCGTCCGTCGTGCACACCGCATCCACCCGCCAGCCGAGGTGCGGGAACTTGCGGGTTCGGGTGATCAGGTCGCGCACGGTGGCCAGGCTCCCGGCAGCGAGTACCGGTCTCAGGCACCGTCCTTCGTTCCGCTGTTTGTGCAGCCCGAGGCGGAGCAGATACCGCGCGGTCATGGTGACGAGCGCGATCGCGGGGATCGCGACGAAGATCCAGAGCTTGATGTTGCGCGAGGTGAGGGCGATCCCGCCGAGCGCCAGTACTACGGTCGCCGCGAACAGTGAGCGTCCGAGCCGGCGGAATTCCTCGGCGCCCTGGCCGAGTACGGCCGGAGCCCACGACCGGCTCACCGCAAGCGCTCCCAGCACCAGCAGCTCGGTGCCGAATGCGAGAATTCCCCACTTCTCGTGCCAGTTGGCCGCGTCTCGGGACCCGAAGAAGTTGCCGATCGCCGCCACCACCAAGGCGGTGGCCACGGTGTCGCTGGTGATCACGGTACGGCGGTACCGCTGCTCCCAGTCGTTCACGGGCCGGCTGATTGCCCCATTCGCCAGACGCCCGCGCGTCGACGGAAAAGGGCCGACTAATCCCCCCTGCCGCACAGAACCCCCCCGGTCCCCAGTGGTTCGACGTGTTCGCCTAACACTGTTCCTCCCCCCGGGAGGCCCCCGCCCCCCGCACGCTTCCTCCGCTCGGGAGGCCCCTCGCCCCCCGCGCCGCGCTGTTCCTCCCTGCGGGAGGCCCCCGCCCCCCGCGCATCACATCCCGGCTACTTCAGCGCTGCTTGAACAACCCGCCCTGGCGGCAGCGGACTTGCGTGTCCTGCCAGACTCTCGAGGTGCACGGGAGCCCGTCGAAACCTCGGGTGCTCCCCGCACCCGAAGCCCCCTCTCGGGCTCCAAGAATTGATCACCCCCACGTCTGGCACCAGGGACGCGACTGCTGGCCTTCCGTAGTGCCGGACTTACAGATCATCATTGGTCGCCTCGTGCCCGAGCAGTTGAAGCACGGTCAATCTAGACCAACGGGGCCGGTCTGTAGAGAGGATGTGTGCAATTTGTGTTCAAGCTTTGAGGCTGGACCCACCGACCGGTGCCTACGGGTGCCTTGAGGCCACCGCGTGCTCCAGGGGCGCATGACTTGAGCGTGTCGGTGTTCGGCGGCATGTTCAAGAGCGCGTAACCGCCTCAAGGTCCGGGTGTGGGCCGCGACGGGGGCCCAGGCGCTGATGGAGGGGGCGCGTCAGAGCAGGCGGTGCTCGAAGTGCGGGGCAAGCTTGCGAGGGCGGGGGCGTCGTTGGTGCCGTCGCCGACCATGGCAACGGTGTGCCCCTCTGTCTGCAGGTCGCGGATCAGCTGGAGTTTGCCCTCGGCTCGTGTCCTCCACCGGACCCGGCTGTCAGCCGACGGAAGGGGCCCTGTCGATGTACGGGATCCGGGGCTCCGGGACTCTCTGGATGGTTGCGACGTCGAGTGCCAGGGCTGCCGAGGGGGTGCCCAGAACACCGCCCGGGTGCCAGCGACCGGTCACCTTCACCCACGTGTCGGCAGGTGGTGCTGTCGCGCCGTGCATCGTGACGGTCAACGACTGGGAGTCGGCCGCGCAGCAGGCCACAAGGAGCCGGGACAGGTCCCATGTCCCGTCCTTGCCTGGCGTGACAAACCCCTGCAGGAGTACGGTGCGGCCCTTGAGGCTCTGCTGCTCTTCCTGCTGCGCCCGGGCGATGAACTCGGTCAGCGACAGGGGGGCGGGGCCGTGGTCGGGGAGTGGCTCGAAGCGCTCGTAGTCCTCGACGATCTTCGGATCGTCGCGTGTCGCGGTGTAGGAGCCCAGGGCCGGTGGTGCGAAGAGGAGCAGTACGAGCGCGGGCGGCAGCAGAAGCCAGGCGATGCGAGGCCCATGGGTGTGGTCGTGCCCATGTTCCGACAACAGGGTGGCGTCACTGTGGTGGAGCCCTTGCCCCTGGCGGCGTCCGAGGAAGGGCAGCCCGTCGCGCCGAGCACCGATCAGCCCCGCCGCGCACAGGACGACGCCCGAGGCGACGAGGAAGGGCTGCAGTCCCTCCTTGACGTAGCGCAGGCCGATGTCGCTGAACAGGGACACGCGCAGGACCCCGGCTCCGGTCAGCAGAAGCAGCAGGTTCTGGACGGTGCGTCTCACAGCAGCCACCACCCGACGAGGGCGCTGCACACGACGGCGGCCACCGCGGTGGCCGCCGAGAACCGGACGGCGAAGGACCGGCCGAACGTTCCGGCCTGCAGGGCGATCAGTTTCACGTCGACCATGGGGCCGACCACCATGAACGTCAGTCGGGCCGTGGGCGAGAAGCCGGTCAGCGAGGCGGCGACGAAAGCGTCGGCCTCCGAGCAGACGGCGAGAACGATTGCGAGCGCAGCGAGGAACAGCACCGACACCCAGGGCGATCCGGAGAACGTCTCCAGCACCGATCGTGGCACGGCGACATTGAAGGTGGCCGCGGCCATGGCGCCCAGTACGAGGAACCCGCCGGCGTGCAGGAAGTCGTGCTGGAAGCCGAGCCGGAACTCCTCCCACCGACTGTGCCCGTCCTGGTGCCCGGTGTGCCGGGCCGGCATCCGCAGCCACTCGGAACGCCCGAGCTTCAGCCACAGCCACCCCATCGCCGCGGAGACGGCGAGTGAGGCGATCAGCCGCGCGGCAACCATCTCCGGACTGCCCGCGAAGGCAACGGCAGTTGCGGTCAGCACGATCGGATTGACGGCCGGCGCGGACAGGAGGAACGCGAAAGCGGCAGCCGGTGTCACGCCCCGCCGGATCAGACTCCCTGCCACGGGTACGGAGGCGCACTCGCAGCCCGGCAGCACGATCCCGGCCGCGCTCGCGACCGGCACCGCGAGGGCAGGGTTGCGCGGGAGCGCCTTGCTGAACGCATGCGCCGGTACGAAGGCGTTGACCGCTCCGGAGATCAGCGTGCCCAGGATGAGGAACGGAAGGGCCTGAACGGTGATGGCCACGCAGATCGTCTGCCACGCACGAAAGCCCGGGTGGCTCAGCCAGTCCGCTGCTCCAGCGGCCCAGGCGAGCCCGCTGACGGCCAGTACCGACGCGGCGCCGGCGACGAGGACCGACGCCGGGGCGGGGCGACCCGGGGTGGTGGTGCTCGTCCCGGGCCGCCCGGATGTGTCGACCCGCAGGTCTTTGAGCAACCCGTCCGGGTCGTTCACGTCGGCTCCGGTTGTCTGGGAAAGGCATCACGATAGCGGCGGGATCCGCTCGTCCCGGAGATCGGCTCATGCCCGCCGGCGTCGGACGCACGGTCGAGCCGGTGTGCCCGCCGCCGGGGCGAGCGGGCATACCGGGTTGGGCAGTGCCGTGGCTGCGACCACTGCCCAACCCGGAGTCCTCATGTCTGCGGTACGAGTTCGGGATGCTCGTGCTCGCAGGCGTCGTCGATGCCGTAGGTGTCCCACGCGGGGAACGGATCGACGGCCGGGAAGCTTTCGCCATCGTTCATGAGGCAGTCGGCCACGGCGGCCTGAAGCGCCCCGGTGCGCAGGCCCGTGCCGATGAAGACCAGTTCCTGGCCCTGGGCGCTGTCCTCGTCGTGCTCGTGGCGGGCGCCGGACGGTTCGAAGCGGGCGACCGAGCCCGCCTGTGACCACAGGCCCGTGACCCGGGGGCGGCTCGCCAGCCGGAAGAAGCCTTTGGAGCGCAGGACCTGCCCGTACGCTCCGCTGTCGAGTCCCTCCGTGACGAACGTCCACAGGCGTCCGGGATGGAACGGCACCTCCGAGCGGAAGACGGTGCTGGAGATGCCGTACTCCTCGGTCTCAGGGACGTGATCGCCGTTGAGTTCCATGACCCAGCCGGGGGCCTGCTGGGCGCGCTCCAGGTCGAACAGCCCGGTGCCGAGCACTTCGCCGAGGGCCACGCGCCCGCGGGTGGCGGACACGATCCGGGCCACCGGGTTGAGGCGTGTCAGGGCTGCTCGCAGCCGGTCGGCGCTCTCCGCATCGACGAGGTCGAGCTTGTTGAGCACGATGACGTCGGCGAATTCGATCTGGTCCATCAGCAGGTCGCTGACGGTGCGTTCGTCGTCCTCGTACTGGTCGAGCCCGCGCTCGGCGAGCCCGTCGCCGCCCTCCAGTTCCGGCAGGAAGTTGGCTGCGTCGACGACCGTGACCATGGTGTCGAGGCGTGCCAGGTCGCCGAGGGTGGCGCCGTCGTCGCGGGGGAAGGCGAAGGTCGCCGCGACGGGCATTGGTTCGGAGATACCGCTGGACTCGATGAGGAGGTAGTCGAAGCGGTCCTCGCGGGCGAGGCGGTCGACCTCCTCGAGCAGGTCGTCGCGCAGGGTGCAGCAGATGCAGCCGTTGGTCATCTCGACCAGGCGTTCCTCGGTGCGCGAGAGGGCGGCCTCGCCGCCCCGCACCAGTGCGGCGTCGATGTTGATCTCGCTCATGTCGTTGACGATGACCGCGACGCGCAGGCCGTCGCGGTTGCTGAGAACGTGGTTGAGCAGTGTGGTCTTGCCCGCTCCGAGGAAGCCGGACAGGACGGTGACGGGCAGTCGTTCGGCCATGTGGGTCAGCCTTCGGGGCGCAGCAGACCGCGCTCGTACGCCTTGACCAGCCGCTGCGGCACCAGATAGGCGGTGCCGTCGACCGTGATCGGCACGAGCTGTGTGGTGGCGGCCTTCCACTGGGCGCGGCGGTGACGGGTGTTGCTGCGGGACATCTTCCGCTTGGGTACAGCCATGGTTCGGGTCCTCTCTGGGTGGCGCGACGCAGACGCTACATGAAAATGGATTCCATTTCTAATGCGGGCTTGGCGTCACTGAGGCATCGGGATCTCGAAGTGCACCGTGCCGACACCGGGACCGTGCTCACCGGTCGTGCGGGCGTCGAAGACCTCCTTGGCGATGCTCCGCCAGAAAGCTTCGGCTCCCTCCACATGGACATTGGTGTGCAGATAGATGCTGTCGTAGCCCGGGGTGGTGGCGGCGAAGTCGCATGCCCTGCGCACCAGGGTCCGCGCCAGACCGTGCCGCCGGTGCTCGGCCTTGACGTAGACACGGACGATCTGCGCGGTCGTGCCCGGCGGGTAGCGCTCGGCGAGCCGGCGCGGGTGCGGCGGATGAGCGGGACCGACCGATCGCACGCCGGTCGTGGCCACCACCTCGCCGCCGTGTACGGCCACCAGCAGCAGATGCCGGGGGTCGTCCAGGTAGGTGCCCGCGATGTCGACGACGTCGCGGTGCCATTCGGGTACGTAGCCGTAGCCGAATTCCCGGTAGAAGGTATCGAGCATCACGCGGCGCGCTCCCTCCATGTCGGCGACCGTGGCGGGGCGCACGGTGTACGAGGCGTGCGGTGCGTCGTGCAGGGCATCGGTCATCGCGTAACTCCTTGTTCGCTGAGAACTCATTCGTCGGGGACCCGGGGTGTCGGCAGGCCGGGGCCGACGCAGTGCACATCCGTCGCGGGGACGGTCCCGTCGACCAGGTACGCGGCGGCGGCGCTGTCCACGCAGGCGTTGCCCCGGCTGGCGAACACGCCGTGGGAGTAGTCGTCGTGGAGGGTGACCAGGCGTGAGCCGGGCAGTCGCTGCCGAAGTCGGCGGGCGCCCTCGACGGGTGTGACGGGGTCGTGTTCGGAGGCGATCAGCAGCACCGGGGGCGCCGCCGGGCTGCCGAGCCGGGTGCCGCGGGCGGGTATGTGGTGCCAGTAGGCGCAAGTCGAGGCTTCGATTCCCGTGACGATCGGCTGTGGGTCGAGACCCCTCAGGCGCCGGAGGCCGGCCGTGACCCGACCCGGCGTGGGGCCGCGCCCGTCCGCGCACTTCACGACGCGGTTCGCGGCCTCGTAGGTGCGTGATGCGGTGCCGTCGAAAGGGGCGGCGGGGCGCAGGAGTCGGATGTCTCCGTCGTGCAGGTACGCGTGGATGCCTGCCGCGAGGTCCTCCCAGCGTTCCGTGCGGCCAAGCGCTCGGTACACGGCACGGTCGAACTCGGCAGGACCGAAGCCGTTCACGGGACGGGCCGCGAGTCCTTGGCGCGCCCGACGACAGGCGTCACGGACCCGGCCGGCACTGCCGCCGAGACCGAAGCGCTCTTCGTACCGGGCGGCCCAGGCGAAGAACACCTCGCGCTGGCGCAGCAGTGCCCGGCTCTGCCGCAGGTCGAAGTCGTGCCACTTGCCAGGGCCGACGACGCTGTCGAGCGCCATACGGCCGACGCGCTGCGGGAACAGCGCGGCATAGGCGGCGCCGAGGTAGCTGCCGTAGGAGACGCCCAGGAAGCCGATCCGCCGTTCGCCGAGTGCGGAGCGTATGGCGTCCATGTCCCGGGCGGTCTGAGTGGTCGACAGATGCTCCAGCGCGTCGCCGACGCCGGCCGCGCAGTCGTCCGCCATACGCCTCAATGAGTCGAGGTACGCCTTTTCCTCGGTGTGGCCGGACGGTACCGGCTCCGCTCCGGGGCTGTCGAAAAGGCCCCCCATCGGGCCACAGTCCGCGGGCGCGCTCTGTCCGGTTCCGCGCGGGTCGAAGCCGATGACGTCGTACGAGCGGCGCACGCGCTCGGGCAACTTGGCCCGTTTGGTGACGGCGTACGCCAGCCCAGGGCCACCCGGCCCGCCCGGGTTCACCAACAGAATGCCGCGCCGCTCCTCGGGTGGCCCCGAAGCGCGTACGCGCGAGACGGCGATGCTGATGCGCTCGCCGTCCGGGCGTTCCCGGTCGAGCGGGACGCTCAGCCACCCGCACTCCACCCGATCGGGGGCGGCCGGGACCGGCATGGACTCCGGGCAGGCGCCGAAATGCAGTGATGTGGCCGGGGTGGTGGTGGCGTGGACAGGGACGGTCGGTACCAGGGCGGCGGTCGTGGCCACGAGGGCGCAGAGCATGCCCCGGTGACGTACAGCAGGAGTCACGGGTCTCGCATTCAGAGAATCGACGACGGATCAGATGACAATGAAAACGATTGTCGATAACGTATCGTCGCGTCAAGGCGGACCGTCCCGGACGGGTGCCGCCGACGCGTCATGCGTCCCCACCCGCGTTCTGAGAAGAGGAAGCCGTGGCCCATCTGTTGATGGTCGAGAGCTGGGTCGGATCGATGAGCAGACTGCTGCCACGAGCGATCCGCGAGGGCGGGCACAAGTTCACCTTCCTCACCCGTGATCTGCACCACTACCTGCGCTCCGCCCCTGAGGGCACCGCGCACCCGCTGCTCGCGGCGCACAACGTGCTGACCGCCGACACCAACGACATCGAGACGTTGCTGCCCTTCGCCGAGCGCGCCCACAGTGCACTGGGTTTCGACGGGGTGATCACCTCCTGCGACTACTACCTCCCGACGGCCGCGCGGATCGCCGGCCGCCTGGGGCTGCCGGGCCCCTCCTCCGCGGCGGTCGAGAACGCCTGCCGCAAGGACGCGACCCGCCGTGTCCTGGCGGATGCCGGAGTGCCAGGGCCGCGGTTCGCGATCTGCGCGGACTGGGCCGAGGCCGCCGATGCGGCCCGGGGGATCGGGTACCCGCTGGTGCTCAAGCCGGTGGACCTGTGCGCCGGGATGTTCGTGCGGCGTGTCGACGACGAGTCGGAACTGGCTCGCGCCTACCGGGCGCTCGCGGACTTCCCCGTCAACGCGCGAGGCCAGCGCCGCGAGCCCGTGGTCCTGCTCGAAGAGCTGCTCCGGGGGCCGGAAGTAAGCGTCGAGACCGTGTCGTTCGCCGGAACGGCGCAGGTGGTCGGGGTGACCGACAAAAGCGTCGGCGGGGCGCCGGCGTTCATCGAGACCGGCCACATGTTCCCTGCGGCGCTCGCTGCCGCTGACGCCGAGGCGGCCGCACAGACGGCACTTCAGGCGCTGAAGGCCCTCGGACTGGACGGGGTCGTGGCGCACACCGAGATCAAGCTGACGCCCGACGGGCCCCGGGTGGTGGAGGTCAACCCCCGCCCCGGCGGCAACCGCATCACCGAACTGGTCCGTCATGTGACGGGGATCGACCTCGCCGCCGCCTGCGTCGACGTGGCCCTCGGCCGCGAACCGGACCTGCGCCGACGGGCCACCGGCCTGCGCAGCGCGGCCATCGGATTCCTGGTGCCGGACACCGGGGGAGTACTCGAGTCCGTCGACGGCGCCGACGACGTACGCACGGCAGCGGGCCTGCTGGAGCTCCAGCTCGCCGAGCCCGGCAAGGTCGTCAAGGCAGCGGGCAGCAACAACGAGTACCTGGGCCACGTCATGGCCGCCGACGCCGAGGGCCTCGGCGCCCGCGACCGGGTCGAGACCCTGCTCTCGGCACTCTGTCCGAAGGTGGCCGGCCGATGACCACCATCACCCGCAGGAACATCACCGTGGCCTCGTACGACGAACTCGTCGACCGCGTACTCGGCGGAGGTTTCGGACCCGACCCGAAGACCCGGCGGATCGCCGTGGCGTTCACCACGCGCCAGGCCGTACGGCATGACGGGCGCAGCGGCGGCTACCGGAACGAAGTGCTCAGCCTGCGCCTGGCCGAAGCCGTGGGCTCGTGCGCGGTCGAGCCCGGCGGGCTCCCCGACAGCGCCGTCGACGACTGCGTCGGCGCGGACATCGCCCAGCTGCTGGCGCACGAACTGCTGCCGGTACGGGTGGCCGCCCTGGACGCCTACCTGATGCACGTGCTTCCCCATGGTTCCGCGAGCGGCGCACGGCCGTGTCCGCTCCCCGCCGGGAGCTCGGTGGAGAAGTCCCGGGCGAGAGCCGCGGCCGTCACCGCTCTGCTCGATGTCCCCCCGGGGCGCACCGTGCTCGTCGTCGGCGTGGTCAACTCCCTGCTGGAGGCGCTGCGCGCACGCGGTCTGGCGTACATACCCTGCGACCTCAAGGGCGGCACCACGGAGTGGGGCGAGCCGGTACGCACCGACGCACTCACGGAACTGGAACGCTGTGACGCCGTCCTCGCCTCGGGCATGACACTCGGCAACGGCAGCTTCGAGCCGTTGCGCGAGCACGCGCTGCGGCACGGCAAGCCGCTGGTGATGTTCGCCCAGACCGGCAGCGCGGTGCTGCCGCGCCTCATCGGCGCCGGAGTCAGCGCGGTGTCCGCCGAGCCGTATCCCTTCTTCTGGCTCGACGGCGGGCCCGGAATCGTCCACCGCTACGGCGGCAGCGAGCGCTCCGGAGCCGTCCTGTGACCACAGCCGTCCTCAGCCCTGCGGGCAACCGGGAGCTGCTCGCCCTGCTCGGCCGGACCCCCCTCGCCCGCGTCACCGTCGATCTGCCCTGCCCGCAGCCCGGCTTCTGGGCCAAACTCGAAGGTCTCGGCGTCGGCGGCATGAAGGCGCGAGCAGCCGTCTCCATGTTGCTCGGAGCCAAGGAGCGCGGTGAACTGCGGCCAGGGGCCCCGGTGGTGGAGTCCACCTCCGGAACACTCGGGATCGGGCTGGCCTTCGCCGGTCAGGCCCTGGGGCATCCGATCGTGCTGGTCGGTGACACCGAGCTGGAGCCTTCGATGCGACAGCTGCTGCGCGCGTACGGCGCCCGGCTGGAGCTGGTCGACCGCCCGGCTGCCGAGGGCGGCTGGCAGGCCGCCCGGCTGGCCCGGTTGCGTGCACTGCTGACATCGCTGCCGGACGCCTACTGGCCCGATCAGTACAACAACCCCGACAACATCGCCGGTTACGCCTCCCTCGCCGCCGAGCTGGCCGTACAGCTCGACCACCTGGACGTGCTGGTGTGCAGCGTCGGCACCGGCGGCCACAGCGCCGGTGTCGTCGGCCCACTGCGCCGTCACTGGCCCGGGCTCCGGCTGATCGGCGTGGACGCCACCGGCTCCACGATCTTCGGCCAGCCGGCCAGACGGCGTCTGATGCGCGGCCTGGGCAGCAGCATCCATCCGCGCAATGTCGCCTACGACGCGTTCGACGAAGTCCACTGGGTCGGGCCGGCGGAGGCCGCGGACGCCTGCCGACGGCTGGCCGCCGGCAACTTCGTCAGCGGCGGCTGGAGCACCGGAGCCGTGGCGCTGGTGGCCGCCTGGGCCGCCCGTGTCCACCCGGGAGCCGTCGTCGCCACCGTCTTCCCCGACGGGCCGCACCGCTACCTCTCCACCGTCTACGACGACGACTTCTCCGCCGCACACGGTCTCGATCTGGCCACCGCCACCACTCGGCCGGTCGAGATCCCACACCCGAGGGCCGTGGAGGCCACCGGATGGACCCGGTGCAGCGCCGTCACCGACCCGTTGGACAACCGAACCCCGCATCTGGAAGAGAGTCCGTGAAGGCCCGTCAGCGCACCGTGCGCCTCGAACTCACCGAGCCGCTGCGCATATCCCGCTCTACCATGGCGGCCCGCGAGGCCGTCTGGCTGTCCGTCGAACACGCAGGCCGGCACGGCCACGGTGAGGCCGTCACCAGCGTGTACTACGGCCTCGACGCCGACACCCTCGGACGACTGCTGCACGCGGAATCCCAGTGGCTGGCCCGCTTCGCCGAACCGGAGAGCGCCCTGGAGGCCCTGCACAACGGAGGCCGGGAGAGCACTCCGCCGGCCGTGACCGCGGCCGTCGAGTCCGCTCTGCTCGATCTCCTGGGCAAGCAGGCGGGCATCCCGGTCCACGAACTGCTCGGCGCCTCCGTCGCGCCGTGCGCCGCGACCGCCCGCACCATCGGCATCACGTCGCCGAGCCGGGCCGAAGCCCAGGCCGCCCGCCTGGTAAGGGACGGGTTCTCGGTCATCAAGATCAAGGCCGGTTCCCCGGACCCCGCCGACGACCTGGAGCGCGTACGGGCGGTACGCGCCGCCGCTCCCCACGCGCGCCTGCTCCTGGACCCCAATGGGGCCTGGACGGTCAGCACGACCCAGAGGCTGCTGCCCCGCCTCGCGGAGTTGGGAATCGAGGCCGTCGAGCAGCCGATCGCACCCGGCGACCCCGAGGCGCTGGCGACGCTCGCCGAACGCTCGCCGCTGCCGGTCATCGCCGACGAGGACGCGGTCGGCCACGAGGACGCCCGCCGCCTCGCCGGACGGGTCCAGGGCATCAACGTCAAGCTCGCCAAGTGCGGCGGCGTCAGCGCAGCACTGCGGATCGCCGAACTGGTCGCGGACACCGGGACCGAGCTGATGCTCGGCTGCCTGACCGCCAGCACGCTCGGAATCGCCCCCGCCGTGCATCTCGCCGACCGCGCCCGGTGGATCGACCTCGACGGGCATCTGCTGCTCGCCGACGACCCGTGGACCGGCATCGGCGGTGCCGACGGCACCGTACAAGCAAGTCGCCGCCCCGGCCTCGGCGTTCGCCCGCGCCTCAAGGAGGACCGCAGGTGAAGACGTGGCACGAGATACGCGGCTTCCCCCTCGCGATACGGCTCCTCCTGGTCAACCAGCTCGGCGTCAACACCGGCTTCTACCTGCTCATCCCGTACCTCGCCGTGCATCTGAGCCAGGACCTCGGGCTGTCAGCCGCTGTCGTCGGCATCGTGCTCGGCGTGCGCAACCTCAGCCAGCAGGGCCTGTTTCTCATCGGCGGATCGGCATCGGACCGGCTGGGTGCGCGCGGGGTCATTGTCGCGGGCTGCGCGCTGCGCACCGTCGGCTTCGGGCTCTTCGCTCTCGGCGACGGGCTGCCGGTGCTGCTGGCCGCCTCCGTACTCAGCGGACTGGCCGGGGCGCTGTTCAACCCGGCCGTGCGCGCGTATCTCGCCCTGGAGGCCGGGGAGCGCAAGGCCGAGGCCTTCGCCCTGTTCAACGTCTTCGCGACCACCGGCGCCCTGATCGGGCCGCTGATCGGCAGCGCCCTGCTGCTCGTCGACTTCGGGGCCGCCGCACTCACCGCGTCCGGGATCTTCGCAGTGCTCACGATCGCCCAGGCGATGGTGCTGCCGGCGCGCAAGGTCGCCCCCTCGACGAACAGCGTCCTCGCGGACTGGCGGCATGTGGTCGGCAACCGCGGCTTCCTGGCGTTCGCCCTGGCCATGGTCGGCATGTTCACCATGGAGAACCAGCTGTACCTGCTGCTGCCGGACGGCGCCCGCCGGGCCACGGGCTGGGACGGCGCGGCCGGCATGGTCTTCCTCGTCGGCACCCTCACGAACCTCTGGCTGCAGCTGCGCATCACTCGGGCGCTGAAGGAGCGCGGCAGCCGGGCGCGATGGATCAGCGCCGGTCTGGCGCTGATGGGACTCGCCTTCGTACCGCCCATGGTGGTGTCGGACGCCGGGGCGGCGCCCGGCGATGCCGCAGGCGCGGTGCTCCGCGCGCTGCCCGTCCTGGCCGGTGCGGTGCTGCTCTACGTGGGCGTCATGATCGCCCAGCCGTTCGTGATGGAGCTGATCCCCCGCTTCGGCCGACCCGAGCTCACCGGCACCTACTTCGGGCTGTTCTACGTGGTCTCGGGCATCGCCGCGGCCCTCGGCAACACGGTCGTGGGCTGGGCCATGGACGCAGGCGAGCGCACGGGAGCGCAGTGGCTGCCCTGGGCGTGCTGCCTGACCTTCGGGATCGCCTCGGCTGCGGGCGTCGTGTGGCTGCACCGCCTCCGTGTCCTTCCCGCCCCCGTGGCGGCCGTACCGGTGCCGGCGTGAGGAGACACAGATGAGGAACGCAAACCTGCTGACCGACAACCCGGCCCTGTACGAAGCCCGTTTCCCTGACGCCACGCGGCTGGCGGGGCGCTGGGCCGAGGACTGTCTGCGGCGGTACGGGGCCGGTCCGCGGATCCTGGACATCGGCTGCGGCACCGGCCGCGACGCCGCGTACCTGCACGAGGCCGGCCGCACGGTCGTCGGCGCGGATCTGTCCGAGGCGATGCTGGAGCACGCCCGCGTGCACCAACCCGGCCCGGAATACGTACGGGCCGACCTGCACGCCTTCGACCTGGGAGAGCGGTCCTTCGACGCCGTGGTCTGCCTGGACAGCGCCCTGCTGTACTGCCACACCAACGAAGAGCTCGACGGCTTCCTGGGCTCCTGCCGCACCTCGCTGGCACCCGGAGGGCTGCTCGTCGCCGAGATGCGCAACGGGGCCTTCTTCCTCGGCCGTACGGACCTCCTCGACAGCCCGTCCCTCAACGGCTTCACCTGGCAGGGCACCGCCTACCGGTCCACCACCACTCTGCACGTGGACCGGGCCGCGCAACTGCTCCGCCGCACCCGGGTGTGGACCTCCGACGACGGATCGCCGCCCGTCGAGCAGCGCTCCGCATGGCGGCTCCTCTTCCCCCAGGAACTGCGTCACGTCCTCACCGCCCACGGCTTCGAGGTCCTCGCCCTGTACGACCGGCCCGGTCCGCGTACGGAGCCGCCCTGGCAGGAGGGGGACCTGCCGGCAGCCACGGCCGATGCCGACCGGCTGCATCTCGTCGCCCGTCTGACCGACCGCACCTGACCCACACCCGCCACCCCTCCACGCCGACAACCGCTCGCACAGCAAGGACACCTTGATGAACGACGTCCCCGTCAACCACAACCGCTTCTCCGGCCTGCGCCGCCGGGGCTTCCTCGCCGCGGCCGGAGGCGCGGCCGGACTCGGTGCGCTCGCCCTCGCCGGGTGCGCCGGCTCCGGCAACACCGCCCCTGACTCCGCCAAGGGCGACGGCAAGCCCAAGCGCGGCGGACGGCTGCGCGCCGCCTTCGCCGGCGGCGGTGCCAGTGAGACCCTCGACCCGCACCTGAGCAACCTCTTCGCCGATGCCGCCCGCGCCAAGGCCCTCTTCGACAAGCTCGCCGACTACGGACCGGACCTCGCCGCACAGCCCCGGCTCGCCTCGGCCTGGGAGCCGAACGCGGGCCTGGACCGCTGGAAAGTCACCCTGCGCAAGGCCTCCTTCCACGACGGAAGGCCGGTGACCGCCCAGGACGTCCTCTACAGCTACCGCCGCATCGCCGACCCGGCCAAGGCGTTCCGGGCCAAGGCATCACTGGAACCCATTGACCTGAAGGCAAGCCGCGCCCTGGGCGAGCGGACCATCGAGTTCGTCCTCAAGCGCCCCACCGCCGAATTCCCCAACGTACTCGCCGCGTTCGGCGCGTACATCGTTCCCGACGGGCACGAAGACTTCGACAAGAAGCCGATCGGCAGCGGCCCGTTCCGCTTCGTGTCCTTCGCCCCCGGCAAGTCCGCCGTCTTCAAGCGCAACGACGCCTACTGGGACGGCGCCCCCCACCTCGACGAGCTGGAGTTCGTCGTCGCCAACGAGGAATCGGCACGCGCCAACGCACTGCTGGGCGGACAGATCGAGTACGCCCACGAACTCAATCCCGCCACCGCCCGCGCCCACGAGGACAAGGGGCAGATCCAGATCGTCCGGCTGCGTAACAGCGCCATGCAGGGTTTCGTCATGAAGACGGACCGGCCGCCGTTCGACGACAAGCGGGTCCGTGAGGCGTTCTTCCTGATCGCCGACCGCAAGGAACTGGTCGACGGCGCGCTGTCCGGCGCGGGCGAGATCGGCAACGACCTGTTCGGCAAGGGCTACGAGTACTACGCGAGCAGCCTGCCGCAGCGCGAACAGGACCTCGACCGGGCCCGCAAGCTGCTGAAGGAGGCCGGCGCCGAGAAGCTCAAGGTCACCCTCGACACCTCCCCGGTCGCGGCCGGATTCACCGAGGCCGCGGCGATCTTCCGCGACCAGGCGGCCAAGGCAGGTGTGACCATCAAGATCAGGACCGGCAGCAAGGACAGCTACTGGAAGGACATCCTCGACTCCGGGACCCTCGCCTCCTACCGCTCCGGCGCCATGCCCATCGAGTCCCACATCTCCCAGCGCCTGCTCACCGATTCCACCACCAACGCGACCCACTGGAAGCACAAGGACTTCGACGCCCTGTACCAGCAGGCACAGTCCACCAAGGACAAGAAGGAGCGCGCCGCCGTCTACGAGCGCATGCAGCGCCGCCTGCACACCGAGGGCGGCTTCCTGATCTGGGGCTTCGCCGACTGGATCCTGGGCACCGCCCGCAACGTCCGGGGCATCGAGGAGACGGCCCCCGCCAACTCCCTCGACTGGGCACGCTTCGACAAGGTCTGGCTGGCGTGATCGGACTCGGGTCCTGGGTCGCCCGGCGGCTGCTGCTCGGCGGCGCGCAGACGGCAGCCGTCGTGCTGCTCGTCTTCGCCCTCACCGAGGCGCTGCCGGGCGACGCCGCCGTGGCGCTCGCCGGCGACCAGCCCGACCCCGCGCGGATCGCGGCAATCCGCGGGGCGCTGCACCTGGACCGGCCTGCGCACGAACGGCTCGCGCACTGGGCGGCCGGGCTGCTGCACGGCGACCTCGGCACCTCCCTGGCCTCGGGACGGCCCGTCGCCTCGTACATCGCGGACGGATTCGGGCCGACCGTGCTGCTCGCCACGCTCACGACGATCCTGCTGGTGCCGACCGGTGTCGGCCTCGGTGTACTGGCCGCGCGGCATGAGGGGCGGCTCGTGGACCGGCTGGTCAGCTCGGTGACGCTCGGTGTGTACGCGGTCCCGGAGTTCGCCTTCGGTGTGCTGCTGGTCACCGTCTTCGCCCTGCGCCTGGACTGGCTGCCGCCGACCGCCGTCGGCTACGGGACCGACCTCCTCGCCCACCCCGCGGCGCTGGTGATTCCCGTGCTCGTCCTACTGTCGCGGCCAGTGTGCTCACTGGCGCGCCTGGTACGGGCGGGCATGATCGACGCGCTGGCCTCGCCGTACGTCGCCCAGGCCCGCCGCTACGGCATCTCCGGCGCCCGCATCCGTTACACGCACGCACTGCCCAACGCCATCGCGCCTGCCGCCCAGCAACTCGCCCGCACGGTCGACTGGTTGCTGTGCGGGGTCATCGTCGTGGAGGCGCTGTATGTGATCCCCGGGCTGGGAACGGTACTGATGAACGCTGTCGCGGAACGGGACGTTCCCGTGGTGCAGGGCCTCGCGGTGGTCTTCGGGCTGACCGCCGTCGTCCTCAATCTGGGCGCCGACCTGGTCGCCCGCACCTTCGCGCCCCGAGCGGGGGTGGCGGCGTGAAGCCACGCTTCCGACTCGGCGTCGCGATCGTCGGTGTACCGCTCGTACTGGCCCTGCTCGGGCCGCTCTTCGCGGGCGAGTCCGGGCCGCGAGCGCCCTCCTTCACGCTCGGCGGGGGACACTGGCTCGGCACAGATTTCGTCGGCCGGGATGTGTGGCAGCAGGTGCTGCTCGGTGGTCGGTCCGTGGTCCTCGTCGCCCTCGCCGCGACGGCCCTGGCCTACCTGGCAGCCCTGCCGCTCGGGCTCATCAGCGCACTCACCCACCGGACATGGCTCGAAGAGCTGCTGATGCGGCCCCTGGACGTGCTTCTCGCCGTGCCGTCGCTGCTGCTGATCCTGCTGGTGGCTTCCGTCTTCCCGCCGGGGGCAGTGGGCCTGTCACTGCTGGTGGCCCTGGTCAACATCCCGGACGCCGGGCGGATCGTCCGCGCGGCCGCGGCCGAGGCGGCCTCGCGCCCGGCCGTCGAAGCGCTGCGCATGCAGGGAGAGACATGGTGGCGCATGGCCGTCGGCCACGTCGGCAGGTCGATCGCGCGCACGCTCGCCGCCGACGCGGGCGTACGGCTCACAGGCGTGCTCTACCTCGTGGCGACGGCGGCGTTCCTCGGCGTCGGAGTCGCGCCGGACGCCTCCGACTGGGCGGTCATGGTGGACCGCAACCGTACGGGGCTGTTCGTCCAGCCCTGGGCCGTGGTGGTGCCGGCCCTGCTGATCGTCGCCCTGACCATAGGGAGCAACCTGCTCTTCGACGCCGTACTGGAAAAGCCTCACCGGAAGAGAGGAAACGGGCGTGGACGCGGTCGCTGAGGTAGAGGACCTACGAGTCGAGATCGGCGGCCGGGCGATCGTCGACGGAGTCAGCTTTCGGGTGCGGCCCGGGAAGGTCACCGCGCTCGTCGGCGCGTCCGGCAGCGGCAAGACCACCACGGGTCTCGCACTGCTCGGCGAGTACCCGGCGGGTGCCCGGGTGACCGGCGACGTCCGCGTGGCCGACGGCCTCGTCGGATACGTACCCCAGCACCCCGGCGCCGTCCTCAATCCCGCACGCCGTGTCGGCGCACTGCTGCAGGACATCGCACGCGACCAGGTGCGGAGCCTGCCCGGACCCGAGCGGAGAGCAGCCGCCCGCAAGCGCATCCTGGACGCCCTGACCCTCGCCCAGCTCCCGGAGGGAGAGCCCCTGCTGCGCCGCTATCCGCACCAGCTCTCGGGCGGCCAGCAGCAGCGCCTCGTCCTGGCACAGGCACTGCTGCTCGGTGCCAGGGTGGTGGTCGCGGACGAGCCGACCACAGGGCAGGACGTGGTGACGAAGCGGCGCATCGTCGACCAACTGGCGGCGGTTGCCCGGCAGGGCATCGCGGTGGTCCTGCTGAGTCACGACCTGGACGTCGTCCGGGCACTGGCCGACGAGGTTCTTGTCATGCGCGGGGGCCGAGTGGTGGAGGCGGCTCCCGCGGAGCACCTGTGGCTTGCACCGCAGCACCCTTGGACCGCCGAACTCCTGGCAGCGGAAGGGAAATCAGGTGGGCGCCCGCCTGTGCGCGAAGGGCACGTAACACTCCAGGTACGTGGCCTCAGCGCGCGGCACCGCGACGGCGCCCGCAGTACCACGGAGGTGGTGCGCATCCCCGAACTCACCCTCCGCTCGGGCCAGTGCCTGGCCGTCGTCGGCCGTTCCGGAAGCGGCAAGACCACGCTCGCCCGCTGCCTGGCCGGACTCCACCAGGAGTACGAAGGCGATGTCCTGCTCGACGGCGCTCCGCTCCCGCGCAGCCTGCGCGCCCGGACCCGTGAACAACTGGCCGCGGTCCAGTACGTCTTCCAGGACGCGAAGGCCGCGTTCGACGAACACCGACCGGTCCTGGACCAGGTGGCACGCACGGCGGTCCGCCTGCGAGGAGCGGACCCGCGCGAGGCGCTCGCCGAGGCCCTGAACACCCTGAGCGGCCTCGGCCTCACGGAGGAGCTGGTACGCCGCAGACCCGGCCGGCTGTCCGGCGGCGAACTGCAGCGGACCGCGCTCGCCAGGGCCCTGCTCGCCCGGCCGCGGGTGCTGATCTGCGACGAGATCACCTCCGGCCTCGACACGGTCACCCGGCGCGGCCTCCTCGACACGCTCGCCGTCCTGCTGCGCGACCGACCCGAACTGGCTTTGGTCCTGATCACCCACGACCTCGGCACCGCAGCGACTGCGGTCCGGATCGCCGTACTGGACGCCGGGGAACTCATCGAGCAGGGACCGGCACAGCAGGTGCTCACCTCACCGCGGCACGGATTCACCGCTTCACTCGTGCAAGGCTCGGCGGGGGACAGACTCTCGGTCGCACCCTCTACGCTCCCTCGCCCGCCACACCGGCGTGACGACGCGGACCGTCGCGCTCCTCACCCACGGTGGCGTGTCGGCGGGCCCTGACCGTGGCCCTCAAGAGTCCTGCGAATGCCGGGCCGTTCCGATCAGCCAGTCCCGGCCGGCCGGCAGCGGAGGCACGGTCTCCCCGCGCACGGGGAGCCGGACCTCGAACCGGGCACCGTCACCGGACGGCCGGTCCCTGACCTGGACACTTCCCCGGTGCAGGGCTGTCTGCTGTGCGACAAGCGTGAGGCCGAGCCCGGAGCCCGGGCTGTCCGGTCCTCGCCGGAAGCGCTGGAACACCGCATCGCGCTGACAGGGCGGGACACCGGGCCCCCGGTCGTCCACGGTGAGGACCGCGACCGGTTCCGTGCCGTGGCCGCCGGGCCGCAGTCCCACCTCGATGCGGGCCCGTCCGTCGCCGTCCCGCCCGTGGACCAGGCCGTTCGCGAGGAGGTTGTCGACGATCGTACGCAGCCCGGGTTCCCAGCCGTACACGCTCAGACGCGGCAGCGCCGGCACATGTATCGCGGCCTCCGGATGCCTGCGCCGGGCGTCGGCAACCGAGGCGTCGATCACCTCCGCAAGGTCCACCGGTCCGAAGGCGTCGGCCTCGACCAGGTCGCCCCGGCCGAGTTCGCGCAGCATCTGCAGCAGACCCAGCATCCGTGCGTGCTCACTGTGCAGATCCTTCAGCACCTCCGTCCGGTCCGTCGCATCCAGACCGGGGTGCTCGGTGAGGACGTCCAGGTTGGTCCGCATGCTCATCAGCGGTGTACGCAGTTCATGCGCGGCCGCGGCCGCGAAGGAGCGCGCGGTGGCCAGGGCGGTGGCGGTTCTGGCGGCCTGCTCGTCGTAGCGGGCGAGTACGGTCCCCAGGGTCATCGCGAGGTCGTCCACCTCGGTGACGCCGGTCGGGACGTGCTCCAGGCGCGCCGCATCCGCCGACGGGTCGAGTCCGCTGGTGCGCTGCTGCAGTCTGCGCAGCGGCAGGCCGGCCCGCGAGGCGACACCCAGGCCCAGCAGACCGGACACCGGAGCGGCCAGCACCGCCACGGTCGCCACGCGCCTGCGTACGAGAGCGAGTTGATGCTCGCCGGCGGTGTCCGGGGAGAACAGCCACAGTGTCCCGTCGACCCCCGGCCGTGACCCCTGTATCCGGACCGAGAGCACACGCCAGCTGCCTTTCCCGTCCTCGACGGTCACCGGCCTGGCCGCGCTGTCCGGAAGGGGTACGGCCGAACCGGGCTGGGGGCCGCCGGAGACGGTTCCCTGAGGCCCCGTCAGCCGGATGCCGACGTCCAGCGCCGTGGCGTACAGCTGACGCTCACGTGCCTGCTCGACCGCGGCGGGCCGGTCGGCGGCGGCGGCCCGCAGCAGCCGGCGGGCGTCTCCCGCGACCAGCGCCGCGCGGTCCCGCAGATGGGCGTCCTGCTCCGTGTGCAGATCGCGCGCGACCAGCTGGAGCAGCAGCCAGCCGGCCGCGAGCACCAGGACCGGCACGGTGACGGCCACGGCGATGGCGATTCGTGTGGCCAGCTTCATCCGCTTCATCCCCGCCCACTCCCGTCGTCGTCGCACCTCAGGACGAAGCCGACTCCCCGCACCGTGTGGATGCACCGTGCCCTGCCGCCGCCCTCCAGCTTGCGGCGCAGATAGCTGACGAAGGTGTCGACGGCGTCCGTGCGTACCTCGAAGTCGTACCCCCAGACGCGGTCGAGGAGCTGGTCCCTGGTGAGCACGATCCCCGTATTGCGCGCGAGGACCTCCAGCAGCTCGAACTCCCGCCGGGTCAGCGACAGCGGCTCCCCGCCCAGACGTGCTGCGCGGGCCGCCGGATCCAGCTCCAAAGGGCCGACACGCACCACGTCCGTGGCCCTGGGCGGCCGGCGGCGCAGGAGCGCCTCCAGCCGCAGCACCAGTTCCTGCAAGGCGAACGGCTTGACCAGGTAGTCGTCGCCACCGGCCTGCAGCCCCGCGATCCGGTCCGCCGTCTCGTCCAGCGCCGACAGCATCAGCACCGGCACATCGTTGCCGTCGGCGCGCAGTGTCCGGCACACCTGGATTCCGTCGACGTCCGGCATGGAGATGTCCAGAACCACGACATCGGCCGGCTCCGCCCCCATCCGGTCCAGGGCGGGCCGTCCCCCTTCGGCCAGAGCCACGGCGAAACCGGCCAGCCTCAGCCCGCGCTCCAGCGAACGCCGGATCGCCGGATCGTCGTCCACGACCAGCACGCGCCCCCGGGCGATGCCACCGTCCATCCGCTCGCTCCAGTCCTTGCGCTCCCGCACCGGGCCGGTGCCTCCGTGGGCCCCGTCATCACTTCGGCCCGGTCCCCTCGCAGGCCCCGCGCCCGAGCCGTCGGCATCGTAGTGGCCGGGCCCCGGGACCGGTCGGTCGCGGGCAATCGTCGTGTGCGTTCGCCGCGGTGCACCCTCTGCCGGCTCTGGAGCGGCCGCGACGGGCCCGTCGCGCGCCCCGCGTGTGGTTCACACCCATCCGGGTACGGGCAGCAGTGGGGCGATCGCGCGATGCGCATGCACCGATGCACCGACCAGGAGGTGCGAGTCATGAACGAGCGGGACCGCGGGGTGGCGCCTGAGCAGCTGGACGAAGCGCTGCTGCTCAAGGAGCTGGAAGCTGTTCATCGCACACGCCATGAAACCCTGCTGTACGGATCAGAGGACGCGTTGGCCACGCACACGAGCCGGACGGCCGCGCTGGAGAACGAATACCTGCGGCGGCATCCTCAGCGCGCCCCCTCGTCCGGACGCACGCGGGCAGGCGCACGTGCCCGTGAACCCGGGGGCGGCGAGTCCTGACGTCGGTGCGGAAGAGGCCGGTGATCCGCAATCGGGTGTCCCGGGTGGTAATCGCGCCGATGCCGGGTACCCGCGTCCCCGTGACCCGGTCCGCACGGCAGACCCGCTGCTCGTGCGGCGGCCACGGAAAGGAGGCGCGCAGTCATGACCACGGTGAAGGAGTCGGTGGAGGTCGGCGTTCCCATCAGCACCGCCTACAACCAGTGGACGCAGTTCGAGGAGTTCCCGAAGTTCATGGAGGGCGTCGAGGAGGTGAGGCAGATCGACGACCTGCACAACCACTGGACCACGAAGATCGGCGGCGTACGCCGTGAGTTCGACACCGAGATCGTCGACCAGCTGGCCGACGAACGGATCGCCTGGCGCACGATCGGCGGCGACACCAAGCAGATGGGGATGGTCCGCTTCCAGCGCCTGGACGACACGCACACCCGCGTGGAGCTCGTGATGGACGTCGAGCCGGGCGGGGTGGCGGAGAAGACCGCTGTCATGGCCGGAATGATCGACCGACGGGTCAAGGGCGACATGCGGCGCTTCAAGGACTACATCGAGCAGCGCGGTGGTGAATCCGGCTCGTGGCGCGGCCGCGTCAGCCCCGGATGACATCCCCCGGGCGCACTGCGGTGCATACGAGGGTGGCCGCACGCGGTGAGCAGGGCGCGTGCGGCCACCGGCCGTTCCCCGCGGCCACGGGCCGCCTCACCGGATCGGGCGCATCAGGCGGCGCGCCGCGTGCGCTGCCGGGCTCCTCGCAGGTGGGCGCGGTAGCGTGGAACGATTCCGGTCACGCGGGCAGTGGGTGGCGGTTGTGTCGACGTCGAGTCGTACGGTGTTCGGTGCTCCTTGCTGGGTGAGTCTGATGGCGCGGGATCTGCGTGCCGCGCAGGACTTCTACGGTGCGGTGTTCGGCTGGGAGTTCCGGCGTACCTCACTGGGCGAGGAGTTCTCCGTCGCTTTCCACGAGGGCGCCCCGGTCGCCGGTATCGGCGCCCTGGCCCGCAGCCTTTCGGTACCGGTGGCCTGGACCCCGTACTTCGCCGTGGAGGACGCCGACACCACCGCCGCCAGGATCCGCGAACGCAGCGCGACCGTCGCGGTCGGCCCCCTCAGCTTCGGCACCGGCCGCGCCGCCCTGGCCGCCGACCGCGACGGAGCCGTCTTCGGCATCTGGCAGGGCGGAGTCATCCCCGACTGGCGCGTCGGCCGCGCCAAAGCACCCGCCTGGCTCGAACTACGCACCCGCGACGCCTTCGACGCCGCCATCTTCTACGCCGAAGTCCTCGACTGGGCCTGCGAGAAACCCGGCTGCTGCCAGGTCGCCTACGAACACGACCACGTCGTCCTGCACCACGACGGCGACACCGTCGCCCGGCTCACCGCAGGCGCCGTCGAAGCCGCCCCCGACCCACACATCCGCCCCCGCTGGCACGTCCACTTCTACGTCCCCGACCTCGACACCGCCCTGCACACCGCCACCCGCCACGGCGCCACCACCCTGCCCACCCCCACACCCCCCAACCACCACCCCGACACCCCCCAACACGCCACACTCCGCGACCCCGACGGCGGACTCTTCACCCTCACCACCCGCAAACCGGGATAGCCCGACCGGCAGCGCGGAGCCCGGGTGCGAGACGACACTCCCACCCGGGCCCGGGTTCTGCTCGCTGCTTGCTCGCTACTTGTGCGGGCGCAGCCCCTTTGCGGCGTCCGTCGCCTCACGCTCGGCGTTCCCGGCCTTCGCGGCCGCCTCCTTGACCTCACCCAGGACGCGCTCGCTCTTTCCTCTCAGGCGCAGCTCCTCGTCATCGGTGGCGCTACCGGGACTCTCCCCGGTCCTGCCCACCGCTTCCCGGCCCTTGCCGCGCAGCTTCTTGCTTTGATCAGTCACTCGGAGCAGCTCCTCACCGGCGCCGTGCTTCGTGCTTCGTCCGCTTCGTGCTCAGTGCTTCGACCGCCTGCGGATCTGGTCGGTGGCCTTCTCCGCCATCTCCTGCGCCTTCCCGCGCAGCTGATCTCCCCGGCCGTGCCTCTGCATGGCCTTGTCGCCCATGGTCTTGCCGAGGGTTTCCTTCAGCTTGCCCTTGATCTGCATCGTCTTGCCCTTGTGCATCAGGATCGCTGTCCTCTCGGGGTCGCGGGACGCCGGACCCGAAGGGCCGGCCCTTGTTCACCGTGCGCCCAGCCGTCGAACGCCGCAAACCGGCGCATGCCGGGTGGCACGCCGGGTACCCGCAGGGTTGCCAGGAAAACTCCGCTGGAAGGCGGCGGCCGACATGAACGGCAGGACGCGAAGCGAGACAGGCGGCGGCGGAATCCGCGTGGTCGTCGTCGGAGCGACCGGAAACGTCGGAACGAGCGTGGTGAAGGCCCTCTCCGCAGACCCCGGGGTGGCCTCGGTCCTCGGCTTGGCCCGCAGGCTCCCCGACTGGCAGCCCGACCGGACGACATGGGCCGCCGCCGACATCGATCCCGGCGGCACCGACCTCGCCCGGCACTTCACCGGCGCCGACGCCGTGATCCACCTCGCCTGGAAGTTCCAGCCCACCCACGACCCCGTGACCACCTGGCGGACGAATGTGCTCGGCAGCATCCGCGTTTTCGAGGCGGTCGCGGAGGCCCGGGTGCCGGTGCTGATCCACGCCTCGTCGGTCGGCGCGTACTCCCCGGGCCCCAAGGACCGGCGCGTGGACGAGAGCTGGCCCACCCATGGCTGGCCGCAGGCGGCCTACTGCCGCGAGAAGGCCTATCTGGAGCGGTATCTGGACGCGTACGAACTGACGCGTCCGGCCGTGCGCGTGGTCCGTATGCGTCCGGCATTCCTGTTCAAGCGGGAGTCAGCGTCCCAGCAGCGGCGGATCTTCGCGGGCCGGCTGCTGCCCCCGCAGCTGATCCGGCCGTCCCTGGTCCCCGCCGTTCCCGATCTGCCCGGTCTGACCTTCCAGGCTCTGCACACCGATGATGCCGCCGCCGCGTACCGCGAGGCGGTCACCCGCCCGGTTCGTGGAGCGTTCAACCTCGCCGCGGAACCTCCGCTGGACGCCGCCGAGCTCGCCCGGATCATGGACGCCAGGCCTCTCAAGGTCCCGCTGCCGCCGCTGAGGGCCGCGCTCTCGGCCGCCTGGCGGCTGCGGCTGGTGGCCGCTTCGCCGGATCTGTTCGACGCGGTACTGCGGCTGCCGCTGCTGGACAGCTCGCGGGCCCGCGCGGAACTCGACTGGCGGCCGAGATACTCGGCGGTCGAGGCGGTACTGGAGTTCCTCGACGGGCTCCGCGCACAGGCGGGCATGGAGACCGCTCCACTGGCGGCCTGACCGTCCTGGTGAGTGGACGGTTCGTCCGCCGGGGCTGCGGAAACGGTCTCGCTTGCCCGGGAGGGCGCCTTGGATAAGGTGATCTGGTAACAAATCACCGGAAAAGGTATACGCAGGACGCTGCACCGGTGACGCGTCGGCAGCGCTCCGCCGGAGGACCGGCTGTGAGTGCCCGGCAGGCGGACGCCCACGCCCCGGGGTTAGGTCGTTGTGTTGGACACGCGCAAGGCGACGAGTGAGGTGCCTGACCAGCCTCTGACGGCGGTCGGGCACGCCGGTGTGCTGCGGGACCTGCTGCCGGTCGCCCTGTGGAGGACCGACGAGGACGGGCGCATCGTCGAGTGGTCGCTCGCCGCAGAGGACCTGCTCGGCCACCGCGCCGAGCAGCTGCTCGGCACGAACGCGATCCCCGTCCTCGTGCCCGAGCCCAACCGGGAGCTGGCCGAACAGCTGACGCGGCGCGTCCTGGCCGGTGAGACGGTCGTCGGCACGCTCCCCGTGAGGCACAGCGACGGACACCTCGTGCCGATGGAGATGTGGATATGCCCCTCCGCGGCGCCCGGGGGAGGCGCGGGCCTCCTGGCCATCGCCGTCGAGACCTCCGAGGTCCTGAGGATGCGGGACTCGCTGGCGGCGCTGGAGGGGCTCTTCACCCAGTCGCCGATCGGGCTGGCCACGCTCGACCCGGATCTGCGCTTCCTCCGGGTCAACGACGCTCTGGCCCGGATGAACGGCGTCGCCGCGGCGGGGCATCTCGGCAAGCGGCCGGCGGAGGTCGCGCCGGGGCTCACGGCCGAGGCGCTGGAGACGGTGATGCGGCAGGCGCTGGACCGCGGTGAGGCGGTTGTCGACGTGCGCGGCACCGGGCGCACCCCGGCCGACCCCGACCACGACCGCACATGGTCCTGCTCCTGCGCCCCGCTGCTGGACGGTGCGGGCCGTAGCCTCGGGCTCGTCGCCTCCCTGATCGACATCACCGACGGCCAGCGGGCGCAGGCCGAGGCCGACCGGGCGCGGCGGCGCTTCGCGATGCTGGCCGAGGCCGGCACGCGCATCGGTACCACCCTGGATCTTCGGCAGACCGCCGCGGAGGTGGTGCAGATGCTGGTGCCCCGGGTGGCCGACTCGGCCGACGTACAGCTGCTGGAGGAGGTGCTCGGTCCCGACGAGGCCGCCGCGTCCAGCCACGGCGTGGTGCGCCGTATGGCAGCCGTCTTCCCCGACCCGTCGGCCCCCACCGCGAAGCTGGCCGTGGGCATGACGTTCCAGATCCCGCTCGGGTCCGTGTACGAGAGCGTCATGGCACAGGGCCGCCCGATGAAGCTCCGGCATTCCGACCTTCCCGCCCTCTTCCCCGGTCCGCAGGGCGAAGAGCTGCGGACGTACTTCAGCAGCCGGATCTCCTGCGCACGACTGGTTCCGCTGGTCGCCCGCGGCACCGTTCTCGGGGCGGTGGTGCTGACGCGTAGCCGTGACCGCGAGCCGTTCGACGAGCAGGACTGCGTACTCATCGACGAGCTGGTCGCCCGGGCGGCACTGAACATCGACAACGCCCGCATGTACACAGGCCAGCGGGAGGCGGCGCTCACTCTGCAGCGCAGCCTGACGAACAGCGGGCTGCCCGAAGTGGCGGGCCTCGAACTCACCGGACGCTATCTCCCCGCGAGCAACCACGATGTCGGCGGCGACTGGTTCGACGTCATCGCCCTGCCCGACGGTACGACCGGGCTGACCATCGGGGACGTCATGGGGCACGGGGTCCATGCCGCAGCCGTCATGGGACAACTGCGCACGGCGGTGCGAACCCTGGCACGTCACCACATTCCACCGGCCCAGATGCTCCGCTCCCTGGACGCGGTCGTGGTCGATCTCGGCGAGAACGAAATGGCGACGTGCGTCTACGCCGTCCACGACCCGGTCGACGGCAGCTGCCTGATCGCCAGAGCCGGTCATCCGCCCCCGGCCGTTGCAGATCCCCGGGGGGCGGTCGCCTTCCTCGACGGCCCGGCGGGCACGCCCCTGGGAACGGGCTCCCCGGACTTCCAGACCCAGCGGGTGACTCTGCCCCCCGGTCATCTGCTGGTCCTGTACACCGACGGCCTGATCGAGTCCCGCGAAAGGGACCTGGACCAGGGCATGCGGGAGCTCGCACAGGCTCTGGGGCAGGTCCACCACCCGTTGGACGAGATCTGCGACCGCGTACTCGGCCGGTTGCTGCCGGTGTCGGCCCAGGACGACGTGGCCATGCTCATCGCCAGAGCCCGACGGCCCCTGGGCTGACCCGCGTACTCCCACCATGAGGCCCGTTCGATGCCGCCCTGCCGGTTCGGCCTTGCGTCCGACACTCGCACGGTCACGGAAACGCTCTCCGCATGCACGGTCGGCTACGGTGCCACCGGAGCGAGTCGTTCCGGCCACGTCGGCCTCGCCGTGGAAAGGCGTACGTATGACCCTGATCCTGACCGGCGCGAGGGCCGGCCGGCCGGAGTCCGCGCAGACATGACCACTCCGGACGCCGGTTCCGTCTCCGAGCCGAGCACCGCCGCCACGGCTGCCCGCGCGGGCGACATCGCGGCCGCACGGCTCAAGGAGCGCATCTACGCGACCATCACGCTGACCGCCGTGGTGGTGGCCCTCGCCGAGACGAAGGCGCCGGACCACATCGAGGCGGCACTCACCGTGGCCGTGACGGCGCTCGGGGTCTGGCTGGCCACGGTCGTCGCCGACGAACAGGCGCACCGGGCGGTGAGCGGCAGGGGCGCGACCCGGCCGGAGATCCGGACGGCCCTGCACGTCTCCAGCCCCTTGCTGGTGGTGGCCGCGGGCCCACTGGTGCTGATCGGCCTCTCGGCGCTGGGTGCGCTCGATCTGGTGACCGCCCTTCTGATCAGCGCGGGCGTGGAGGTGGCCACCCTCTTCATGTGGGGCTGGCGGTCCGGGATCCGGATGGGCAACGGGCCGCTGAGCGCGCTGGTCTCGGGCCTGCTGGACACCGCGATCGGTGTGGGGGTCGTCGCCGTGAAGCTTCTCGCCGGTCACTGAGCGGGGGTGGAGGGGCGGCGGCGCGGGCAATCCTCGTAAGCTGACCCGCTATGGACACCAGGGGGAGTGGCAGACGGATCGTCGACGGCCGGTTCGAACTGCTCGGCAGGCTCGGCAGCGGCGGAATGGGCACCGTGTGGCGGGCTCGGGACATTGTGCTGCACCGCGAAGTGGCACTGAAGGAAGTGCGTCCTTCCGACACCGCACTGGAGGACGCCGACCCCGCCCGGGCGCGCATGCTCAGCGAACGGGTGCTGCGTGAAGCCCGCGCGATGGCACGGATCGCCCACCCGAATGTGGTCACCATCCATCACATCGTGGACAGCTCGGAAGGACCCCATCCTTGGATCGTCATGGAGCTGGTCCAGGGGCAGTCCCTGCACGAACGCCTGGCCCAGGGGCCGTTGACCGTCACCGAGGCTCTGCGCGTGGGCCGTGGAGTGCTGTCCGCCCTGCGGACCGCGCACGACGCCGGTATCCAGCACCGTGACGTGAAGCCCGCCAACGTCCTGCTCCGGCCGGACGGCAGCCCTGTCCTGACGGACTTCGGGATCGCCGCGCTGCGGGAGTCCACGAGCCTGACCGCCACGGGCGACCTCATAGGCTCACCCGAGTACATCGCTCCGGAGCGCATCCGCGGCGAGGAGGGCAACCCGGCCTCGGACCTGTGGTCGCTCGGCATGCTGCTCTATGTCTCCCTCGAGGGATCCCACCCCCTGCGGCGTGACACCAGCCTCTCGACCCTGGTCGCCGTGCTCGACGAACCGATCCCGGCGCCGGTGCGGTCCGCAGCGCTCACTCCCGTGCTGAACGCACTGCTGGTGAGGGATGCCGCGGCGCGCCCGGACGGTGCGCAGCTGGAGCGGATGCTGGACGACGCCGCCAGGAACTCCCTCGGCTCGCCCTCGGGCTCACCGACCCAGCCCTGGTCGCCCGCGCCGCCGTACGCGCCCCACCCGGGTGCCACTGCCGGCAATGTGTACGGCACGACGGCGGTTCAGCCCCCACCGGGCCACTTCGGCATGGCGCCTTCCGGCACCCGGCCGCACAGGCAGTGGCGGAAGGCGCCCGCCGCTGTGGGCGTCGCCGCCGCGCTGGCCGTGGCGTCCGTGATCGTGCTGAACCTGCTCCCCGACCACGGAGGTACGACGGGTGGCAACCGGGCGGGGGCCTCGTCCTCGGCCGACGGCGCCTCCGCCGGGCAGGACGGCCGGAAGGCGCAGGGGGACACGGCGAACGAGGGCAGTGGCAGCGGCACCGGGCAGCCGGCCGAGGTCGCGCTGCCGCCGTCCAAGGAAACCAAGCACCTGCTCACTCCGGACGGTGTGCGGACCGTCGTCAAGGCGTTCCAGGCCAAGACGGGGACGACGAAGTTCGTCGAGCTCACGGTGTACGAGGAGTACGCGATCGCCTCGGTTCCGGTGCCGGGGAGCCGTGCCAAGTACGACCGGTACACGTATCGCAACGGCTACGCGTCGAAGGAGGGCCCCGGCGGTTCGCTGACCTCGATGGACGAGGGGCCGATCGACGTCAGCAAGGTCAAGTGGGCCGTTCTGCCGGCGCTCATCAAGAAGGCGGACCAGGTGCTCGGTGTCCCGAAGCCGACGATGCGTTATGTCATTGTGCGTGGTTCCGTGTTCGAAAGCGTGCCGACGGTGAATGTGTACGTGTCGGACGAGTACGGTGCGTCGGGATATCTCGCCGCCGACTTCGACGGCGCGGTGGTGAACACGGTCGAGGCCGCGAGCTGAGCGGTCGTCCGCCCGCGCCGGTGGGACTCATGCTCCGGGGGAGCCGGGCGGGGGGCCCACCACATGACGCAGATAGGCCGCCGGGTCGGCGAGATACCGGCGCCAGTGGTCGACGAGGGCGAGATCGCGCCACTCGACGTGCCGCATGCCGTGCTCGCCGACCTCGATGATGTCCGCCCCGGGCAGGGCGGTGAGCAGTGGTGAGTGCGTGGCGCAGACGACCTGGCTGCCGTTCTTGGCCAACTGGTCGATGTGGCCGAGGAGTGCCAGGCAGGACGTGAAGGACAGGGCTGCTTCGGGCTCGTCCATCACATAGAGCCCGGTCCGCAGGAACTTCCCCCGGAACGCCGCCAGGAAGCCCTCGCCGTGGCTGACCGTGTCCGGCGCGAAGCCCTCGCGGTCCAGGGCGTCCATGGCGGTCTCGGCGCGCAGGAAGAAGCCCTTGCGCGCCGACCAGCTGGTGAGCATGCGGCGGCCGTGCGGCGCGGCGTCGAACCGTATGCGCTCGCCCAGGGGTGACTTCGCGCGGTGCGAGGCGTACCGCCAGTCGTGCGAGCCGCCGTAGGAGTCGAGGCCGAAACCCTCCGCGAGGGCTTCGACCAAGGTCGACTTGCCGGAGCCGTTCTCGCCGACGAGGAAGGTCACGGGCGCGGTGAAGCGCAGGCCCTCCCCGACGAGTTGCCCCACGCAAGGCACGGACCACGGCCATGAGCCCGCATCCTGCGACGAGCCGTGGGCGTACACACGTTCGATTATCACTCTGTCGAGTGTATCGGCCAGGTTGCCCCGATGCCGGAGGCCGCACGCGTTACCCACGGTAGACGGTGTGGCTCGACGCGGCCCCGGCATGCGGGGCGCGGCTCGCGGGGGCACGCTGGGCCGTGTGGCCGTCGGCTGTCCGGTCGACGGTCGTCGAGGAAAGGGTGCTGCGATGTTCGCGAGACTGAGCACCTATCAGGGGTCACCCGTGCCCGCGGAGGGTGACCTGTCGGCGACTTCGGAAGCGGTTGTCAAGCAGGTCCAGGAGGTACCGGGCTTCGTGGGCGTGTACTACCTCGTCGACCGGCCGTCCGGGAAGGTCGTGTCGCTCACCCTCTGGGAGGACGAGGTGTCGATGCAGGCCAGCGAGGAGAAGGCCGAGCAGATCCGTGAGGAAACCGCACGGCGGGAGGGCCAGCGGATCGTCTCCGTCGAACGCTACGAGGTCGGCTTCAGCCACTTCAACCGTTGACGGCCCCCAGAAAGTGGAAGCCCGGCCGGGGATGCATGAGGAACTCGTGGTGCGAGATGTTCCATGCGTACGCCCCCGCGAGGGCGAACACCACACGGTCCCCGGTGCGCAGGCCGGCCGCGGGCACATCGCGGGCGAGAACGTCCTTCGGTGTGCACAGCTGGCCGGTCAGTGTGACCGGGCCCGGCCGGCCCATGGCCCGAGGCCAGGGGTGGGGCCACGCGTCCACGGGAAGCAGTGCGCAGGGCTGGTCGTGGCCCTTCGTCGCGGGGGTGCGCAGATGGTGCGTGCCCCCGCGCACGACGGCGAACTCCTCACCATGGCTGCGCTTCACATCCAGGACCTCGGTGGCGTACCAGCCGCAGTACGCGGTCAGCGCGCGGCCCGGCTCGATGCGCAGCACCAGGTCCGGGTGAGCGGCGGTGAGGCGGGCGAGGGCGGCTCCGTACGCCGCCCAGTCGAAACGGGCCCCGGGATCGGCGTAGTCGACGGTCATCCCGCCACCGACGTTCACCTCACGCAGGGGGAATCCGTGCCGGTGGGCGAGGCGGGCGGCCCAGGTCACCACGGACTCGGCGACGGCGATCTGCGCCGGCGCGTCGAGTCCGCTGGCGAGATGGGCGTGTATCCCCCGCAGCTCCAGCTGCGGGTGGCTGCCTCCGCAGAGGAGACCGGCCATGGCGTCCGCCTCGGACGGGTCCAGGCCGAACGGCGTCGGCCGCCCGCCCATGGACAGCGCACTCGCCTTGAGGGAGCCGTCGGCGAGCGGCAGATTGAAGCGGAGCAGGACCGCCACGCGCGCTCCCGGCACCAGCCGTGCCGCGAGGTCCGCCAGCATGCGCAGTTCGTGGGCGCTCTCGACATGGAACCGGTCCACACCCGCTTCCAGCGCGGCCGCGGTCTCGGCGGGCGTCTTCCCAGGACCGCCGAAGGCGAGTGGACGGTCCGGAACGGCCTTGGCGACATGGGCGAGTTCACCGCCCGACGACACCTCGAACCCGTCCACGTACGGGGCGAGAGCGGCCAGGATCTCCGCTTCGGGATTCGCCTTGGCGGCGTAGTACAGCTCGACGCGCTCCGGCAGGGCCGACCGGACGGACGCGGCGTGTTCCCGCAGTGCCGTGAGGTCGTACAGATAGGCGGGAAGGTCATCGGCGGGCAGGGTCAGCGCACGGTCGCGCACCGCCGCGGTCAGCAGGTGTGTGGTCAACGGGAGTTCCAGATGTCGTCGGCGGAGATCGCCCCGGACCTGACGTCCTCGGCGAGCGGGGAAGGCAGCCGGACGTAGCCCGCATCACGGTCGGCCGTGCGCGCCCAACGGGTGAGCAGATTCGCCTTGGCGGGCAGCGGTTCGCCCGCGAGCAGAGCGCCCAGACGGGGCGGGCAGCCGTGCGTGTCGGCATGGTCCTGGAGCGTGCGGTGGACCTGGGACCACAGCGCGGCTTCCGACCCCGGATGCAGATCGGCGAGGGCGGCGAGCATCTCGGCGACATGGTTCACGACCAGGCAGTAGACGACCCGGTCCCAGCCGCGCCGGGCGTCGTAGGTCAGGGGCCCCGCGACATCGGCGGGAAGTGCCGCGAGGTCGGAGGTGTGACGCTCGGGGATCAGCTTGGTGCCCTCCAGGTCGCGGAAGAGGACCTGGGCGGGTCTGCCGTCGGCGTCGACACAGACGAGAACGTTCTGCAGATGCGGTTCGAGGACCACACCGTGGTCGAAGTACGCGGCCAGGACGGGCGGGAGGAGCAGTTCCAGGTAGGCCCGCCACCACGCCAGGGTCCTGCCGGGGTCCGCGCCGGCCAGGAGGCGTGAGACATGGCCGGGTCCCGTGGTGTACTCGTCGGCGACAGCGGCTGCCAGCAGGGGAGTGACTCCGGGGCGCAGGTGGCGGTCGAGCCCCTCACGGACGATCACACCGAAGCCCTCGAGGAGGGCGGGCACGGGCCGCCCGTCCGGGCCCGGCAGGGCGAGGCTGCGGTAGGCGGGCTCGCGGAGCACGCCGGTGCCGGGGAAGCGGCCCGCCAGGTCCGCGAAGACGGGCCCGAGCAGACGGGTGAGGGCGACAGCGCCGTCGAGTTCGTAACGGGCGTTCTTGCGCAGGCAGTTGGTGATGCGGACGTTGAGGCTGAACTTCAGGAACGTGTCGCCGTCGTAGAGGGTGCGCACGGAGGCGGTGGCGGTGAACGGCGACCGGCCGGGGCCGAGGTCGAGGACGTCACCGCGCTTGATGGCTTCACCCAGCACGGGGTGTCCTTGCAGGAGTCCGTACTGCCAGGGATGCGCGGGCAGCAGCCGGTATCCGTCGGGCACCGGCCCAAGCCGGTCCAGTCCGTCGAGCGGGTCGGCGCCGGAGCCGTCCGGCCGGTGGGACCGCTCGGCGACCAGATGGTCGCGTACGGCGAGCAGCCGAAGCGGGAAGGAGGCGCCGGCCTCCGGTGCGTACGCCTTCCAGGCGGCGCGGTCGCCGCCGCGGGCCTTCGGCGTGGGGTGGAAGCGGTGGCCGAGGGCGAGGGACTGCTCGGACGCGAGGTAGGCGGCGAGGGGATCCAGGTCCCCCGGGCCCGCGGGATGCCGGTCGGTGGCGGCCCCGCGTACGGCGAGGGCCGCGGACACTCCCTGATGGCTCGACGCGATCTGGGTCAGGAACTCGTCGTTGCCGGTGCCCGTACGCAGTGAGAGCTCGGCGTGGATGTACTCCGCGAGGCGCCGCCAGCCGAGTTCTGCCCATCCGGCGCCGGTCTGCTCGGCGACCGCGCCCGTGAAGCGGTGCGCTCCCAGAAGGGACGTGCGGCGCAGCGCCACCCGGAGCAGCACTCCGCTGCGCCGCAGACGCAGGAGCAGACGGCCGTCTATGACGGCGCTCTCGTGCTCCGGCCCCGACACCTCCCGGAGCAGACAGTTGAGGAGGGTGTGCGCCACGGCCTCGTCCGCCGTGGGCAGCCCCGAGGGAGCGCGGCCGTGGTCGGGGCGGTGGGCGGAGTGATGAACGAAGGACCGAGTGGACGTCATCGCCGGTCACACTCCCCGCAGCAGGTAGTTGGGGCCCGTGGTGTAGTGCTTGTTGATGTCGGACGCTCCCGATCTGGCCTTGGTGAGCAGAGTGCCCGCGGTGACCATCGCCTTGACGGGCAGCCGCGCCGGGTCCAGGACCTGCTCGCGCAGGACCGCGCCGGGCTCTCCCGGGCGGGTGCCGAGCCGTTCGACGGCCCGTTCCAGCCGTTCGCGTACGAGCCCCAGCAGCCGCTCCACCGGAGCGCGGCCGTGCCGGGCCAGCCCGAAGGCGAAGGCACCTGCGCACAGATGGACGCTGATGGTGGTGAACAGATCGACGACCGGCCCGTCACTGTCGCCGAGGATACGGGCGTCGTCGAACGCGGAGAGGTCGGGCGCATCCGGCCCGAGGGCCGCGCGCAGCCGCACACGGTTGATACGTGGCCCGTCGTTGTCCTTGAGGAGCAGCCGGACGCGCGGTCCGTCCGTCCGCTCGTCCAGCACGAGCGAAATGTTCTGCTGATGGGATTCGAGCGCGATTCCGTAGCCGAACAGCGTGGTAGCCCAGTCGAGGAGCAGCGAGAGCACGGATTCCAGCAGAGCGAGCGGATCACCGCCGTGGAAGCGGTCGGCGAGATGGTCGATGACCAGCCGGCCGCCGGGTGCCCGGCTCAGCAGGGCGGCCATCGGTACGACGACGGCGCCGTCCGTACCGGCGGGCCAGCGGCGTACGAGCACGGCGAGCAGCTCATGGCCCGCGTGGGCGAAGGCGGTCTCGTCCGCGTGCAGGACCCGCTCCAGGAAGCGGGGCTCACGGGCGGTCACCGACTGCAGCAGACGCTGTGCCGCCGCGCCGTCCACGAGCGTGCCGGGCTTGATCGTGCGCCGGTTGAGCCTGCCCAGCGTGGAGGTGGCCAGGGGGAGTTTGAGATGGACCCCGGGGTCGTCGGCGAGCGCCACGGTCCGCATGGACAGGGTCGGCACGACATCGATGCCGGAGCGCGGAGCCAGGACGGCCCGGCTCTCGAGCCCGGCGGCGCGCAGCGCGTCCCGCAGAGGTCCGTCCACGGTCAGGGGATGGACCGGGAACGCGAGATGGCTGTCGTCGAGCCCGGGCAGTCCGACGGCGGACGGCGACGGCAACAGGTCCGCCCGGGGGGCCGTGCGGCCCGGGACGAGGTGGCCCTTGCCCGAGTACCCCTCGGCGGTCATACCCCTGACGGTCACCGCGTCCCTGGGAAGGGCGAGCCAGCGCAGGGCGAAACGAGGGTGGAACTCGGGTGCGTACGCACGCAGCGGGCCGGTGGTGAGCCCGGCGCGGCCGCGCGCCGTGGGATAGACGGGGTGGTCGAGCCGGGCGGCGAGGGTGTCATGGGCGAGGCCGCCGGAGTACCCGGTCCACCGGGCGGGATCGGCCCCGTACCGCGTTGCCAGCATCTCGAGAACCTCGTCCTCCGAATCGGCATGCAGCCGCACCGTGGCGAGCGTCTGCCGGCACTCCGCGGCGAACGCGTCGAAGCCCCCGCGGTCCACCGGTGCGGCCAGGGCCTTCAGTTCGGCCAGGACATTGTCGCAGGTAGTCAGTTCCGCACCGTCGGATTCCCGCCGCAGCAACGGCTGCCGCGCGGACCACTCGCACTGGAAACCGTCCTCGTGAACGGGCAGCAGCAGTGCGTCCGGACCGGGGGTCCCGAGCCTCAGCCACGTCCCGTCCGGGTGCTCCACCACGGAACTGCGGCTGCGCAGTCCCACCACGTCCTCACGCAGCAGCGCGCTCAGTACACGGACGAGCAGATCCGCCTCGGCCGTGATGGCCGCTTCGGTGGCCGGCAGCGTCACGGCATGATCTCCCAGCGCTGCGCCGAGATGAACTCGGCCACTGTCCGGTCCACCCGCTCCTGGTCGGTACCGGTGGCCCGGACGACACCCAGGAAGTCGCGGTTGGTGCCGTGCAGTTGGTGCCGTTCACCGACCTCGCGCAGCGGCCGGTACGTCAGCTTCACATCGCCCGACACCAGATCGGTCGCGGCCGGGGCGGCGACCAGCGTTCCGGCGCGGTCGGCACACGGATAGTCGAGCCTGGCCACGCCGTCGGTGCGCATGCCCAGGTCCGGTGGCAGCGGCTCGCCGAGATGGGTACGCAGGATGTGCTCGAAGAGCGGGATGTCCAGCAGCCGGGCCAGGAGCAGATCGCACTGGTCGCCGATGGCCCGGTAGTTGACCTCGATGATGCGCGCACGTCCCTCGTGCACCACGAACTCCGTGTGGCAGGCGCCGAAACCGACGCCGAGACGGTCCAGCTGGGAGAGAACCTGGTCCAGTACGGGCCCGGGACGGGCGGGTACGTAGGTGAGCCGTTCCTCGATGAAGTACGGCGGCGACGAGAGTTCGGTGTGGAACCCGCCCAGCACATGGCGGACCCGGCCGTCGCCGAGCGTCTCCAGGGTGTACAGCTCGCCGGGCAGGTACTCCTCGACGACCAGCGCGGCCCCCGGTCTGCGCGCCCGGATCTCCTCGCAGCGCAGTACGAGATCCTCGAGATCGCCGACGAGGACGACATCCTCACTGGCCACGCCCTCACGCGGCTTCAGCACGCACGGGAACGGTAGGTCCACGGCCGCGAGGACCGTGACCGGATCCTCCCCGGCCGTGAGTTCCACCGACCGGACCGTGTCGGCGCCGGTGACGGCCAGATGGCGACGCATCTGTGCCTTGTCCTTGGTGCGCAGAGCGGCCTGCCAGCTCTTGGCGGGAAGCCCGAAGTAGTCCGCGGCCAGGGCGGCCTGGGTCTGCAGATGGTCACTGTTGGTGAAGACCATGTCCGGGGAGCGACGGGCCGAGATCGTGGTGATGACCGCGCGGAAGTCGCGTACGTCGCACTCCAGGACCTCGGCGTACGCGCCGGCGGCCCGGTGTGCCGCGGGCTGGTCGGTCAGCACCGTGACATCGAGGCCGAGCCGGCGTGCGGCAGGGAGGAATCCCTCGGTGACCGAGTCGGTCGGGTTCAGCGCAAGCAGGTACATCTGCATGAGGGATCACTTCCGTGCAGAGAGTCGCGTGCCCGCCAAAGATCGGACACGAGGCGAGAGCCTAGGTTAGGCACACCTAACTCTGTCAATTCGCCTCGACACGGCCCCGGTTGGCGAAGGTGGATCTTCATATGGTTAAGGTGAGCCTTGCCTTACCACTCTCGATGTTTGCTTTCGCTGAGGAGCGCCCGTGACCCTGGCCCCGGCACGCCCACCGGCCGGAACCGCAGCGAGCAGCTCCGCCCTGCTGGCCTCTGCCTATCGCCGGCTCACCGCGATCTGCCCGTCCCTGCAGGCGGACCTGGCGATGCCGGGGTCTCCCGCCGGGCAAGGCTGGGCCGACGGGGCGGAACTGGCTGTCCGTCCGGAATTCCTCGACGCCTTCCTCGACGCCGAGGCCCGGCACATCGAGGACCGGTACGCACACACGGCACGGCCCGATGTCGTGGCCTCCCGGGCGTTGCACGACTACTTCTGGTCCGTCTGCCTGCTGATGAGCGGGCCCTGGTACCTCGAGCGCCGCGTGCCCCGGATCCGGCCGGGCGATGTGAGGATCAGCCTGACCGCAGGGACCTACGGCATCGTCCCCGGCGGCTTCGCCTGCCTGCCGGACGACCCGGCGGCGGCGCTGCCCGGCGTACGCGTAGTGCCGCACGAGGAAGCGCTGATGGCCGAACTGCGCACCGCGGTCGCCGACCACGTACGACCACTGCTTGCCGCGATCCGTCCCCGGCTGCGGCGGGGGCCTCGCTCGGTGTGGGGCATGGTGGGCGACGACCTCGTCTCCGGCCTCTGGTACCTGGGCCGGATGACGGGGGACGAGGAGCAGGGCGTCGAGGCGGCGACCCGGCTGCTGCCGGGACCCGTGCCGCCGTTTCCCGGAGGCGCGGACTTCCGCCGCCTCGCCGGCCGCGAGGGGCGGTCGTACCCGACCCGCACCCGGCTCGGCTGCTGCTTCTACTACACGATCCGCCCGGCAGAGGCCTGCGGTACCTGTCCCCGCGTGTGCGACACCGAGCGGCTGCGCCGGCTCGAGGCGGAGTCGACGGGCTGAGGGCGCGGTGTGCACCGGAACCCGGGTGCGGGGGGCCCGGCGCCTCCTCGTCCGTAACCCTCAGGGGGGCGGGACATGCCCGGCGGAACGGGGGAGTGTCCCCTCGCCTCAGACCCCGCCCGCGAGGCGTCCCTACTTCGCGGACACTCCCCGACTCCGGTCGCGGACCGTGGTGTTCCCCGCTTCGGCAGCCTCGTGGTCCTCCACCGGAGCGAGGCGACGAGGCAGCCCGAGTGCGAACAGCGCGCCGGCGGCCGCGACCGCCGCCAGGGCCGTCAGCGCCGTCAGCGCCGTCAATGTGGCGCTCATCGAGGAGGTGAAGGCCTCACCGGTCCAGCGAGGTCCGCCGCCGTACGCCCCCTTGCCGGCGCCGTCGGGCGCGGTGAGGGCCATCAGCGCGGTCGCCAGGGCGATCCCCAGCGCGGGCCCGATGTTCATGGCGGTCTGCTGGAGTCCGCCGGCCACCCCGGCGTTGTGCACGGACGCCTGGTGCACGATGACGGCCGTGGCCGTGACCATCACCGTGCCGAAACCGACGCCCAGCAGGAGGAAGCCGCCGCCTACCGCCACCGGCGTGGCGGCCCGATCGAGCCGGGAGAGGACGAACACGCCGAGGGCGAGGAGAACCATCGCCGCAACCGCAGTCCGGCGGTGGCCCCATCGGCGAAGCGCCACCGCCGAGGCCGAGGCGCTCAGCACGATTCCCGCAGGCCCCGTCAGCGCCGCGAAACTGCTCCGGAGCGGGTTCATCCCGAGGACGTCCTGCAGGAAGTAGGTGCCGACGAAGAGCGCACCGAACATCGCAGCCGACGCGGCGAGCAGGACGGCGAGGGAACAGGCGACGGCTTTCCGGCCGACGGCTTCCGGCGGCACGAGCGGACTCTTCGTGCGTCGCTCGTGCCGGACGAAGGCGGCCGTCGCCGCCGCGGCCACGGCACTCGCCCCTGTGCTCGCCGCCGTCCACCCGTTCTCCGGGACGTCGGCGAGCGTATGCACCAGGCACACCAGAGCCACCGCCAGAAGGCATGCGCCGGGCAGGTCGAGCCCGGTGGACGGGCCCCGGGGGGCCGGCACCCGGACCGCGAGGGCCAGCGCGCCTATGGCGACCGCGGGCGCGACGTTGAGGAAGAAGACCGCTCGCCAGCCCAGGTGTGTGGTGAGTGCTCCGCCGATGACCGGGCCGGCCGCCGCCGCGACGGCGATGGCGATGGTGCGCAGGGCGATGGGCCTGCCGATCCCGTCGCGCGGGTACGCGGCGCGCAGCATCCCGAGGGTGGCCGGCTGGAGCAGCGCGCCGAAGACCCCTTGCGCGACCCGCAGTCCGATCACCCAGCCCACGCCGGGAGCCAGACCGATTCCCGCCGACGTGACGGCGAAGCCCAGTGTTCCGGCGGCGAATACCCGCCGGTGGCCGAACCGGTCGCCGAGACGGCCGGCGAAGACCAGCAGGCTCGCCACGGCGATCAGATATCCCGTACTGGTCCACTGGATCTGTGTGAACGACGCGTGCAGCTCCCGCTGCATGGTCGGTTGGGCGACGGTCAGGACGGTTCCGTCCAGGGCCACGATCGCGGCCCCGGTGATGCTGCAGGCGAGCGTGGTGCGCCGGTGGGCCCTTGTGTTCATCGGGGCTCCGGGCCCAGGTGCGCGTCGAGCGCGGCTAGCAGCAGTGGCTCGGAGTCGTCCAGGCCGGCCACGAGGGGCAGGCTGCCCCACAGCCACAACTGGGCGATGCCGTGCAGGTTCGCCCACAGCGCCGCCGCGACGACGGACGGCGTGGCGGCCGAATCCGATGCGGATGCACCGTGCTGCGACCGCGCCCGGGCCACCAGGTCGACGAGAACGCCGAAGAGCGGCAGGCTCGTCTCCCGCAGGCCGAGATGGTTGCTCTCCAGCAGGTCATGACGGAACATCAGCTCGAACATGCCGCGGTTGGTGAGTGCGTAGTCGAGATAGGCGCGTCCGAGTGCCGTCAGCTGCGAGCGGGGATCCGCCCGGCCGTCCCCGATCGTCCGGGCGGCTCTGTCGGTCAGCTCGGTGAAACCCTGGCGCGCGATGGCGGACAGCAGCTCCAGATGGGTCGGGAAGTAACGGCGCGGGGCTCCGTGCGAGACACCGGCCCTGCGGGCGATCTCACGCAGGGACAGCGCATGCACGCCCTCGCTGCTCACCAGCTCGACCCCGGCCTCGATCAAACGGGCACGCAGACCCGCCTCGTGTTCGGTCATAGACACTGTCTACCAGAGGTTGGTAGACAGTGTCTACGAGGTTCGGGCGGTGCTCGGGAAGGCCACGCGGTGGGCGCGGAAGGAGCCGTTGCTTCCGGACCGGACGCGCCAGCAGGGTCGCAGGGGGCCGCCTCGAGGTGATCAGCGGGATCGCCCGGAAGTTCCGGATCGGGGTACGTCCGTCCGGCGCGCATGCCGCGCCGTCGCAGATGCTCGCGGACGGCGCCCAAGGAGTGCGCCCCGTCGGCCGGGGCCACATCGGGCCGGGCGCGGGAACGCCGGGCAGCGTGGAACACGCGAGCGGCTTCATGCCGGGAAGGCTGCCCGGCGTGAAGCCCGTCCTGGTCTGCGGACTTCGTGGCCAGGTCTTTCGTTCGGATCGGACCGCATCGGTGAGCCGGGCCAGGCCACACGCCACATGCGTCGCAAGGCGGTGGAAGGAGCCCACGCGGTGGGGCACCTCCCGGCGGTGGCCGGGGACGCCGGCGGCCGACGAGGAGGCAGCCAGGTGCGGTGCCAGGGCACACGAGCCCGGCAGGACCGTATGTGAGGCCCTACGTGCGCTCGGGAGCGCTGACGGACGCCCCGGCATCGAGGAGGCCGAGCAGTGTCTCGCGGTGGAGCTCCGCGATCGGGCCGAGAAGGTCCGGGTGGCGCAGCAGCGGCGCCGCACTGTTGTCGCGAGGACTGGGAATGGTCAGCCGGCGCGCATGGCCCACACTGCTCGCGCCGTGGTGGGTCGCGGCCAGGCAGGCCGCCGCCACGGTGGCGAGATCGGCGTCGGCCAGCAGGCACGCCGCCCAGCTCACGACGGTTTCGTCCACCCCGGTGCGCCAGGAGTGCTCGGGCCCCTCCAGCGGATGGACATCGGCGCCGGTGACGGAGTCCAGCCGGTCGGAGCCGCCGGGGCCCAGCAGGTTCAGCAGTCCGGCGTCCAGCGCGGTGGGGTAGCGGAGGGCGGCGGCGATGGTGGCCGCCTGACAGGCCTGGGCCTCGGCCAGGGCGTGGTTGAGCGGGCCGGCTGCCGGCGGGAATGCCGAAAGCAGCCAGCGGGTGGCGGCAGCTATGACCGGCGAGAGGTCACTGGGCATGGTGAACCGTCCTGTAGGCGTGCCCGCCGACGGTTCTGTTGCCTGTGCGTGATCCCGTCGCGGGTACTTGCGCGCCCGGGGCGCACGTGGCAGGCAAGCGTAAGGCGGACGCCTGGGCGGCAACAGGACGTACGTCACAGCCGGGGTTCCGTCGCCGTCCACGGCCGCGCAGGCAGCGGGCCGGCGCCCCCGGGCGCGCGAAGCCCGGCAGGTTCCGCAAGACGCGCCTCCAGGATCCGGAAGACGCGCCTCAGCTGTCCTTCGCCTGCCGTTCACGCGGCGCCAGCGGAATCTCGGCCCACACCTGCTTGCCTCCGCTGAGCGGCACCGCACCCCAGGCCGTCGTCGTCGCCTCGACGATCAGCAGCCCTCGGCCACCGGTCGCCTGCCAGTTCACATCCGCCGGTTTGACGGGGCTGCGGGGCGAGGCGTCGTTCACGGCGATCCGCAGCCGGTCCGCGGACAGCGTCAGCTCCAGTCGCACCTCTCCCTGGGTGTGGGCGATGGCGTTGGTGACCAGTTCCGAAACCACCAGCAGCACGATGTCGAGTTCCTCGACCACACCCCACGCGCGCAGCGTTCGCGCCGTGAAGCGGCGGGCGTGCTGGACGGCGTTGGGCAGCCGCCACACCGTCCAATGGGTCCGCTTCGGCCGGACGCGCGTGCCGTCGTAGCGCAGGAGCAGCAATGCCACGTCGTCGTCGCGCCGGTTCGCACTCCCGAGCAGTTCGTCGGCCACCCGCCCGGGTTCCTCCAGGTCGGCAGGACCGAGCACCTCGCGCACCCGGCGCATGCCGTCCTCCAGATACAGGCTGGGCGACTCGACCAGACCGTCCGTCAGGAGGGCCAGCAGGGTGCCGGGGAGCAGTCCGGCCTCGGTCATGGGGAATTCCGCGTCCACCAGGACGCCGAGCGGAGGTCCGCCCTCGACCGCCAACTCCTCGGTGGTGCTGTCGGGGTGACGGATGATCGGCGGCAGATGACCCGCCCGTACGCACCTGGCGATGCCCTCCTCCATGTCCAGGTCCACATAGAGGCAGGTGGCGAAGAGATCGGTCTCCATGCCGACGAGCAGTCGGTTGGCGCGGGCGACCACCACGTCGGGTGGGTGGCCCTCCACCGCGTAGGCACGGACCGCCGTACGCATCTGCCCCATGATGGTGGCGGCGCCCGCGCTGTGCCCCTGCACATCCCCGATGACGAGCGCCACATGGCCGTCACGAAGAGGTATGACGTCGTACCAGTCGCCGCCCACCTCGAGTCCCACCGTCGCGGGAAGGTACCGCGCCACGGCCACCCCTCCGGGCAGCTCGGGGAGCTTGCGGGGCAGCAGGCTGCGCTGCAGCATCGTTGCGAGCTCATGACCGGCGTCCAGTGCGTGGGCGCGCACCAGGGCCTGCCCGACCAGACCCGCCGTCGCGGTCAGCAGTGACCGCTCCTCCGGACCGAACCGGTGGTCGTCGTCCCACCCGACCATGCACAGTCCGACCATCCGCCCGTCGGCCGGGAGCGGCACCACGGCCAGTCCACCCGGCCCGATGCCTTGGAGACCGGGCTCGAGATCCGCGCCCGGGGGCCACAGGCTCATATGGCCTTCCCGCAGCGCGCTCTGCAGCGTGGGCAGGCTGTGGATCGAGGCATCCGGCCATTCGGACCGCCATTCGGAGCGCCAGAGATCGGGCCAGGCATCAGGCTCCGGGGGGTCGAGGACGGTGACCACGAGCCGGTCCCCCTCCAGCTCGGCGACCGCGACCCGGTCGGCGGCCAGCGGTTCGCGCAGGGCGGCGACCACCTTCTGGCTGACGTCCCGGATGGTCGCCGCACCGGCCAGCGTGGCGGAGAGCCGCTGCACGATGGAGACCTCGTCGGCACTGGGGCGCAGATAGGCGGCGTCGGCGACCACACCCAGCACCCGCTCCGGCTTGCCGTCGGCGTCCACCTGTACCCGGCACCGCACCCCCAGCCAGCGCAGCTCCCCGTTGGGACGGCGGATACGGAACGCCAGCTGCTGTGCGGTGGAGGACAGCCGGCCGGGGTCCACGATGGCCATCAGGGCGGGTATGTCGTCCGGGATGGCACAGGCGAGCAGGGTCTCCACGTGCCCGTCGAACTGCTCGAGAGGGATGCCGAGCAGGTCGAGCACGAGCGCATGGGCCTCCATGCGCCCGGTGCTCAGCTCCACGATGAACGCGCCGCCCTGGAGCGGTACGAGGTTCCGCCCCATTTGCGGCCGGGGTGTCGTCCTCCCGGCGGCGTGGGCGGCGACCGATTCGAGTCCCGCGGCGACCTGGTCGGCGTACAGCTCCAGCAGGCTGCGGCGGTCGGAGCTGAAGCCGTCCGGGACCTCGCCCGCGACTATCAGGCAACCCAGTTCCGTGGCGCCGCGCCCCAGGGGCAGGGCGCCCAGCGAGACCTTGGCCGGTGTTCCCACGCTGTTGCGGAGCACCCGGCCGGGAAAGTGGTGGGGATCGCCCTCGACGTAGGCCGCGAATCCCTCCGGGGTCAGCCACAGCGGGTTGCCGGAGCGGAAGGCGTCGGCGGCGGGGGAGTGACCGTCCACGGCGAGGACCGCCGGCAGCCCGTACAGCACGCTTCGGTCCCCGGCCATCTCTGTCAGATGGAGTTCGTGGCCTCCTTCGGCCAGCACGTAGACAGCAGCCAGCTCGGCCCCGCAGAAGGCAAAGCCTTGCCTGGTCACAGCCTGTACCGCCTCCCTGCGCGGGCCACCACCGTCGACCGGCCCTCCCTCCATGCTGTCGCGCCTCGGACTGTGGGGGCGAGTCAGGAACGGACGGTGACGAATCTGCGGAGGAAGTGACGGGTCGGCGAAAACCCTACTAACAGGGTTGCCGATTCGGCCATGGGTGTGCACGGCGACGCGGTGAAAGGCCCCTGGGAGGGCGTGAGGCGCGTCCCGGGCCGCGAAGGGCTCCATGGAGAGCACCTGGGTGCCGCGACGGGCTGAAAGACCCCTGGAGAGGCTGCTGCGCCGGACGGGGCTGCCGGATCCCCGACAGCGGGCACACGGCGGACCACGGCCCGCTCGCGGCCGTGGTCCGCCGTCCCGACGGACGGAGTGCGCACCGCGGCGCCGCCGCGCAACGAAGGGCGGGACGATCGACTGCGCCGCGCGGCCCCCGACCCGGTACCGGTCCGCGGTCCAGGCGTGCCCGCGGACCCTGGTCCGGGAAGCCGGCCGGAGCGACGCCCGGCCTCGGCCCCATAAACGTGCGTTCACGGCGGGCCGTGCCGCTCCACCATTGGTGTGAAAAGACGCCGTAGGGGCCGTACGGGTGATCGGTCGCCCCGCCCGCAACCGGACCCGCCCGTGCGGGACTCCTGCCCCTCAGTGACACACTGAGGAGGCTCTTATGGCTGTTGATCTCTACCGTCACCCCGGAGCCGGTGTCTTCGGCCGGCTCGGTGACACCAGCGGTATCCACGCCGGTGACTTTCTTCTGCCCGCCCCGGACGCGCAGGAGCGGCTCCCGATCCCGCTGAGCCCGGCCGACAGGCGCCGTTTGGACCTGCATGCGGCCCTGACCTCCGCGGGGATCGCGCCCCTTCCGGGCGACCTCGAGGCCATCGAGGCGCTCTGCATGCTGGACGACACGACGAACGTGACCGTCATGCGGTGGATCACCAGCACACCGTGAGCCGGTAGCAGGCCCGTACCGGGGGCGCTGTGGGTGCCGAGCGCGTCAGCGTGCTTCCTTGAGCATGTCGGCGCACTTCTCACCGATCATCATCGTGGTGATGCACGGATTGACGGTCGTGAGGAGCGGCATCACGGACGCGTCGGCCACCCGCAGCCCCTGGACCCCCTTGACCCGGAGGCGGGCGTCGAGCGGCGATCCGGTGTCGTCGTCGGCCCCCATCCGTACGGTGCCGGCCGGGTGGTAGACGGTGTTGTGGGTCTCGCGGATGTACGCGAACAGCTCGTCGTCGCTCCGGGCGCCGGGACCCGGGGCCAGCTCGGCACCCGCCCAGTCGGCCATCGGCGTCTGGGCGACGATCTCGCGCGCCAGACGGAGTCCGTACGTCATCACCTCGACGTCGTGCTCATGGGTGAAGTAGCGCGGGTCGACCTTCGGCTTGTCGCGGAAGTCGCGGGTGCGCAGCCGTACCGTGCCCGTGGACCTGGCCCGTGTGACGTTCGGTGTGAGGCAGAAGGCGTTGTCGGACGTGGGGTAGCCGCGGCGGTAGGTGTTGAGGTCGAAGGGGACGGAACCGTAGTGGAACATCAGGTCGGGCCGGTCCAGACCCGGCCGGGTGTCGGCGAAGATCCCGATCTCCCACCACTGGGTGGACGTGGTGACCATGGGCTGCTTCGCCTCCCACATGATCACGCCCTCGGGGTGGTCCTGCAGATGGGAGCCGACTCCGGGGGAGTCCACCCGTACATCGATCCCGACCTCGCGCAGGTGCCCGGCGGGACCGATGCCCGAAAGCATCAGCAGTTTCGGTGAGTCGATGGACCCGCAGGAGACGATCACCTCCCGGCGGGCGGAGACCGCGTTGGTGTGAATCGTGTCCGGCTCCAGGTACTCCACGCCGGAGCAGCGCGAGTTGTCGAACAGCAGCCGCTCGGCCCTGATGCCGGTCCGTACTTCCAGGTTGGGCCGCTTGCCGAGCACCGGGTGCAGATACGACACGGACGCCGAAGAGCGGGTGCCGTCCGGGAGCGCGTTGATCTGGAACCAGTGGGCTCCCCGCAGCAGCGTGGTACCGGTGTTGAACGGTGTGACGGGAATGCCGGTCGCCGCGCACGCCTCGAGCAGGGCGCGCCCGCACGGGTCCCTCGGCGGGACGGTGCGCAGATTGACCGGGCCCGAACGGCCGTGGTGGTCGCCGGGCGCGTCATTGGTCTCCAGGCGCCGGTAGAGCGGGAAGCAGTCGGCGGCACTCCATCCGGTGCAGCCCATCGCGGCCCACTCGTCGAGATCCTCGGCCGGTGCCCAGAAGGCGATGCAGGAGTTGTGCGAGGAGCAGCCGCCGAGCACCCGGGCGCGGGCGTGGCGCAGGAAGTCGTTGCCGTTCGCCTGCGGTTCGATGGGGTAGTCCCAGTCGTAGCCGGACTCCAGGAGAGCCATCCAGCGGTCGAGCCTGAGGACGTTGTCGTCGCCGACGTCCGAGGGGCCGGCCTCCACCACGCAGACGCTGACGTCGGGATCCTCGGTCAGCCGTGCGGCGACGGCGGCGCCGGCCGTACCGCCGCCGACCACGACGTAGTCGAACTCCGGGAGGGACGTGTCTGAGGCCATCTGATCTCCAGAGCAGAGCGTCGGGGCGGACGGGCGGCTGCCGGTCGTCGGGCCGTCACGGGTCTCGTCAGGGCGTCGTCGGGTCACCGGCCTTGACGGCCTCGGCGGCGTGCGCGGCGAGTACGCCCGTGCGGTGCCGCTGCACGAACCAGTAGTAGGCGAATCCGCAGCCGGCGACGATGCCGATGAACAGGACCGCGCCCCAGCGCAGATACCAGTGCTGCGGTCCGGTCGCGTTGTACACCTCGGCGCGCGGCCAGGCGAGGTTGACGGACATGGCCGCGCCCCACAGCACGGCGAGGATGTTGATCGGCAGCCCGAGGCGACCGAGCGAGAACGCGCCCTCGGCGGGCTTCCACTCGCCGCGCAGCCGCCGGATCAGCATGGGTGCGGTGACCAGCAGATAGGCGATGTAGATCATGATGATCGCGATGCTGGTGATCACCGAGAAGATCTGCGGCTGGTTGATGTTGATGACCAGGATGAAGACTCCCACCAGGCCGATGACGACCGCCGGCACGACCGGAGTGTGGAAGCGTGGGCTGACCCGGGCGAGCACCGAACCCGCCGGCAGGTTGTTGTCACGGGCCATGGCGAACATCAGCCGGATGCCGGCCGCCTGCACGGCCAGCGCACAGACCGTGATCGCGACCACGACGCACCAGAGGAAGATCTCCCCGATGGTCGAGCCCAGCGTCACCAGCACCACGTACTGCAGGCCTTCCGTGGACAGCTGCTTTGCGAACAGATTCGGCACGGCCATCAGCGCGAACAGCAGGATCAGTCCGCCGATGACGAAGGACGCGACCAGGGCACGCAGGATGGCGCGGGGACAGTTGCGCGCAGGGTCGTGGGACTCCTCGCCGAGTGACGACGCCGTGTCGAAGCCGTACATCACATAGGCGGACGCGAGAGACGCGGTGAGGAACGCGCCGAAGTAGCCCCAGGCGTAGCCCTCGCCGAGCCCGTAGGTCTCGGTGAGAACCGTGCTCGGGGGGCGGGTGATGTGCACGGCCAGGAAGACGATGAGGGCGACGGCGGCAAGCAGTTCGATGAAGACGCCCGCCGAGTTGATGGTCGCCATGAGCTTGACGCCGAACGCGTTGACGAGGGTGGAGAAGACGATGAGCACCGTGCCGAGGAGCACGGCGTTCGCGGCCGCGTCGGTCGGGCCGCTGCCGTCACCCACGAACTGGAACCAGGGGTTGATCCGGGGCAGTGTGATCTGGTAGGCGAGCACCACGGCGGAGAGCGTCACCATGGTCGCCGTCATCATCATCCAGCCGCCCAGCCAGCCCACGTGCGGGCCGCCCATCTTCTTGGACCAGTTGTAGACCGAACCGGCGACCGGATAGCGGGCGGCAAGCTCGCAGAAGCAGAGGGCCACCATCAGCTGTCCGACGAAGACCATCGGCCAGGACCACCAGTAGGCGGGCCCGCCGAAGGTGATGCCGAAGTAGAACAGCTGGAAGGTGCCGGTGAGGATGGAGATGTAGCTGATTCCCGCGGCGAAGGTGTGGAAGTTGCCGAGGGTGCGCTTGAGTTCCGGCTTGTATCCCAGTTCGGTGATCGCGGCGTCGTCGTCATGGCCGCCCGGCCCCGGAGAAGGGTCCTTCTCATGGGGCGTGGGACCGGCATCCGCGGTCATGCGAACCACCTCTGTGGACTCGGCGAGAGATTGCGCCAGATGTGCTTGGTCTCCTGGTACTCGGCAAGCCCCGTCGGGCCCAGTTCACGGCCGAAGCCGGACTGCTTCATCCCGCCCCATTCCGCCTGGGGCACATACGGATGGAAGTCGTTGATCCACATGGTTCCGGCGCGCACACGCGAGGCCACCCGGTGGCCCCGGGCGACGTCCTGTGTCCACACCGCACCGGCGAGCCCGTAGAACGTGTCGTTGGCGAGCGCGACGGCTTCGTCCTCGTCGCGGAACCGCTCGACGGTGAGCACCGGTCCGAAGGACTCCTCGCTCACCACGGTCATCCCGGGGGTGCATTCGTCCAGCACGGTCGGCAGATAGTAGAAGCCGTCCTGCAGGGCCGGGTCCTCGGGCCGCCGGCCGCCGCAGCGCAGGACCGCGCCCTCGGCGACCCCGGTGGCCACGTACGCCTCGATCTTCTCGCGGTGCGCGGCGGAGATCAGCGGGCCGGCGCGGGCGTTCTCGTCGAAGGGCCCGCCGAGCGGGATGGCCTCCGCCTGCTTGACGATCTCCGCGACGAACGCGTCGTGCAGCTCGTCCTGGACCAGCAGCCGCGCCCCGGCAGAGCAGACCTGGCCCGAATGCAGGAACACCGCCGTCAGGGCGTGGTCCACGGCCGTGTCGAACTCGGTGTCGGCGAAGACGATGTTGGGGTTTTTGCCGCCGAGTTCCAGGGCCACCTTCTTCACCGTGGGGGCGGCGGCCGCCATGATGCGCCGGCCGGTGACCAGCCCGCCGGTGAACGACACCAGGTCGACCTGCGGGTCCTCGGTCAGCGGCGCACCCACGGTGGCCCCCGGCCCGAGGACCAGATTGGCGGCCCCACCGGGCAGACCGGCCTCCGCGAGCAGCCGCATCAGCATGATGGCGGTGCTCGGGGTCAGTTCACTCGGCTTCAGTACGAAGGTGTTGCCCGCGCCGATGGCCGGGGCCACCTTCCAGGCGGTCTGCAGGAGCGGATAGTTCCATGGCGTGATCAGCGCGCAGACGCCCGCCGGCTCGTGGACCACGCGGCTGTCCACATCCGGATCGCCGGCGTCGACGACACGGTCACGACCGCCGTCCGCCACCAGGTTGCCGAAGTAGCGGAAGCACTTGGCGATGTCGTCCATGTCGTACTCGCTCTCGACCAGCCGCTTCCCCGTGTCGAGGGATTCGGCGCGAGCGAATGCGTCCTTGTCGCGCTCCAGCAGGCCGGCGACGCGCAGCAGCAGTGCGCCGCGCTCGGCGGCCGGGGTACGGGGCCAGGGGCCGCGGTCGAAGGCGTCCCGGGCCGCGGCGACCGCGGCGGCGGCCTCCCGGGGTCCTGCCTCGTCGACGGTCGCCACCAGCGTGCCGTCGGCCGGGCACCGGATCTCGCGCACTTTTCCGTCGGCCGGGGCGGTCCAAGCGCCCCCGATGAACAGATCCGGCATGGGGACCTCCGGGTTCGGGAGGGCGTCCCGAGCGCATCCGTGGTCGTTCAGCTATGACACTAGAGAGATCGGCCGCGCTTCGCAGGGCGAGACACCGCCCGTGCACGCCCCATCCCCTGCCGTGCACGCTCGGTGACCGCTACCTACCTCCCTCCCGGGCCGACAGGGGCACCGAATGGGTGAACACGGGGAGCCCGGTCGCCGGGAACCGCGACGGGCGACAGGCCGTGATAGCAGCGAGAGGATGCCGAGAAGAGGGGGGAGTTCGCCATGGTCACCGGCCCTGTGCGGATCGACGGCAACAGCCTGCTGCTGGGCGGTGGTGTACGCGTCCGTTTCATCCGGACGCTGCGCCTGCCGGAGTCCGGGACGTATCCGCTGCCTCCGGGGCTCGGTGAGTTCCCGCTGCGGCGTGTGGAGGACTTCCCCGGCACCGTGCCACAGGAGTGGCGGGCACGGGGCGGCGTGCTGCTGCCCGTGTACCTGCGGGAGGCGATGTGGCTGAGCTTCGCGGGCAGCGAGGAGCCCGCGGCTCTGCAGATCGGCGTCGGCAAGGTGTGCGCCGTTTCCGGCGAGCCGTGGAGCGGCAGGCTGAGCCGCGATCCGCAGAACTATGTGGTGCTGCCGAGGCAGCCGTGGCTCGACGGCATCAACTCGGGACGGGGGACGGTGCGTCAGTTCGTCGCGGTACCACTGGGGATGGGCGCCACGGTCGAGGGGCAGGTCACCGGTGAGGAGACCTGGGGCGGAATTCAGCTCCAGGCCTACCCGCTGTCCGGACAGGCGCGGCGGGCCTGGCGGGAGGAGCAGCGCACACGGGCCCGCCTGACCGCGCCGCCGCCGCCCGGCGGGCCGGCCCCCACGGGCGCGTGGGGCGGCGGCTACGGAGCTGCGTTTCCCCCGGCCCAGGCCGCACCGGCGCCGTCCGCCGTGCCCGCCGGTCCGCCGCCGGCCCCGGCCGCCATGGGGCTCGGCGCGGGCGGCTCGATGCGGCAGGAGGTCTACCGGGACGACCGGCCGATGGCGGACTGGTCACGGGAACCGGCAGGACGTGTCTTCGTCCATCTGGTGACGCCGCCCGAATGGCGCCGCATCACCGGTGAGGAGGCGCCGCCGTCACCCGTCGACCGCGCGGCCTACACGCGGGCCGGGCTGCCATGGTTCGACTACTACTACGACGACGGCGCCGGCGCCGGCCTGGAGCCGACGGATTCCCTGAGCCGGGTCAAGCCGGTGGGCGACTGGCTCGGCGACGACCACACCCCGTGGGCGCCGCCCGGCGCGCACCAGATCAAGCCGCTCGGCGATGCGCCGCAGCCGGGGACCCCGGTGACGGACGGGGACTGGTGAGGGGCGCCAGGAGGGCATGAGTCCCGGGGCCGTGGCCGGGGTACGGACCAGGCCCCGACGATGTACAGGACCGGCGTTCCCGGGCCGGGCGCCCGGGCACCGGACGACGACACGCGCCCGTTTGAGCATCTTATGTGGCGATTCGTCATAAAGGTCAATAATTTCGCCTTATGACGAAACGACAGATCAAGTACCTCGGATGCGTCGCTCTCATGGTGACCTCGGGACTGGGCGCGGCAGCGCCCGCCCGTGCCGCGGTCACGCATGACGTCCATCCGGGGGAATCGATCCAGACGGCGGTGAACGCCGCGAAGCCCGGGGATGTCATCGACATCGCCCCGGGGACCTACTACGAGAGTGTGACGGTCACCAAGTCGGACCTGACACTGCGCGGGGCAGGGGAGCGTACCGTCATCGCGCCCCGCGCGAAGGCCGGCAGCGACGCCTGCTCCAAGGGCGGCAACGGCATCTGCGTCCTCGGCAAGGACGCGAAGCCCGTCGCGGGCGTGCAGATCCGTTCCCTCAAGGTGCAGGGGTTCAAGAAGAACGGCATCTGGGCATCGCGCACCGACCGGCTCAGCGTGCGGAAGGTGACCGTCCAGAAGAACGGCAACTGGGGCATCGCCCAGGAGCGCTCCGTCCGGGGAGTGTTCCGGGGCAACGTCGCCCGCGAGAACGCCGAGTCGGGCATCTTCCTGTCCAACACGACCGACACCGAGGCCGGAGCCCTGGACACCCATGGCGCGGTCGTCGCCGGGAACTACCTCGTGGGCAACCGGATCGGGGTGACGATCCGGCGGCTGCGGAACCTTGCCGTCGAGGGCAACGCCGTCACCGGCAACTGCGCCGGTGTGTTCATCGTCGGTGACGAGGGCGTCCCGCGGACCGGGGACCTGGCCGTACGCGGAAACAACGTGTACCGGAACAACAAGTCCTGTCCGAAGACCGCCCGGCTGCCCAGGATCGAGGGCGCCGGGATCGTCCTCACCGGCGCGGAGGAGACGGTCGTGGAGTCCAACGTGGTCCTCGGCCACAGCGGCTCGTCGCCGTTCTCCGGCGGGATCGTGCTGTTCAAGAGCATCGTGGGTGCTCCCAACAGTCGCAACGTCGTCTCCAACAACGTGCTGGTCGGCAACGCCACCCCCGACCTCGCCGACCGGGACACCGGCGAGGGCAACACGTTCGCGGGCAACTTCTGCTCGGCCTCCGAACCCGCGGGCCTGTGCTGATGCGGGCGTTCACGCCCGTCCCCACACCATGAGAAACGAGGCGGTATGACGACCGTAAGCACCACCACGCCGCAGGAGGACACGACTCCGCCCTCCATGCGGCTGCGGGAGCTCGTCTTCGGGGCGGCATGTGCCGCTGCCGTACGGGCGGCCGCGCGGCTCGGTGTCGCCGACGCGCTCGGGGACACCCCCGCCGGCGCGGAGGAACTCGCGGCCTCCGTGAAGGCCGATCCACGGGCGCTGCGGCGGATGCTGCGCGCCCTGACCTGCTACGGAATCTTCGTGGAGCAGGAGGACGGCCGGTTCGCGCACACCGAGATGTCCCGGCTGCTGCGCGAGGACGACCCGCACAGCCTCCGGTACATCTCCCTCTGGTGCACCGAGCCCTGGACATGGGACGCCTGGCCGCTCCTGGACGAGGCGGTCCGTTCCGGCGGCACCGTCTTCGACCAGCTGTACGGAAAGGGGTTCTTCGACTATCTGCACGAGGACGCGCGGGAGTCGGCCCATGTCTTCAACCAGGCGATGACCACGTCCAGCATGCAGTCGGCCCGTGACGTCGCCGAGCTCCTCGACCTCACAGGGGTGACCACGGTCGCGGACATCGGCGGAGGCCAGGGGCACGTGCTGGCGAGCCTGCTGGAGAAGTACCCCCATATGCGGGGAACGCTGCTCGATCTTCCCCGTGTGGTCTCCAACGCCGACCCCCGGCTGCGCGACGGGGGCTCGCTCGCCGAGCGCGCCCGTATCCTTCCCGGCGACTGCCGGGAGGCCATCCCCGTGGATGCCGACGTCTACATCATCAAGAACATCCTGGAGTGGGACGACGAGAGCACCCGCCGGACCCTGCGGAACGTCATCGAGGCGGCCCGCCCGGGAGCCAGGGTGGTGGTCATCGAGAACCTCGTCGACGACACCCCGTCGATGAAGTTCACCACTTCGATGGATCTGATGCTGCTCCTCAACGTCGGTGGCGCGAAGCACACCAAGGACAGCATGGTCAGCCGGATGGCGGACGCCGGTCTCATCGTCGGCGACGTCCGTCCCGTCAACCCGTATCTGCACGCCGTCGAGAGCATCACCCCCGCCTGACGGCCCGGCCCCCTTACCCCATCCCCCGATCTCCCCCTCGCCGGCTCCGCGTTCTCGCGCGGGGCCGGCGACTCGTCGTACGCGTCACGCCGCGCGCATCACGCGCCGCGCTCCCACCGGTAGAACTCGTGGGCCATCGCGTCCTTCGGGCTCCGCCATGTCTTCGGGTCGTACGCGCTCACGTACGCGGACAGCCTGTCGCTGATGTCCCGGAACTCCGGGTGGTCCACCAGCTTGGCGACCGCCGGCCCGGGCGGGCGGTCGGCCTCGATGAGATGCAGGTACACATCGCCGAACTGGAAGAGGCTGCGCCGGGTGACCCCGACGAGGTCCGGCAGCTCGCCCCGGTCGGAGGCCTCGAACACCTTGGCGATGTCGGAGGCCGAGTCCGGTGCCATACGGGCGACGATCAGAGCCTGGTGCATCAGGGAGAGTCCCTTCGGTTGAGGAGGGTCAGTCGGTGTTGACCGAAACCGCCTGGCGGCTGCGGGCACGCTGCTCGATCTTGTCCTTGATGAGCTCCATCTGGACCTTGGAGTTCCGGTTGATGTTGTCGGTCATCCAGTCGTCGTCGACCGGAGCGTCCGGCTTCATCGCGAAGTCCTGCGTCCAGTGCATCCGGACGCCCTTCGGGGTCTGCTTGTACGTCCAGCGGATGTCCATGTGCTGGAACGGGCCGGTCTCCACGCGGCGGGCCCGGACGGTCAGCGCCTTGCGGTCGGTCACACGCTCCGACACCCAGCTCCAGACCTTGTCGTTCTCGTCGGGGTGCATGGTCAGGCGGAACGTCGTCGCGTCGTTCACGCGCTCGAGGATCTCGACGGACGCGTACTCGCTGAACAACTGGGGCCAGTTCTCGATGTCGTTCGTCATGTCCCAGACGAGGTCGAGAGGGGCGTCGATGATGATCTGGTTCTCGGTGTGACCTGACACTTCAGGCTCCTGCCATGAGGGAGTTGTTGACGAGGTCGAGGAACTCACGGGGCGTCTTGCAGCGGTCCGCGTCGGGCGGCAGCGGACGGCCGTAGCGGTTCTCGAGCTCGCCCACGATGCCCAGCAGGCCGAGCGAGTCGAGGCCGTACTCGTCGAACCGCGCTTCGGGCCTGCCGCCCATCTCCGCCGGATCGACCGTGACGCCGGCGCCCTTCTTCATCAGGGCAGCCAGTTCTTCGATGGTGAGTTTGGTGATTTGCGTGGTCATGAGGGAGTCCTCCTTCTCACGAGGGGTTGTCGGTGCCGTGCCGCAGCACGAGCGCCGCGTTCGAGCCCATCAGTCCTCGGCTCAGTACCAGGGCCGTGCGCAGGTCGGCGGGGCGGGCCCTGCCGGTCACCACTTCCAGGTCGTGGCACACGTCGGAGACGTTGGGTGTGGGCGGGACGAGACCGTCCTGCAGCGCGAGCACCGCGGCGGCCGTGTCCAGGACCGGTGCTCCGCAGTACGCCCTGCCCGTACCGGCCTTGGGGGCCGTGACCGGCACGCGCGTGCAGTGCGGGCCCAGGGCGTCGGCGATGGCCAGCGCCTCGGCCCGGTCGGCCTCCGGGATGCCGAGCGCGTCCGCGAACACGACATCGATCTCCTCGGGGGCACATTCGGCGTCGGTGAGGGCGCCGCGGATCGCATGGGCGAGACCCTCCCGGGACTGCTGCCACCGGGAGGCGCCGGTGAACGTCGCCGCGTGGCCGGCCACGACCGCCCGCACCGCCGCACCGCGCCCGCGGGCCGCCGCCTCCGCCTCGACGACGAGCATCGCGCCGCCTTCCGCGGGCACGAAGCCGCAGGCGCTCGGGGTGAACGGCCGGTAGGCCCGCTCCGGGTCGTCGCTCATGCTGAGTTCCCGGTAGCCGAGCTGGCAGACGAGCGAGTAGGGCGCGAGCGGCGCCTCGGCCGCGCCGATGACCACGGCGTCGGTGCCCCGGCCGATGGCCCGGGCGGCGTGCGCGATGGCGTCCAGACCGCCCGCCTCGTCACTGGCCACCACACCGCACGGGCCCTTGAACCCGCCGCGGATGGAGATCTGGCCGGTGCTCGCCGCGTAGAACCAGGCGATGGACTGGTACGGGCCCACATAGCGCGAACCCTGTCCCCACAGGCGCTGCAGCTCACGCTGGCCGAACTCGCCGCCGCCGGAACCGGCGGCCGTGACGACTCCCACGCCGAACGGCGAGTCGCTGTAGTCGCCCGGAGCGATCCGCGCATCGGCCAGCGCCATGTCGGCCGCTGCCATCGCGAAATGCGTGAACCGGTCGGTCTGGACGAGGTAGCGCTCCTCGACCAGCGACTCGGGAGCGAAGCCGCGCACCTCGCCGGCGACACGGACCGGCAGATGCTCGCAGCCTTCCCGTGTGATGTGGTCGAGTACGCTGAGTCCCTCCCGGGTGGACTTCCAGAAGGCATCGGTGCCGAGCCCGTTGGGGGCGACGACACCCATTCCGGTGATGACCGGACGCCGGTCCTGCCGAGGACTCATCGTGTCCTCCCTCCTGGCCGGGTCAGGACCACGGCGGACTGGAATCCACCGAATCCACTGCCGACCGAGAGCACGTTGCGCAGCTTGAGGCCGCGCGCGGTGCGTGGCACATAGTCGAGATCGCACTCGGGATCGGGGGTTTCGTAGTTCGCCGTCGGCGGCACCACCTGGTTGGCGAGCGCCAGCACACAGGCGACGATCTCTATCGCCCCGATGGCGCCGAGCGAGTGACCCACCATGGATTTGATGGAACTCATCGGCACCTTGTAGGCGTGTGCTCCGAGCGACTCCTTGACGGCCGCCGTCTCGTGACGGTCGTTCTGCTGGGTGCCCGAGCCGTGCGCGTTGACGTAGTCGATGTCCGACCCGTCGATACGGGCGTGGTCGAGCGCGCTGTCGATCGCGCGGGCCATCTCCAGGCCCTCCCGGGTGAGGCCGGTCATGTGGTACGCGTTGCCGAAGGTGGCGTAGCCGCTGATCTCGCAGTACACCGTGGCACCGCGGGCCCGTGCGTGCTCCAGCTCCTCCAGGACGAGTACCGCACCGCCCTCGCCCATCACGAAGCCGTCCCTGTTCGCGTCGAACGGGCGGGAGGCGTGGGCGGGGTCGTCGTTGTTCGCGGAGGTCGCCTTGATCGCGTCGAAGCAGGCCACCGTGATGGGGGATATCGGTGAGTCCGACGCGCCCGCGATGCAGACATCGACCCTGCCCTCCTCTATCGCGTGGAAGGCGTATCCGATGGCGTCCAGACCTGAGGTGCAACCCGTGGAGACGGTCTGCACCGGGCCGCGGGCGCCTGTCCGCTCGGCCACTTCGGAGGCCAGGGCGCTCGGCGAGAACGCGCGGTGCAGATGCGGCTCCGCTTCGCTGTGGTCCACGTCCCAGCGCCGGCCAGAGCTGCTGACCTTGACGTAGTCGTGCTCCAGCCGGGTGGTGCCGCCCACCGCCGTGCCCAGGGACACCCCGACGCGCCAGGGGTCCTCGCTCTCCGGGTCGAGCCCGGCGTCGCGCAGGGCCTCCCGGGCCGCGACCATCGCGAACTGGACGTACCGGTCCGCGCGCTGGATCTCCTCCGGCGCGAGACCGTGGGCTGCCGGATCGAAGTCGCACTCGGCGGCGATGCGCGAGCGGAATCCCGTCGGGTCGAAAAGCGTGATGCCCCGCGTCGCCGTGCGGCCGTTGGAGAGGAGATCCCAGAACGCCGGTATGCCCACGCCTCCCGGCGCCACTATGCCGACGCCGGTGACTGCTACCCGCCGGGTCATGAGGCCGTCCTCGTCCGTTCGGGCGGCCGGTGCTCCGCGGCGCCCTCCCTGGCCGGTGTCTCCTCGGTGTCGACGTGGCCGAGCTCCGGGCGCGGGGCGAGCGGGCCGAGATGGAAGACCATCCGGGCCTCCGTGCTGCCCACGTTGCGGAACCGGTGCCGCATGTACGCGGGGATCAGCAGTCCCTGGTCCGGCCGGAGCGCGTACGTCTCGTCGTCGAGGTCGACTTCGAGTGCGCCGCTGACGACGTACACGAACTCCTCGGAGTACGGGTGGTAGTGCTCACCGATGCGATCGCCGGGCTCCACGATGGCGAGGCCCATGAATCCGCTCGTGGCGCCCACCGTGGTGGGCGTGAGCATGGCGCGCAGATCGCCTCCGCGCCTGGTGTTGGGCTGGGTCTCGCTGAGGTCGACGATGCGATGGGGTGTGGTCATGAGTGGTTCCTCCACGTGGCCGTGTGACGTTGGGCCGGCGGTGCGGTGTGCCGTGACGCTGTGGCGCACCGCACCGCTCGGCGCCGGACGGGCGGTTCAGGGACCTGCGGGGGCCCGGCGATCGGTGATCAGGCGCATCTCGGCGCGCTTGAGGAAGAGCAGCATGTCCTCCTCGGTCGCCGACGAAGCGTCACCGAACGCGTCGTCGTCGAGCAGACGCGCCAGCATGGCCACCTTGCGCGGCCCGTGCGCTCCTCCTGCCCGCAGCGGGTCCGCGTCGAGCCCGCCGCGCACGTCGACAAGTCGGATCACGATGTCGTCGCGCAGGAAGATGGTGCTGCTCTCGATGGACCCGGAGCTCTCGTGGGCCGCCGCCTCGTCCTGACGGGCCAGCAGCCGGGCCAGAGCCATGCCGCAACCCTGCTTGGCCGGGTAGTACAGCGCGTGCCGCTCCACATCCGGGTGCTCGCTGCCGACGGCCGCCAGGTGGTGCACCGCCGGAAGGGAGGACCGGGTGAAGAACATCCGCGCCGACTCCTGGTCGTTGAGGTCGCGGTACTGCTCCAGATAGGGATTGATGGCCTCCTCAAGGGCCTGGACCTCTGGCTGGCGGGCGACGTGGCGCAGTGCGGCGAGCAGGTCGCCCTGCACCTCGACGGCGCGGATGACACGGTTCCGGTGCATGAACAGGGTGGTACGGCGCAACCGGGTGTTGTCATCGACACGGGACTCGGGCGACTTGTAGTTCGCGAGGATCTCCGCGACCACCTCCTCGCTGCCCGGCTTGACGGTAAAGGTGAGGGCGTGGCGGACCACACCGTCACCCATCCGCGCAGAGGGCTGCAAAGAACCGCCGAGTTCCGCGGCGCGCGCCTCGGTGTGGATCTTGCCCGTTTCACGGAGGACGCTGAAGCGCAGGGAACGGGTGTCCCGCACGCAACTGTGCAGCGGCCGGACCACATCGATGTGCTCCTCGCTGTTCACCCACTCGATGAACGGCGGGGCGCTCTCCCACTCGCTGGTGATCAGCCATTGCGAGGGGTTCTCGATCGACTGGCACAGCTGGTCACTGAGATGGCCCGGAACAGATGCCACCTGGTTGCGCATGTGCTCGTACGCAGCGAGGAACTCCTGCTGCGCGCCGTCGTGAAGATCCACCAGCAGTACGACCCGCAGCCTGGAGCCGTCGAAGGCCGACTGAGATATACGTTCCGACAGAGTTGTCATGTTCCACGCATCTCCTTCGAGACAGTGAAGCCGCCACAGTTGTGGACGGAGCCGGCTCTCCGGGGTTCGGAGTAAGAGGTCCGACGCTGAGGGACGGCCATCGACCGCTCACACGATGTGGCTGTCCGGCTTCGATCGTGTGCCGATACCACGGGTGGCGCGAGATGTGTGAACCAAGCGGGTGAAGGGGCGATCGAGGCGCTCCCGCAAGGGCAGAGAAACTCCATTCCCCCCACCAACCGGCGTCTGGAGCTGGAGCTACTGATGGAAGAAAACTTCGACGACCGCGTACCGGTCCTGATCGTGGGCGGCTCCCTGGTGGGCCTGTCCGCGTCGCTGTTCCTGGGCCGACTCGGCGTCGGGCACATGCTCGTCGAGCGGCACGCGAGCACTTCGAGGCATCCGCGCGGACGCGGCAACAACGTGCGCACGATGGAGCTGTTCCGGGTGGCGGGTGCCGAGCCGCTCATTCATGAGGCGGCGTCAGCGCTTGCGGGCAACCACGGCATCCTCCAGACGCCGTCCCTCGCCGGCGACGCGGGCGAGTGGCTGCTCAAGGAGATCGACCCGGGAGACGGACTGGCCAAGTTCAGCCCGTCCGGCTGGTGCGTGTGCAGCCAGAACGACCTGGAGCCCGTGCTGCTGCAGTGCGCCCGCAAGAACGGTGGCGACCTGCGGTACTCCACCGAACTCAAGTCGTTCGAGCAGGACTCGCAGGGCGTGACCGCGGTCATCGAGGACCGGGAGACCGGCCGGCTCAGCACTGTACGGGCGGACTACCTGATCGCTGCCGACGGCCCCCGCAGCCCCGTGCGCGAGAAGCTCGGCATCGGACAGACGGGACTCGGCGACCTGTTCCACAACGTCAGCGTCACCTTCCGCTCGCGCGCCCTCGCGGACGTCGTCGGCGACCGGCGCTTCATCGTCTGCTACCTGACCAACCCGGAGGCGGACGGCGCTCTGCTGCCGGTGGACAACGTGGAGAACTGGGTCTTCCACGCGCCCTGGCAGCCCGACAGCGGTGAGACGCTGGAGGACTTCACGGAAGAGCGCTGCATCGCCCACATCCGCAAGGCGACCGGTGCCCCGGACATCGACGTCGAGATCACCGGAAAGGCCCCGTGGCACGCCGCGGAGCGTGTCTCGCAGCGGTACGGCTCGGGCAGGGTCTTCCTGGCCGGCGACTCCTGTCACGAGATGTCGCCGACCGGGGCGTTCGGCTCGAACACCGGTATCCAGGACGCGCACAACCTGGCCTGGAAGCTCGCCCTGGTCCTGGACGGCTCTGCCGGCCCCGGGCTGCTGGAGACCTACGAGATGGAACGTCAGCCGGTGGCCGTGGCCACGGGCGCGCGCGCCTCGAGCAGGTCGGAGGAGCACAGCCACCCGGGGTACGACCCCTCCTCGGTCGCGGGCGGTCCCGGTGGTCCCGGTGCGGGCGGTCCCGGTGGTCCCGGTGCGGGCGGTCCCGGTGGTCCCGGCGCGGGGGGCCCCGGTGGTCCCGGTGCGGGTCGTCCCGGCGGGCCTGGCGCGGGCGGTCCCGGACGGCCGGGAATGGGTGGACCCGGAGGCCCGGGCGGACCCGGCGGACCTGGCGGACCTGGGGGCCCCGGTGGGCCCGGCGGCGGTCCCGGTGGACCGGGTGGTGCCGGTGGACCCGGCGGAACCCCGGGCGGGATGCTCGCCGTGGCCATGGGCTACCGCTACCCGCGTGGAGCCGTCCTCGGCGCGGACCACGACATGCCCGTCGTTCCCCAGGGGATGCGCTTCCTCGGCGAGCCCGGCAGCAGGGCCCCGCACATGTGGCTGCACCGGCCCGGCAGCCAGCGCAGGATCTCCACGCTGGACCTCTACGAGCGGTCCTACGTGCTGCTGACAGGACCCGGCGGCCAGGCGTGGCGCGCGGCGGCGCGGGCCGTCGCCGACCGGCTCTCGTGCACGCTCGAGACCTTCGTCGTCGGTGAAGGTCCCGACGTCGATCTGATCCCGGAAACGGGGTTCGACTGGGCCGAGCTGCACGGTGCATCACCCGACGGTGCGGTCGTGGTACGCCCGGACGGGTTCATGGCGTGGCGTTCGGCCGCGGCGGTGTCCGACCCCGAGGCGGAGCTGACGGCCGTCATGAAGTCGCTGCTGTACCGCTGAGCCCGTGGCCGCCGCGAGGGCGGTGAAGTAGACGCGTTGCCGGAACACAGAGCCGCCCCGCCGGTGCTTCCCCCGTGGAGCACCGGCGGGGCGGTCCGCTGTCGCAGCCGGCCGCGCCTCGCGACGGCTACTTCACCGAGCCCGCCATCACCCCCTGGACGAAGTGCCGCTGGAAGGCGAAAAAGACGACCACGGGCACGATCAGGGACAGGAACGCACCTGGCGCCAGGACATCGATGTTGCTGCCGAACTGACGCACCTGGGACTGCAGTTCGACGGTGAGCGGCTGGGAGGAGCTGTCCGCGAAGAGCAACGCCACGAGCATGTCGTTCCAGACCCACAGGAACTGGAAGATCGCCAGGCTCGCGATCGCCGGACGTCCCACCGGCAGGACCAGCCGGGTGAAGATCCGCCACTCGCTGCCCCCGTCCATCCGCGCTGCCTCCAGCATTTCGCGTGGGATGTCGGCGAAGTAGTTGCGCAGCAGGAAGATGGCGAACGGCAGTCCGTACGCGACATGGAAGAGCACCACCCCCGGGATCGTGCCGAACAGTCCGAGCTGGCCGAACAGCTTCGCCACCGGCAGCAGGCCGACCTGGACGGGCACCACAAGCAGGGCCACCACCAGCAGGAACAGCCAGTCCCTGCCGGGGAATTCCAGCCAGGCGAAGGCATACCCGGCCAGCGCCGCGATGACGATGACGAGAGCGGTCGCGGGCACCGAGATCAGCACGGTGTTCCAGAACGCCCGAGTCATCCCCGCGTTGGCGAGCAGTGCGGAGTAGTTGTCGAACGACAACTGCCCGGGACCGGCGAGCGTGGTCCACCAGCCGCTGCTCGCGTTGTCCTGCGCCGAGCGGAGCGAGGACAGCAGGAGACCGGCGAGCGGGGTGATCCAGACGAGCCCGATGACGACCAGGAACGCCTGGACCACTGTGTTGCCGAGCCACCTGCCGAGCCGGCTCCCGGAGCGCCGGCGGCGTCGGGACCGGCCGGAGGTGGCCGGCTGCTTCGCGGTGACCGGGTCGGTGACGGTGGCGCTCATGACTGGCTCCTGCGGAAACGGCGGACGTTGAAGACCATGGCCGGGATCACCAGCAGCAGAAGCAGCACACCGAGCGCGCTGCCCAGACCCTGGTTGTTGCCGCCGCCGAAGGAGACCAGCCACATCTGCGTGGCCAGCACGGTGGCGTCCTCCTGCACCGGTCCGGGCGCGATGATGTAGACGAGGTCGAAGACCTTCATCACATTGATCACCAGGGTCACGAAGACCACGGTCAGGATGGGCGCGAGCAGCGGCACGGTGATCCTGCGGAACACCTGCCACTCGTTGGCCCCGTCCATCCGGGCCGCCTCGAGCGTGTCGCGCGGCAGCGAGGACAGCCCCGCGCCGATGAGCACCATTGAGAAGCCGGTCCAGATCCACAGGTACGCGCCGATGATGGCCGGGGTGACCAGTGCCGGACCGAGCCACGAGACACCTTCGTAGGGCGGCGCGAAGTTCTTCGCGGGCAGCCGCACGGTGTACGTGCCCGGATCCAGGTCCTGGAAGCGGAAGGAGCCGTCGGCCGCGGTGGTGGCGCTGGCGATCGCCACGCCGTCGCGCACCGCCTCGACCGTCATCCTCGGCAGTCCGCTCTCGGCCTTGTCGACCCGCCCCTGCTCACCAGCCCCGCCGGGGGTGAAGTCCAGATAGACGACCCCGAGCAGTTCCCGCTCCCCGGCCCCCCGCGAGGCCGCCGCCGCGGCCGGCTTCGCTTCCGCGGGCAGGTCCTTGGGAAGTACGCCGACGAGTCCGAGGCTGACGCTCCGGCTGCCGGGGGACACCCTGTCCGCGGTCGTGTAGGAACCGTCCGCGCCCTTCGTCAGACCCTGTCCGTCGCGGGCACGGGCGGAGGGGTAGGAGGACGTGCCCTTGACGGCGTCGTGCACTCCGACGACCGCCGCGTTGAGCACCCCCTTGTCGGGGTCCTCCTCGTAGGCGAGCCGGAAGATGATGCCCGCCGCGAGGAAGGACACCGCCATCGGCATGAACAGCAGCAGTTTGAACGCCGTGGCCCAGCGGACCTTCTCGACCAGTACGGCGAGCATCAGCCCCAGACCGGTGAGCAGTGTCGGGGCGACGACCACCCAGATGGCGCTGTTGCGGACGGCCTTGAGGGTCGCCGGGTCGCTGAACATCTCGGCGTAGTTCTCGCCGCCGACGAAGCGGGTGCCGCCCGCGTCGAAGAAGCTCCGCCCGACCGAGAACAGCACCGGGTAGACGACGAGCGCGCCGAGCAGCACCAGCGCGGGAAGGATGAAGGCCACGGCGACGATCCGCCGGCGCCGCCGGGCGCGGCGCCGGGGATCCGCTGCCCCGGCGGTCAGGGGCGGACTCGCGGCCCCGGGTGTGGGGGTGGTGACAGAGGTCATGTCGTCAGCCCTTGTACGCCTTGGCGGCCGCGGCCTCGAGCTTGGCGGCGGTGCCCTTCGGGTCCGAGGGATCGCGCAGGAAGTCCTGCAGCAGCTTCCACTCGCCCAGGCCCTTGGTGCCGCCGAAGGCCGCGGGCGCCTGGTCCGACATGTCGAAGCGGACGGAGTCCGCGGCGTCGATCAGCGACTTGGCGGTCTCACGGGTGGTGTCGTCGCCGTACTCGGCGAGATCCAGCTTCTTGTTGGGGGAGATGAATCCGCCGGCCTTCGCCCAGACGGCGGCGGCCTCCGGCGTGGCCAGGTACTCCAGGAAGGCCATGGCGGCCTTCTTGTTCTTGCCGCTCTCGAGGGCGACGGCGGCGTCACCGCCACTGACGACGGGAGCCTTGCCGCTGTCGACGGCCGGGAAGGGGAAGAACGCAGCGTCCTCGCCGATCTTCTTGCCGAACTGGTCCTTGGCCACACCGGCGACGAAGTCGCCTTCGTAGACCAGGCCGGCCTCGGGCTCCGGGCCGAACACCTTCTCGACCGAGCCCGGGAAGTCGGTGCTCAGCGCCCCCTTCTGGCCGCCCGCGATCAGCTCCTTGTCGGCGAAGAGCTTGCCGAGGGTGGTGAGGGCCTTGACCACGCTCGGGTCGGTCCACTTGACGGTGTGGGCGGCGAGCTGGTCGTACATCTCGGGACCGGCCTGGGAGAGGTAGATGTTCTCGAACCAGTCGGTGAGGGTCCAGCCGTCCTCACCGGCGACCGCGAAGGCGGCCAGTCCCGAATCCGAGACGGTCTTTCCCGCCTTGAGCATCTCAGCGAACGTCTTCGGCGCCTTGACCCCGGCCTGGTCGAGGGCGTCCGGGCTGTACCAGACGGTCGACTTGTGGGCGGCCTTGAAGTACACGCCGTAGAGCTCGCTCTCGACGCTGCCGTAGTGCTTCCACACGCTGGCGAAGTTGACGTCGACGGACTTCTCGGCGGTCGTGGAGAGCGGGGTGAGCCAGCCGTTCTTGGCGAACTGCTGCAGCACACCGACCTGGGGGACCATCACCACGTCGGGTGCGTTGCCGCCCTCGATCTTGCTGCCCACGACGGTGGAGACGTTGTCGCCCGTGGAGACGAACTGGGCCTTCGCCCCGGTCTTGGCGGTGAAGGCGTCCAGCACCTTCTGGAAGTTCTTCTGCTCGGCACCGGACCAGACACCCGCGACCGTGATCGTCTGGCCGTCGAGGGACTTGTCACCGTCCTTCGCGGTGCTGACGGGGCCGCCGCCGCAGGCGGTGGCGCCGAGGGCGAGGGTCAGGGCCGTGCAGCCGGCAAGCATGATGCGTCGCGTCATCGTGGATCTTCCTTTGTGAGCGGAGGAACGGACGGGGTTACGGCGGTGGGGACTCATGGGGTGGTGCGGTCGCTGATCCACCACGCGGCGGTGGATCCGGGCAGTACGCCGATGGGGCAGGGCCCGCTGGACAGCAGCGGGGCACCGGAGACCGGGGCGGGCACGGGAGCGGTACCGAAGTTGACGGCACACACGAGTCCGTCGCCCCGTACGAAGGCGAGGACCCCGGGTACGGAGTCCAGCCAGCGCAGGGTGCCCTCGCCCAGCTGCGGCAGGCCCCGGCGCAGTTGCAGCCCGTCGCGGTAGAGGTGCCAGAACGAGCGGGTGTCGGCGAGTGCGCGGTCGGTGGCGTGCTCGGCGAACCAGCCGGGCTGCGGCAGCCACGGCTTGGCCCCCTCGGCACCGGAGGTGAAGCCGAACGGGGAGGCGTGGCCCGACCACGGCAGCGGCACCCGGCAGCCGTCGCGGATCCGCGCGCGGCTTCCGGTGCGCCGGAAGATCGGGTCGGTGAGCACCTCGTCCGGCAGATCGACGACCTCGGGCAGGCCCAGCTCCTCGCCCTGGTAGATGTAGGCGGCGCCCGGCAGAGCCAGCATGAGCAGCGCGGCGGCCCTGGCCCGGGCGGCGCCGAGACCGCTGCCCTCCGTGCCCGACTCTCCGTAGCGGGTGACGGTGCGGACCTGGTCGTGGTTGTTGAGAACCCAGGTGACGGTGGAGCCGGTACCCGCGATGTCCTGCATCGCCTCGGAGATCACCGTGCGGAACGTGCCGGCGTCCCAGGGCGCCCCCAGCAGGTCGAAGAAGAAGGCCTGGTGCAGTTCGTCCGGGCGTACGTACCGGGCGTGTTCGCGCGCTGTCGGCACGGACACCTCGCCGACGAGCAGCCGCTCCCGGCCGTCCCGGGCCGTGTACTCCTCGCACACCGACCGCCAGTGGCGCCAGACGTCGTGCACCTCGGGCTGGTTCCAGGCGAGCGGGTTCACCGAGTCCCGGGTGCGGGCGTCGGCCTCGGGGTCGGAGGAGTCGGGCAGCTCCGGGTGCTTGAAGAGCCCGGCGGCCACGTCGATGCGGAAGCCGTCGACGCCGCGGTCCAGCCAGAAACGCAGCACATGGTCGAAGTGCGCGGCCGTCTCGGGGTTGCGCCAGTTCAGGTCCGGCTGCTCGGGCGTGAACATGTGTAGATACCACTGCCCCGGGGTGCCGTCCGGTTCTGTGACCCTGCTCCAGGCGGGGCCGCCGAACATCGCGTGCCAGTTGTTGGGCGGCACGTCCCCACCGGGACCGCGGCCTTCGGCGAAGTGGAAGCGGGCGCGTGCCTCGCTGCCCGGCGGCGACGCGAGGGCCTCGCGGAACCAGGCGTGCTCGCTGGAGCAGTGGTTGGGAACGATGTCGAGCAGCACCTTGACGCCGAGGCGCTGCGCGTCGGCGATGAGCAGGCCGAACTCGGTCAGGTCGCCGAAGACCGGGTCCACGTCGCAGTAGTCGGCGACGTCGTACCCGTGGTCGTGCTGCGGCGAGGGGTAGAACGGGCTCAGCCAGATTCCGTCCACGCCGAGCTTCTTCAGATACGGCAGTCCGGCACGGACTCCGGCGAGATCGCCGATGCCGTCGCCAGTGCTGTCCAGGAAGCTGCGGACGTACACCTGATAGATGACCGCGTCGCGCCACCAGTGGTGCTGCGTGAGGCGGTCCGCGCCGCGGTGCGTGAGGCCGTCGCCGGCCGGAGCTGTGAGCGTCACCCGTTGACCTGTTTCTGCACGAAGGGGTGTCCGCGGCCGAAGAGAAGGCCAGCGGTTATGCATGCATGTTAAGTAGGGGTGTCGAGAATGTGTCAACGGTCATGCGGAAATACGAAGGAGAGTTGGGTGATTTGCCCGTGTATTCCCTGCATATTGGTGCGGTTGAACCCCCGCGTTGATACCTAACGTGTAGGTAGAAGGTGGGGTGGGTTCAGCTGCGGCGGGAGATGGCCGCCAGCTCCCCGGCCAGCCTGCGCACCGCGGCACCGGGCTCCTGGTGCTGCGCCATGGCGTCATGCATGACCGCCTGCACCGCCAGGCTCACCTGCTCGTAGCGCGGGCTCTTGGGGCGTGGCGCGGCGGCCAGCACGCTCTGGCGCAGCGTGGGCAGATACGGGTGGTCCCGTACGAGTTCCGGGTCCTGGTACACCTCGGCCCGTACGGGTGGCAGGGCGCCCTCCGTGAGCACCCTCCGCTGCACCGGGCCGCTGGTGAGATACGCGATCAGGTCGTTGGCCGACTCCGGGTGTCTCGCGCTCGAGCTGACCGCGAGATTGGATCCGCCCAGCACGCTGGTGCCCGCTCCTCCGGGACCCGGGAGCGGTACCGCGCCGAACTTCCCGGCGACCTTGGAGTCCTTGCCGGACGCGCCGGCGTAGGCGTACGGCCAGTTGCGCAGGAAGAGCAGCCGGCCGTCCTGGAAGGCCTGCCGGGACTCCTCCTCCTTGTACGTGAGGGCTTCCTTCGGGATCCAGCCGTCGCGCACCCCGCGGGCGAGGAACCCGATACCGCTGCGGGCCGCGGCCGAGTCCACGGTCACCCGCCCGTCGTCGCCGAGGATCGTCCCGCCGGCCGAGTAGACCGCCTCCGTGGCGTTGACGGTGAGCCCTTCGTACGGAAGGAACTGGCCCGCGTAGCCACCGATGCCGTGGCGGGGGGCGATCGTCCGCGCCTGGCGCTCCAGCTCGGGCCATGTGCGCGGCGGCCGTTCGCCCTCGCGGTCGAGGATGTCCTTGCGGTAGTAGAGCATCCCGGCATTCGTGACATAGGGGACGGCGTACAGCTGTCCTTCGTATGTCGCCGTGTCCACGACCGGTGGCAGGAAACTGTCCAGCGGGAACCGGCTCGACTCCAGCGGGGATATCCAGCCCGCCGCGGCGAACTCCGAGGTCCAGGCGACATCGATGTTGAGGATGTCGAACCGGCCGCCGCCCGGCCGCAGTTCTGTGGTCATCTGGGCGCGGGTCTCGTCGGCGGAGTCCGGCAGCTCGACCAGCGTGACCTTCTCGGCGGGACGAGCGCGGTTCCAGCCTTCGAGCAGGGGGCCGAGATAGCCGGTGAGATCGCCCGCCGTGGCCAGCGTCATGGGGCCGCGCCCGCCGCCGCCCGCACCGCCCGGCGGCGCACCGTCGGCATGCGTGCCGGACGACACGTATCCCGTCAGCACGACCGCTGCGACCAGGAGACCCCTACCGGCGGCACGTATCCACCGCATAGGTTCCTCCCTGTACATCCGCCCCCGGGCATCGTCGTCCGGCGTACGGGCATGTATACCCGTTAGGCATGGGCGATACTAGGGCCGGTATCGGATGACGAGAGCGATCCGGGCCACATTACGACAACCGCCGGCACTGCCCCCGGCACGCACGCTGCCGGGGATGGCGGAGGGAGGAGAGCTGAGTGCGCCTGCCCCTCCTGGCACTCCTCTCCCGGGGCCCGGCCCATGGCTACGAACTCAAGCAGGACCTTGAGCAACTGCTGGGTGCCGCGTACCCTCAGCCGAACGTCGGCCAGATCTATGTCACGCTGGGCCGGCTGGAGAAGTCGGGGCTGATCGAGGGCGAGGACGTCACCCAGTCGAGCAGGCCCAACAAGAGGATCTACCGCCTCACCGACGCCGGGACGGAGGCGCTGCGCGCCTGGTTCGAGGAGACGGCGGACGAGCCGCGGGTACGGGACGAGTTCTTCATGAAACTCGCGCTCGCGCCGCGGACCGGACTCGCCGACCAGATCGCCCTCATCAACAAACAGCGACGCGAATACCTCAACACCATGCGCAACCTGTCGAAGCTGTCCGTGACGGAGAACCGGGACAACCGCATCGCCCATCTGCTGATCGAGGGAGCCATGCTGCATCTGCAGGCCGACCTCGACTGGCTGGAGCGCTGCCAGGAGGAACTGGAGGGGCTGGAATGAGCCACGCCGCCGGCCAGGCCGCCACCGGACCCGGGTCCGTTCCTCTGCTGCGCGCGGAAGGCCTGGTCAAGACCCACCACGGCGAAGGGGCGCCCGCCCGTGCCGTTCGCGGGGTCGATCTGTCCGTACGGCACGGCGAATTCGTTGCCGTCAGCGGACCGTCGGGCGCCGGCAAGTCGACCCTGCTGCATCTGCTCGGCGGGCTGCAGCGGCCGGACAGCGGAAGCATCTGGCTCGACGGCGAGTGCACGGACCGCTACAGCGAGGCCCGCTGGGCGACGGAGCGCCGGCGCCGGATCGGCATCGTCTTCCAGTTCTTCAACCTCGTGTCGAACCTGACGGTCGCCGACAACGTCGAACTGCCCGCGCTGCTCGCCGGGACGGGCCCGAAGCAGGCCCGCGCCGAGCGGGAGAAACTGCTCGCCGAGCTGGGCCTGGAGGGCAAGGCACGCAGCATGCCCGGCGAACTCTCCGGCGGTGAGCAGCAGCGGGTCGCCCTTGCGCGGGCGCTCGTCAACCATCCGCGGCTGCTGCTGGCCGACGAACCCGCGGGCAGTCTGGACAGCAAGGGCACCCGCGAGGTGATGCGACTGCTGTCCCGCTTCCACCAGCGCGGTCAGGCCATCCTGCTGGTCACCCATGACGCGCGGCTGGCCAGCGCCGCCGACCGTGTCATCAGCTTCTTCGACGGACGCATAGCCGACGACGCCGAGCTGGGCGGTACGCCCGCGCGAGGCACCGGGCTGTCCGGCGTCCTCGAGCTGAAGGACTGACCTGTGCGAGCCACTCTGCGCTGGGCGCACGCCGATCTGCGCACCCACCGCGGCGAAGCGCTGTTCATCGTCTCCGCAACCGCCGGAATCGTCGCCGCGCTGCTGCTGGCGGCCGCCCTCTTCGGCTACGCCACCAACCCCTGGCAGCGGGTGTTCGCGCAGTCCCACGGGGCGCATGTCTGGATCCACGCAGGACCCGCCGCCGACATGGCCGCCCTCGAGTCTCTCGAGGGCGTGGACTCCGTGTCGGGGCCCTACCGCACCGCCACCGCCGCGGTGGAGACCCGCGGTGCACGGGCCGGCGTCGAGCTGCGCGGCGCGGCCGAGGAACCGCCCACGACCGGACGCCCGCTGGTCACATCCGGTCGGTGGCTCACCGCGGAGGCCCCCGACGGCGTCGTCCTGGAGAGCAGCATCGCCCAGGCGCTGGTGGCCGGGCCCGGCGATGTCCTCACGCTGTCGGGCACAGGGCGTACCTTCACCGTCCTCGGTGTCGCGGACAGCGCCGAGCCCCGCTACCGGCCGGGCGAGCGTCCCGGCACCGTCTGGGCACTGCCGCCATCGGTGCGGGCGGCACAAGGCGACGGCGACCGGCCAGGACACGTCATCGGGCTGCACCTCGCCGACCCGGACGACACCGACTACGCCGTCCAGCGCGCGGTGACCCGGCTCGGCGCCGGAGCCGTCACCGACGTGTCGAACTGGCAGGAGGCACGTGCGGAGGCACAGGGCGACACCCGGCTGCTCGGCCAGGTGCTCGGGCTCTTCGGGCTCGGCGCGCTGCTCGCGGCCACGCTGGCCGTGTACGGCGCGATCAGCACCCGGGTCCGCGGCCATCTCCGGGACATCTCCGTGCTCAAGGCGATCGGCTTCACCCCGGGCCAGGTGGTTCGTGTCTTCCTCGTCCAGCATCTGGCGTTCGCGGTGCTCGGAGCGGTTTCCGCCACCGTCCTGACCGAGACGCTCGGCAGCCGTGTGCCCGGCAGACTCGGGGAGGCGATCGGTGTGTGGCAGGGGCTGCCCGGGCACACCGCGGCGCTGCTCGCCGTGCCGGTCGCGGCGGTCGTGTTCATCGGTGCCACGACCTGTCTCGCGGCGTGGCGGGCGGGCCGGGTGCCGCCCGTACCGGTGCTCCCGGCCGCGACGGGCGCGGGCGGAGGGCTGACCGGTGCGGCCCGCCGGGCCCTGGGGCTGCGGGTGCCGCCCGCGCTGGTGCTCGGATTCCACCGGGCCTTCGTGCGCGGCCCGCAGACACCTGCCACGGTCGCCCGGCTCGCGCTGCCGCTGCTCCTGATCACGGTCGCTCTCAGTGCGCTGACGACGATCGGCCGCTTCGACAGCAGACCGGAGCAGCTCGGCCTCGCCGCCCCGCTCACGGCACGGGCCGACCAGAGCCTCGGTGAGAGGGAGGCGCAGGCCCTCCTCGAAGGCGACGACCGGGTGGAGGCGGCCCATCCGGGCGTCGAGGTCGCGGCGCTCGTCCCGGGCCAGACCGGCACCATCGCGCTGCGTGGCGTCGGGACGCGGCAGCAGCCCTATCCGTACTCCGTCGCCGAGGGCCGGGCGGCGCTCGGCCCGGACGAGGCCGTCGCGGGGCAGGGACTGCTGGATCTGCTGGGCGTGGGGGTGGGCGACTGGGTGCGGATGACGGTCGGCGGCCACCCGCAGATCCTGCACATCGTCGGCCGCAGCATCGAGCCCGAGAACGGCGGCCGCACCGTCTCCACCTCCCTCGACACGCTGCGCGAGAACGATCCGGCCCTGCGCCCGACGCTCTACCGGCTCCAGCTGCGACCGGACGCCGACCCGGGTGAGGTGCGCGCGGCGCTGACCGAGGCGTCCCGGGGACGGCTGGACATCCACGAGGTGACCAGCCCCGCCGACCGGCTCTCGCCGATGCGCGGCGTGGTGGTCGGGCTGATCGTGGTCCTGGCCCTGATCGGGCTCACCGAACTGTCGACGGCGATCGGCGGGACGGTACGGGAGGGCGAACGGGACCTGCTCGCGCTGAAGGCGATCGGGCTGTCCCCGCGGCAGATCACGGCGGTCACGGTGAGCGCCGTGGGTTTCACCGCGCTGGCAGCGGCGGTGGTGGGTGCCGGGCTCGGGGTGCCGCTCGCGCTCTGGCTGATCGACGCACAGGGCCGCTCCAGCGGCGTCGGCGCCGGTATCGCCCATGCGCCGTCCCTCGGTCTGCTGCTCCTGCTGGCCGCCGCGGCCGTACTGGGAGCGGTCGCGCTGTCGGCCCTGCCCGCCGCGCGCGCCGCGCGTCGCAGACTGGTGGACACGCTGGCCGCCGTCGCCTGAGGGCCGGCCGGCGCCGGCAGGGCCACCGGGCCGAGGCGTCACCCGGTGCCCGGGCCGCCTCCGTGCTCCCGTACCGAGGCCAGCACGCCGACCTTGTCGATGCGGTGCTCAGGGTTGCCCCTGTCGTCGCGCCAGAGGTTGCCTGCGGCGGTGTCCTCCGGGGTTGCGCAGGTGGAGATCGTGATCATCGCCTTGGTGGGCTGCCTGCCCGGGAAGCCGGGGACCGCCGACCGCTGCTCGGCGAGCGAGCGCTGGGAGCGGAAGGACGTCTTCCTGGTCCCGGTGATCCTGTATTCGTAGACCGTGCCGCCCGCGCTGACGAGGACCCTGTCGCCGACGCCGACCGACGGGAGGTCGCGCAACGGTCCGCCGGCCGAGAGGCGGTGAGCCGTGACCAGGTAGTTGCCGACCTGGCCGGGGCCGACCCCGCCACCGTCTCCGTACGGGCTGGCGGCGACGCCGCGATTCTGGATCCGGGTGCCCGGTCGGTCGTCCGTCGTGCCCTCGTACGGAACGACTCGCAGCTCGTCGACGCCGATCGAGGGGATGGAGAGCGAGGCGGGCGCGGTCGCCGCCGCGGTCTTCTCGGGAACGGGTTCCTCGGCCACCGGTGCCGGAGGCGGCGCTGGGGCCGATGCCCGGCCGGCGGTCGGGGTGGCTGCCGGAGCCGCGGCCGTCACGCCTCCGGGGGAGCTGACGGGGGCGGCGGCCTGCTTGCCGGGCGGCGCTGGGCCCGCGCCGGCGGAGCAGCCGACGAGCATGGCTATGAACGCCCCGGCGAGTGCGGTGGGAACAGCTCGGACACTGGACATGGAACTCCGGACGGGTGACCAGAACGGGGTGGCACCACAGCCCGTCGACGGTGGCTGCCTTGCCGGACTCAACGCCATGGATCGATCCGACGTTCCCCTGTCTGCGTCAACCTTCTGAGCTGCGACTTCTTGAGCGGGCTGTCCCTGGGGCCGCCATGGGATTGTCGTGTACGTGCCAGCAGGCGCGGCGCTGGGGACCGTGTGACGCTGGAGTCATGCCCAGGGTCAACGAAGAGATCGAGGCCCTCCTGCAGGAGTACGCCGACCTCATCGCGATCACCGGCGGCGATGCCTTCAGGGCCAGGTCCTACGAGAAGGCCGCCCGCGCCATCGGCGGCCATCACGCCGATGTCTCGAAACTCGACTCCAAGGAACTGCGGGAGATCCCCGGTGTCGGCAGGTCCATCGCCGACAAGGTGACCGAATACCTGACGTCCGGACAGATCTCCGTCGTCGAGGAACGCCGCCGGTCCGTCCCCGCCGGTGTCCGGGAGCTGATGACGATCCCGATGCTCGGCCCCAGGAAGGCCATGCTGCTCTATCAGGAGCTCGAGGTCTCCTCCGTGGACCAGTTGCTCCACGCCATCCACGAGGAGCGGCTGCGCGATCTCAAAGGGTTCGGCGAGAAGACGGAGAAGAACCTCCTCCACGGCATCGCCCTCATGCAGAAGGCAGGCAGCCGCATCCTCCTCAACGCCGCAATGGACTCGGCCGAACAGATCATCGGGGAGCTCTCGGGGATCAAGGGCTGTGAAGGCTGTACGTACGCCGGATCGCTGCGCCGAATGCGGGAGACCATCGGCGACATCGACATCCTCGTCGCGGCGGAGAAAGCGGCGCCGTTCATGGAGGCTCTCGGGAACCTCCCGTACACCGCCGAGGTCATCGCACACGGTGACAAGAAGACCTCCATCCGCACCACCAAGGGCCTCCAGGTCGACCTGCGTGTTCTGCCGCCCGACTCCTGGGGGGCGGGCCTGCAGTACTTCACCGGCTCCAAGGCGCACAACATCCGCACCCGTGAGATGGCGGTACGGCAGAAGCTCAAGCTGTCCGAGTACGGGCTCTTCGACGCCGAGAGCGGCAAGAAGATCACCTCGGAAACGGAGGAGGAGATCTACCGCCGTCTCGGTCTGTCCTGGATCCCGCCGACGCTCCGTGAGGACCGAGGCGAGATCGCGGCAGCCCTGCGAGGCGAACTCCCGGACCTGGTCACAGAGAAGGACATACGCGGCGACCTCCACACCCACACCGACCTCACGGACGGTCTCGCCCCGCTCGAAGAGATGGTCGCCGCGGCTGCCGAGCGCGGATACTCCTACTACGCGGTCACCGACCATGCCCCCGATCTCGCCATGCAGCGCATGACCACGGAGAAGATGCTCGCCCAGCGTGAGCGCGTCCGCGAACTCGACCGCAGACACCGGGGGATGCGGCTGCTGCACGGCACGGAGCTCAACATCGGCCCCGACGGCGGCCTCGACTGGCCCGACGACTTCCTCGCGGGCTTCGACATCTGCGTCGCCTCGATCCACTCGCACTTCAACCAGAACCGGCAGACGCTGACCCGCCGCCTCGTCCGGGCATGCGAGAACCCCTACGTGGCCGTCATCGGTCACCCCACCACGCGCCGCATCGGCAGACGTCCGGGGATCGACGCCGACTTCGACGCCGTCTTCGAAGCCTGTGCCAGAACCGGCACGGCGCTGGAGGTCAACGCCCACCCCGAGCGACTCGACCTCGGCGACGAGGACATCCTGCGCGCGAAGCGGTACGGCGTGAAATTCGCCGTGAACTCGGACGCCCACTCCACCACGCATCTGCCGTACATGCGCTACGGGGTGGCCACCGCACAGCGCGGCTGGCTGACCAAGGACGACATCATCAACACCTGGACACTGACGAAACTCCGCCGCTTCCTGCGCCCCGCCTCCTGACCGCGGCCGGTGGGCCGCCCACCATCACCCCCGCCCCACGCCCCTTCGCCCGCCCACCGTCACGCCCGCCCACCCTCAACAGGGCTGCCGCCAGCGGTCCAGCTCGAGCTTCTTCCTCATCGAGGACAGGCCGAGACGTCGGCTCCGGTCACAGAAGTCCTCTGTGGACAGGTCGTATTCGACGTGGAAGACCGCCTTGCCCGCCTTGATGAAGGGAGTGAGCGCCGCACACTCGTCGTACCTGGCGCACTCCTCGTTGACCGCGAACTCGAAGTCCTCGACCAGTGCCGGGATTTGCGGCACATCGTTCTTGAGGCCCACGGACAGCCCCCGGTCGTGGGCGATGCGGGCGATCATGCGGTTGTACGTGAGCTGGTGGGCGGCCGTCAGGGGGAAGCCGGTGTCGTTGAGGTAGGCGTCCATGAGGTCGGGCTCCACCGCGTCGAAGCCCTTGTCGCGGCACATGTCGAAACGCCGCTCCAGCAGCGGCCGGAGCACATCGAGCCGGCGGATGTCCAGCCAGCGCTCCCCGTCCCAGCCGTTCGGCCGGCCTCGCACGGCAGCGGGGAAGTCGGCGCGATCGGGCCTGAAGTCCTCCCATGCGCCCGCGTTGATGTAGCAGATGACCTTCCGGCCGTCCCGGTGCAGGCGTGCGACGTCGGCCGCGGAGTTCTCGAAGCCGTCGATGTCGTACACGGGAACATCCGCCGCCGTCGGATCCGCGCGGCCGTTCAGCTGCCACTGCCAGGGTGTGCCCGGCCCGGGCTGCCAGCGGGTGCGGCCCGGACCGGGTGTCGGGCCCGGCGGGGGTTGCGCCGTACATCCCGCCACCAGGAGCAGTGCGAGTAGCGCGACGAGGGCGCTGAACACCGGCGGGCGGCGGACCTGGGGGCTCACGGTGTTTCTCCGAGAAGGGCGGGCGGGGGAGCGGCCCAGGGGTTGGGCAGGGTGTCCGCAACGGCGCAGGACACCGCCGCCCCGCGCTCCTTCGCCGCCCGCGTGGCGACCTCGGCCAGCGCGGGTGGCACACCGTACACCAGATGGCAGAACCGCTCCTCCGGGTGACGCGCGGTCCAGCGGGGGCGGGTGAAGGAGGCCAGATAGACCGACCAGGATCCCTCGAAGGTCACGAGCAGATCGGCGATACGGGCGTAGCCCGGGGCGGGGTGAACTCCCGGATTGAGCACGATCGTTGCCGCCCCTCGCTGCCGGGCCGCCCGCACGAGACGCCGGCACGCGGGCAGGGCCGACCGGTCGGCGGGCACCTGGTCGAAGAAGCAGCCGTCGGTGCCGTACCACTCGTGGTGGCGGTCGAGATCGCGGAGCACCGCGACGTCCGGGCGTACCCCGTAGTCCAGGTCGACATAGCCGAGGACGCGCGTGCCCGCCGCCCGCAAGGCGCGGGCGGCGGAGACGAACGCCGGATCGGGCGCGGTGCCGGGACCGTTCGCGGCATTCAGCACCACACCGTAGATCCGGTCGGCGCGCTCCGCGACCAGCCGCCAGGCGTCCGGGTCCTGCGCAGGGTGCACATAGAGCGGTACGAGCAGGTTCATGGCGCCTGTTCCGCCACCGGGCCGGTTGCCGGCCGTGCGTACAGCGAGGCCCACAGGGCGGCGAGCGAGTCCTCCAGCCCGAACCGGGGCTCCCAGCCGAGGGCGTCGTGCGCCGCCGTGATGTCGGAGCACTGCCACGCGACACCGGCGGAGCGGGCCGAGCCGCTCCCCGCCTCGTCGATCCGCCCCCGGAATCCCGCCGCTTCCGCCAGCGTGTGCACCAGGTCGCGGATCGGGACGGCACGGCCGCCGCTGATGTTGAGAACCCGGGGCAGCGGCCCGTCCGCGGTCGTGGCCAGCACCACGGCCCGGGCCAGGTCCCTCACATCGACGAAGTCGCGGTACGCGGACAGATCGCCGAAGCGCACGACGGCGCCCGGGTCGCTGCCCGCCTGGTGCAGCCGCATCGCGGTGCCGCCCGGCAGACTCAAGGGCGCGGCGCCGGGGCCGACCGGATTCCCCACACGCAGGACGACCGCGTCGAGCCCCGAAGAGGCGACGGCGACCGTCCCCGCGAGCTTGGTCGCGCCGTAGGAGGCGAGCGGCCGGGTCGGGGCGTCCTCTGTGACCCGTACGCCGTGCTCGGTCGCCCCGTACTCCGCGGCAGAACCAAGATGGACCAGCCGGGCCGATGGCGCCGCCTTCCGGAGCGCCGCGCACAGCACGGCTGGGCCGCGGGCGTTGACCTCGGCGTCCGTCACGGGGTCGCCGCCGACGGCCCCCGCGCAGTTGACGACGGCGTCGGGGGCGAAGTCCGCGAGGGCATCGGCCAGCTGCCCCGTGCCGGCTGTGGCGAGGTCGACGCGGAGGTCGGCGGTGGGGGCGCGGCCGGCACCGAACAGCCGCGTGCCCCCCAGCGCGCGCAACTGCTCTGCGATGTGGCCGCCCAGGTACCCGGTGTAGCCCAGAAGGATGATGCGCATGGGGTGTTCAGGCTCCCTTGAGCAGCAGCGACTGATGCGTGGTGAACTCGGCGTTGGCCCGGTCGTAGTCGTCGGGTCGGCCGATGTCGAGCCAGTATCCGTCGAACTCGTAGGCGCCCGGCGCGTCCCCGGCCTTCAGCAGGTCGAGGACGAGCTCGTCGAAGCCCAGTGGCAGTCCGGGGGTGTACCCGTCGAGGGTCCCGCGGGACAGGCCGTACACACCCATGGAGACGCGGTAGTCCATGCTCGGCTTCTCCGCGAAGCCCACCACCTTGCCCGCGTCCGTGGTCAGTACCCCGAAGTCGATGCGGACCTTGCGGGCGTAGGTGGCGATCGTCAGCGGGGCGCCCGATGCGCGGTGCCGTCGCAGCACGTCGGCGTAGTCGAGATCGGTGAGAATGTCGCCGTTCATGACCAGGAACGTCTCGGGCAGCCGGTCCCGCATGGTCAGCAGCGGGCCCATGGTGCCCAACGGGCTCTCCTCGGTGGCGTAGTCGATGCTCAGCCCCCAGCGCGAACCGCTGCCGACATAGGCGCGGATGATGTGGCCGAGATGGCCGACGGCGATGGTGCAGCTGGTGAAGCCGCAGGCGGCGAGCTGGCGGAGCACGATCTCCAGGATCGCGTGCCGGTCGCCGATCGGCACGAGCGGCTTGGGGAGCGCGGTGGTGTACGGACGCAGCCGGATGCCCTTGCCTCCGGCGAGAATTACGGCGTGCATGAGGAGCCCCTTGTGGGTAAGGCGGTCGGAAGACGCGGACGGTCCTGAAGCGTCAGATGTTGTAGATGTCGGTCTTGTACCGGGCGAGGTTGGCCGGTTCGCGGAAGAACTCCACCGTCCGGGTCAGGCCCTGCTCCAGGTCGTGCTCCGGCGCCCAGCCGGTCGCCTCGCGCAGCCTCGTCGCGTCCGCGACGAGGCGCATGACCTCCGACGCCGCGGGGCGGATGCGCTGCTCGTCCTCCTGCACGTCGACGTCGGTGTCCATCACCTTGCCGATGAGGCGCACGAGGTCGCCCACCGAGATCTCGCCGCCGGTCCCCGCGTTGAAGGTCCGGCCCACGACGGACGCGGCCGGCGCGGTGCCCACGGCCAGGAAGGCCCGTGCGGTGTCCTTGACGAAGGTGAAGTCCCTTGTGGGCCGCAGATCGCCGAGGGTGATGGTGCGCGCGCCCGCGGCGACCTGGCCGATGACGGTCGGGATCACGGCTCGCATCGACTGCCGGGGGCCGAAGGTGTTGAAGGGCCGCAGCGTCACCACGGGCGTCTCGAAGCTCGCGTGGTAGCTGTCGGCGAGCCGGTCGCCGCCGGCCTTCGACGCCGCGTACGGGGACTGGGTGTTGATGGGGTGGTCCTCGGTGATGGGCGCCGTCCGCGCGGTCCCGTACGTCTCACTCGTGGAGGTGTGCACCAGTCGGGGGATGCCCAGGGCCCGCACGGCCTCCAGCACATTGAGGGTGCCGGTGACATTGGTGTCCACATAGCTGTGCGGTGCCTGGTACGAGTACGGGATCGCGATGAGCGCGGCGAGGTGGTAGACCGCGTCGGCGCCTTCGGCGAGGGCGCGGACGGAGCCGGGGTCGCGGACGTCGCCCAGGACGATCTCGACATGGTCGAGGACCTCGGGCGGCAGGGTCTCCAGCCAGCCGTAGGAGGAGAAGGAATTGTACTGGGCCATGGCGCGGACCCGGTGACCGGAGGCGACGAGCTCCTCGGTCAGGTGAGAGCCGATGAAGCCCTCGGCCCCGGTGACGGCGGCGAGCGGTGCGGAAGTCAACTGGTGTTCCTTTTCTGGCAGTCCGGTGCTGTCGGTTTCGGTGTCGGTTGTCTGTGTCGGTGTCTCGTGGTGATCGGTGGCTTGCGGTGATCGGTGGTTTGCGGGGAGTAGTGCCCGTCGGGTGTGCGTGGTGTCGGTTTCTGTGATGTGTGTTCCGGTCCGGGGGGTCAGGCGTGCGCGGTCGGCCGCCCCAGCAGCCGGAGGACGGCGACGACGAGCAGTGCCGCCGCGGTGCCGGAGCAGACCAGCAGGGCCGCGGTGCCGGGAGGCCGGCCGAGGACCGCCGTGGCCGCGGCGCCCGACGCCGCGGTGAGTGCCACCGCGGCCGGGGGCCAGGCGACACCGAACGCCTGCAGCAGCAGCGCGGTCCACAGCAGTGCCGCGACGGCCACCAGCGGGCCCGGTTCTGTGCCCGTCAGCAGCGCCGCGGGCACGAGCGGGAGCAGATAGCCGCCCAGACAGATCGCCAGCGCGCCGGCGGACCGCAGCCGGAATCCGGTCTCGTCCGCCGCCGCACGGAGCGCCGCCACCGAGAGTCCCCGGTAGCGGTACAGCAGCCACTCCGCCCAGCCCATGCTCACGGTGAGCGCGATCACGGCGAGCGGCTGCCGCTGCCCCACGAGCATCACCAGCACACCGGCGGACAGCCCGAACAGGCCGTACGGAAGCGACTCGACGAGCCGCGGCCGGGCGCCGGCGCCGGACGCCGCACCGGCCCCGACCATGACGCGGACCGCATGCCCCGCGGCCACGGCGGCCAACAGCACGGTCAGCGACGGCAGTCCGATCCGCAGGGCGGGACCCGGGTCCCACCAGGGCAGCACCGCGGATCCCGCGACCAGCGGGGTGAGCGTGGCCAGCAGGATCCGTTCCTTGCCGCACACCAGCAGCACTCCGGCCGCAGCGAGATACAGCGACTGCCCCACGGCGAACAGCGCCGCCGGGCCCGGGCCCGCCACGGCGAGCCCGGCCGCCGCCGCGGCGACGGCTCCGGCCGGCGCACCGACCAGCAGCGTCAGGCCCGCCTCCCGCCGCCCCGCGGTCAGCCGCAGATACGCGCGATGACTGAGCGCCTGCCCCCATGCCCAGGACAGCAGGCCCGCCGCGACCAGCGCGTACACCCCCCGCTCGCCGTGCCACAGCTGACCGGTCAGCAGATAGGCCAGTCCGGGCAGGGCGAACAGCGCGCCGCGCAGGGCACACCGGACATGATCGGGCGCCCAGGGATCGGCCCCCGGAGGCGGCTGAGGAAAGCTGCGCGGCACGCGCCCGTACAGGTCGGCGGCGAGCGAGAACAGATCCGGGTGGCCGTAGCGTTCCTTGATCTGATCGCCCGTCAGTCCCTCCGACTCCAGCACGGCGGCCACCTCGTACGGGTGCACCGCCGGCCCTATCCGGTCGGCCAGTTCGGCGGCCAGCACATCCACCGGATCGTCGGCCGCCCGCGGCACGCGAAGTGCGAGGGTGCCGTCGGGTGCCCGTGCCGAGAGGCGCAGAGCGAGCGTGACCTCGGGGGTCGCGAGCCGTGCTGCGAAGGCGTCCCCATGGCCCGGACCGGGTTCGAGGGGCATGGGACCGCTCATCCGGCCACGCTCCTCAGAGCCGCCTCTTCGTCGAGGTCGCCGCTCCACGGGTCCGCGAGCCGGAGCGTGCCCCGTACGGAGAGTTCGAGGTAGACGGCCCGGAAGGTGTCGACGGTCTGACGGAGCGTGAACTGTTCGATCACCCGCCGCCTGGCCGCCTCGCCCATGGCCGCGCGCCTCGGCCGATCGGCCAGCAGCTCGAGCGCGGCCGACGCCATCGCGCCCGGATCGCGCGGCGGGACGACCAGACCGGCCTCGCCCACCGCTTCCCGCACTCCCCCCACATCGGTGGAGACGGTCGCCCGGCCGCACGACATGGCCTCGATCAGCGTGAAGGGGAAGCCTTCGCTGATGCTGGAGAGCATCACCACGTTTCCCGCCGCGTAGGCGTCCCGGATGTCCTCGACCCGGCCTTCGAAGGTGACCGCGTCGCCGTGGCCGAGTTCCTCGGCGAGCGCCTCACAGCGCTCCCGATAGGCCTCGCCGCCGCGCGGAGTGCCGCCGAAGAGCCGGAGCGTGGCGTCCGGGAGCACACCACGGACCTGGGCGAACGCCCGTATCAGGGTCTCCAGGTCCTTGATCGGGTCCACCCGGCCCGCCCAGCTCAGGGTGGGGCCTTCCGGCTCGGGACCGGCGGGCGGGAAGGCCGCCGGATCGACGCCGTTGTAGACGGTGCGTATCAGCCGGGGATCGGCGCCGCCCTGCTCCTCCCACAGCCGGTTGTACCGGTTGCCGGGTGTGATCAGGGCCGCCCGCCGATAGGTCTCCTCGGCCAGCAGCCGGAAGAAGCCCAGCAGCACGGCCTTGACCGGCCAGCGGTACGGCGCTGTCCGGTAGCCCAGATAGCGTTCCCGCAGATAGACGCCGTGCTCGGTCAGCAGCAGCGGGACGCCGTGGAGTTCCAGGGCGGCCAGCCCCGGAAGGACGGCAACGCCTCCGCTGACCGCGTGCGCCACGCCGTGCTCCGGCGGGCGGGCCGCGAGCGGCCGGAGCGCATGCTCCAGCAGCCCGGTGGCGGTCACCGCGTCGTGCAGCGACGGCCGGGCTTCCCGGACGGTCAGGCCCGGCCGGTTCCAGACGCCGGTCATGACGCGCAGAGCGCGGTCCCCGCGCAGCGCGGGACCGAGCTGTCCGTCGCGTGCGGCGCGGGCCATCTCGTACAGCGCCGGCGCGAAGCCGTCCTCCGCGGACGGGTCGAGCAGGGCCGTCAGAAATCTCTCGTACGCGGCCATGAGCCTTCGCTCCCGGCGGCCGCGCGGCGGTGAACCGGCGGGAGCGGGGCCCCACATGGGGACCGTCAGAGGTTCCGCGACGTGGGGTGGCAGGTCCCATACGACGGCTTCGCGTCCGGTGCCGGTCACCGCGATGACGTCGAAGTCGATGTCGGGCATGCCGCCCACGAGCTGGTCGCACCAGACGCTCACACCGCCATGACTGTGCGGGTAGGTGCCTTCGGTGAGGAGGGTGACCCGCGCCGCGCCTGAGCGCGGCGCGCGGTTCTGGACGTGCATGGATGAGCTCCACGGCAGAAAGAGGTGGGGCGGAGGGCGAGCGAAGGGTTCCGGACGCCGGACGGCATCCGGAACGCGTCCTCGCGTCGGCCGGTGGGGCCGGGTTCAGCGACGCCGGTCGGCGCCGGGCGGCACATGACGGCCGACCCCGGCGGGCACGGGCACGTCGGGCGAAGGGGCCGTGAGGCGCGTGGTGCCGCTGCTGGTCCCCGTCCCCGTCCCCGTACTCGTCGCCGTCCCGGTCGCGGGCGCGGGCGCCGACGGCAGGGAGAGCGTCACGCTCGCCTGGCCCGCCGCGGGGATGACCCGACCGGAGACGGTCCCCGCGTACGGCTGCCCGAAGGCGGCCGTCCCGTCCAGGAGTGCCTGGCCGGTCCCGGACGGCATCGTGGCGTTCACCGCGACACCTTCGGGAGCGGTGACGGTCACCGAGCCGCCGACCCGGTAGGCGGTGACCTGACCGGCCTTCACCGCGCTGTTCCAGGCAGCACGACGGCCTGGTACTTGGCGCGCTGTCGCCCGTCGACGGTGTCGGCGAGGAAGGCCGCGTCGATCGACGGGCGGTCCGGGCTTCGGAGTTCGACGACGGTGTACGGGGTCCCCGCACCGTCGAGTTCGGCGGCGATGGCGTCCGTCGCCGGGCCGCCGTCGGACACGATCAGCACCCGCAGGTCGATGCGGGGCGTCCCCTCGTCGGCCTGGACCGGCGCCGCCGGTATACCCAGCGAGAGGACGAGCGCTCCGGCGGTGAGCGCGGTCGTGCGTAGAGTCCGCTTGGCGCGGGTCCGCTTCATGCGGTGAGGTCCCTCCCCGTTTCCCCCCAGCACAACGGGCACGCCCCTCCCCGGAAGCGTGCGGCCGTTGTGCCCTTACGCGTCACATAGTGGATGCTGCGTGTGGGTTCTGTGCGCCTGTGGTGAAAATTGACGAAAAAGCGCAGGTGCCGCGTCGGGGCGGGCGCCCCGTGACCCGCTCCCCTGCGGGGAGAGATCGAGTGGGCGCAGAGGGTAAACGCTTGCTGTCGGAAGTGGCCCGAACAAGCGAGCGTGTCGCGAGCGTTCATTTTCGGCCAGGCGTTCCGGCGTACGGTCCGTGCCCGCAACGCGGATGGCGGGCGGCCGCCCGAGGGGTGTGCGCTCCGGGGTCGCCGTCGGGTGCGGGGCTGTGGTCAGGAGGCTGCCGGCGTCGTGGGAGGGCGGACGACCCGGGTGTCCGGGGCGGTGAAGATTCCTTCCTTGATGCTCCGGCCGTTGTCGTACTCGTGGTGGAGGTACGAGGAGAAGCCGATGTTGCCGTTGCAGCCGGAGCCGGCGGCGATCCGACAGGTCACAGTGACCGTGCGGGTGGCTCCCGGGGGAAGCGGGATCTCGTAGTTCACCCCGAGGCCGGTGCCGCCGGCGCCCGAGCACGAGGCGCCTTCGGCCGTGCACGGAACGAGGCTGTACTTGAGGTCCTTGCGCTGCGTCGTCGTCCAGGTCGGCCGGACGGCTGCCCGATGTCCCCTGGGGCGCGGCCCGATGTCCCCCGGGGCGCGGCCCGGTTCCCGCACATGCGCCGGGGATGGCCCATCCGCCTCCCCGGAGAGCGCGCGTTGCCGAGCGTGTGCGGAGCGTCACTCAGAGCTCGGCGGCAATGGCCGGTTCCGCGCCCTCTCACCCGGACGGGCCCGGGCCGGGGTGCGCCGCCGGGCCTCGCGCGCGTGAATGGAGGGCAAGGTGTGTGCAATGCGCCGTACGACAAAGGAGGCGCGTACGGCATGGATTCCGAACTCGACGCGGCTCTGCTGCACGCGCTGTTCACCCGGCCCCCGATCGGCCTGCACGTGCTGGACCGCGATCTGCGCGTCGTACGGTTCAACACCGGCGCGCCCGGTGCGGAGGGCGTGAACCCCCAGGACCTGCTGGGGCACAAGTGGAGCGACCTCGGAATCATCGCGGACGACACGGAGCGCATGCTCCGGCAGGTGCTCGAATCGGGGAAGCCCGTCACCAACCACCGCAACAGAGTGCGCCTGCCGAACCTCGGTGACGAGGAGCGGGTGCTCTCCCTCTCCGCCTTCCGCCTCGAGGACTCCGACGGCCGCGTCCTCGGAGTCGCCGCGACGGTGGTCGACGTCACCGAGCGGGACCGGGCCGAGCGGCGCCTGGAACTGCTCTACCGGGCCGGCGAGACCATCGGAAGCACGCTGGACGTGTTCCGGACGGCGCAGGAACTCGCCGATTCCGCAGCGCCGGAACTCGCCGAAGTGGCCGTGATCGACGTCCTGGACTCCGTGCTGCACGGTGAGGCCCCCGCCCCGGGCCCTCTGGTCGACCGGATCACCGTCCGCAGGGCGGGCTTCCGGTCGGTCCGCTCGATCCCGGTGGAGAGTCCGTACGGCATCGGGGACGTACGGGTGATGCCCTTCGGGACGCCCTACGCCCAGGCCCTGGCCGACCTCCAGCCCCGGCTCGTACGCGCTCTGGAACACGACGACGCGTGGACGACCCGAGTCCCGGCCCAGGCCGAGCTGCTGCGGCGGGCGGGCGCACACTCGCTCATGGCGGTACCGCTCGCCGCCCGCGGCGTGGTGCTCGGCATGGCCGCCTTCTACCGCACGAGGGGCTCCCCGCCCTTCGAGGACGCCGACCTCGATCTCGCCCGCGACCTGGTCGCCCGTGCGGCGGTGTGCGTCGACAACGCCCGCCTCTACACCCGCGAGCACACGCTCGCGCGTCTCACCCAGCGCACCCTGGTGCCTCTCCGGCTGCCCGCGCACACCGCCGTGGCGACTGCGTACACCTATCTCCCCGTGGTCTCCAGCGGTGTCTGGTACGACGTTGTGCCACTGTCCGGAGCGCGTGTCGCCCTCGTGGCGGGCGATGTGTCGGGGTGCGGCATGCGGACCGTGACCACGATGGGGCGGCTGCGCACGGCGGTCAGTGCCTTCGCCGCCATGGACCTCCCGCCGCACGAAGTCCTCGAACGCCTGCATGACGTGACCGGGCAACTCGCCCATGAGTATCCGGCCGTGTCCGGCCTCGAGCGGTCCGACGATCCGCCCCTGACCGCGACATGCCTCTACCTCGTGTACGACCCCAGCACGCGCGAGTGCGCCATCGCACGGGCCGGCCATCCGCCGCCCGTCCTTGCCCTTCCCGACGGCACCGTCCGGCTTGTCGACTGCCCGGAGGGTCCGGTCCTGGGCCGGGGCGTGAGCTCGTATCCGACCACCCTGATCGGCCTTCCCGAAGGCAGCGTCCTCGCCCTTCAGAACTGCGGACTGCTCCACGGCCCGGTCGAGGACCGGCTGCCCCTCTACCGCGAGGTGCTCGGCCGCCCCAGCGATTCCCTGCAGGAGATGTGCGACGCCCTCGTGGCCTCCCTGCTCCCCGAGGATCCCGACGACGACGCTCTGCTGCTGCTGGCCCGCACCCGTGGGCTCGGCCCTGACCAGGTGCGCTTGTGGACGCTCCGCAACGAGCCGGAGAGCGCCGCCGCGGCCCGTCGGCTGGTCGGCCACGCGCTGGAGGACTGGGACCTCGAGGACGTCGTCTTCACCACTCAGCTCATCGCCAGCGAGCTGGTCACCAACGCGGTCCGCTATTCCTCCGGGCCCGTCGGTCTCCGGCTGATCCGCGACACCGTCCTGACCTTCGAGGTCTCCGACACCAGCAATGCCTCTCCCCACCTGCGACACGCCGAGGACGACGACGAGGGCGGCCGGGGGCTGGACATGGTCGCCCATCTCGCGCGGCGCTGGGGCACCCGCAGGACCGGAAGCGGCAAGATCATCTGGACGGAGCAGCCGCTCCCCGGTGTCCCTGCTACCGACCGGTGATCCAAGCCCGGCTCCGGCGTGCGCACCGCCCGGCGAGGACGCAGCATGAAGCCGAGGAGCGGAGCGACAGTGAGCAAGGACCATGCCATGCCGGGTGCGGGCGGTGCCCTGGTCGAGCTGCACAAGGTCAACAAGCACTTCGGCGCGCTCCATGTGCTCCGGGACGTCGATCTGACCGTCCACCGGGGCGAGGTCGTGGTCGTGATCGGTCCCTCGGGGTCGGGGAAGTCCACCCTGTGCCGGGCCGTCAACCGGCTCGAGACGATCGACTCGGGCGAGATCTTCATCGACGGGAAGCCGCTCCCGGCCGAGGGCAAGCAGCTCGCCCGGCTGCGGGCCGACGTGGGGATGGTGTTCCAGTCGTTCAACCTCTTCGCGCACAAGACCGTGCTGCAGAACGTCACGCTGGGTCAGATCAAGGTCCGCAAGGCGGAGAAGAGCGCCGCCGAGGAGCGCGCCCGCTCGCTCCTCGACCGGGTGGGTGTCGGTTCCCAGGCCGACAAGTACCCCGCCCAGCTCTCCGGCGGCCAGCAGCAGCGCGTGGCCATCGCCAGGGCACTGGCCATGGAGCCGAAGATCATGCTTTTCGACGAGCCGACCTCGGCGCTCGACCCCGAGATGATCAACGAGGTGCTGGAGGTCATGCAGCAGCTCGCCCGGGACGGCATGACCATGGTCGTCGTCACCCACGAGATGGGCTTCGCCCGTTCGGCCGCCAACCGTGTGGTCTTCATGGCCGACGGGCGGATCGTGGAGGAGACGACGCCCGAAGAGTTCTTCGTCAACCCGCGCAGTGACCGGGCCAAGGACTTCCTGTCGAAGATCCTCCACCACTGAGCACGACAAGCACCGCACATCTATCCCAGGGATGATCACGATGAGGCTTCACCAGGTCACCACCGCGGCCGTCGCCGCGCTCGCGCTCTCCCTGACCGCCGCGGCCTGCGGTTCCGGCGGCGACGGCGGCGGCGGTGACGGGCACAAGATCGCCGTCGGTATCAAGTACGACCAGCCGGGCATCGGCCTGAAGACCCCGGACGGGAAGTTCACCGGCCTCGACGTCGACGTCGCGACCTACGTGGCCAAGGAACTCGGCCACAAGCCCGCCGACATCGAGTGGAAGGAAGCCAAGAGCGCCGACCGCGAGACGCTGCTCCAGCGCGGCGACGTCGACTTCATCGCGGCCTCGTACTCGATCACCCCCGAACGTCTGAAGAAGGTCGACTTCGCCGGGCCCTACTTCCTCGCCCACCAGGACGTCCTGATGCGCGCGGACGACAACTCGATCACCAAGCCGTCGGACCTGAACGACAAGAAGCTCTGCTCGGTCACCGGCTCCACCTCGGCGCAGAACGTCAAGACGAAACTCGCGCCCAAGGCCCAGCTCCAGGAGTACGGCGGCTATTCGGAGTGCCTTACCGGCCTCGAGAACAAGGCCGTCGACGCCCTCACCACCGACGACGCCATCCTCGCCGGCTTTGCGGCGCAGCCCGGGTTCAAGGGGAAGTTCAAGCTGGGCGGCTTCAGGATGAGCAACGAGAACTACGGAATCGGTGTCCAGAAGGGCAGCGAACTCAAGAGCCGGATCAACGCTGCCCTGGAGAAGATGGTCGCGGACGGCTCCTGGGACGCATACGTCAAGAAGAACCTCGGGCCGTCCGGGTACAAGAGCGAGTCCGCCCCGAAGATCGGCGTGATCGTCGGCTGAGCCGCCGTCCGGTCCGTGACCGACCACGCGCCGAAGGCGGGAGACCGTGTTCGACTTCCTTGAGGGATACGACCTGCTGGGCGCCTTCTGGACGACGGTGCAGCTCACCGTCTACTCCGCCGTAGGCGCCCTGATCTGGGGCACGGCGCTGGCCGCCATGAGGGTGAGCCCCGTGCCCCTGATGCGCGGCTTCGGCACCGCGTACGTGAACGTGGTGCGCAACATCCCCCTGACCGTCGTCATCGTCTTCGCCTCGCTCGGCCTCTTCCAGACGCTCGGCGTCACCCTGGGCGGGAAGACGTTCGAGACGATCAACTTCCGGCTCGCCGTGCTCGGCCTGATCGTCTACACCGCCGCATTCGTCTGCGAGGCGCTGCGGTCCGGCATCAACACGGTGCCGGTCGGCCAGGTGGAGGCGGCCCGGGCCATCGGCCTGAGCTTCCCCCAGGTACTGCGCCTCGTCGTCCTTCCCCAGGCCTTCCGTTCGGTGGTGGGCCCGCTGGCGAACGTGCTCATCGCCCTGACCAAGAACACCACCGTGGCCGCCTCGATCGGTGTCACCGAGGCCGCCCTGCTGATGCGGCAGATGATCGAGAACGAGGCCCAGCTCCTTCTCATCTCCGCCATCTTCGCGGCCGGCTTCATCTTCCTCACCCTTCCCACCGGACTGATCCTCGGCCGGGTGAGCAAGAAGGTGGCGGTGAAGCGGTGACCTCCGTCCTCTACGACGCACCCGGGCCGCGCGCCAGACGCCGCAACGCCGTGTACACCGCCGTGTTCCTCGCAGCCGTCGCCGCGCTCCTCTGGTGGGTGATCCGGAGCCTCGCCGACAAGAACCAGCTGGAGTGGGTCAAGTGGCAGCCATTCTTCACCGACTCGCGGGTCTGGACGACGTACATCCTGCCCGGTCTTGAGAACACCCTCATCGCCGCGTTCCTCGCCATGGTCATCGCCCTGCCCCTCGGCGCCGTCCTGGGTATCGGCAGGCTCTCCGAGCAGTGGTGGGTGCGCGGCACGGCCGGCACCGTCGTGGAGTTCTTCCGCTCCATCCCCGTGCTGATCCTCATGCTCTTCGCCAATGCGGCGTACTCCGAGTTCACCGACATCAGCCCTGACCGCCGTCCGCTCTACGCCGTGGTCACCGGTCTCGTGCTCTACAACGCCTCGGTGCTCGCCGAGGTCGTACGGGCGGGCATTCTGTCCCTGCCCCGGGGGCAGACCGACGCCGCCAAGGCCATCGGCATGCGCAGGGGCCAGGTCATGCGGTACGTGCTGCTGCCGCAGGCGGTCACCGCGATGCTGCCGGCCATCGTCAGTCAGCTGGTGGTCGTCGTGAAGGACACCGCGCTCGGCGGCGCGCTGCTCGGGTTCTCCGAGCTGCTTGCGTCGGTGCGCCCCATGAGCGCCAACTACGGTGCGAACACCATCGCCTGCTTCACCGTCGTCGCCGTGGTGTTCGTGGTGCTGAACTTCGCGCTCACCACCTTCGCGAGCCGGCTCGAGGCCCGGCTGCGGCGAGGCAGGAAGTCCACGGGAGCGGTGGTCGGCGCCGGTGACGTCGAGGAGCTCGCCACGCCGGGCGAACACGTCGTACCGCGTCCTGACAGGCCGTGACGCGGGGCGCCCAGGTACGCACGCCGGGTGGCGGATGCCTTCCACGGGTGGCGTCCAAGTGCCGCCGACAGAACCGCCCGGCCCGTGGGAGCGCGGCCGGGGCGCCCGCATTGCGCCACTTGACCCGCGCCGGTTGCGGGCTCCGCGCACCTGGATTCGAGTGGGAAGGACCCGCCGGGCGGCGGGCGGCGAGGAGGGCTACGAGAGGCAGTGACGTACACGGCCGTCGGCGCGTCGGGCGCCACCGTCCCGCGCGAGCCGGACGGGTGCGCGCCACGCCGGCGGCACACGCGGCCGGCCGGCCGGGGGAGTGCCACGGTCGTCCGGGCCGTGGCTCCGGCGCTGCCGCCACTCGCGCTGCTCGCCATGGCCGCGTGGCTGGGCCGCCATGTACGGCCCAGCGCCGACGAATGGTGCTTCCTGCCCGTCGTCCGGGACCACGGCATCGCCGGGCTGGTCGAGAAGTTCTACGTCACGGACAACGGCCGGATCGGCAACGGCCTGCTCGTCGGGCTGTACGCGCGGTTCCCGGTCGCGGGTCACCAGTGGTTCGGCCTCGTCAGCGGAGTGCTCGTACTGATCGTGCTGTGGGCCCTCGTCCTCGTCCTGCTGAGGGCGGCGGGGCTGCGCGCGCCGCGGGGCGTCCCGCTGTGCGTGGGGGCCATGGCCACCGCGGTGTTCCTGTTCGCCACGCCCAACACGTACAAGACGTTCTACTGGCCCGCCGCCTCCGTCTCGCACACCCTCCCTCCCGTGCTCGCCTGCGCGGCGGCCGTCCCGGCACTGAGTGCCCGCAGCCGCCGGGGCCGTGCCGCTGCCCTCGCCGCCCTCCTGCCGGCGGGGATCCTCCTCGGCACGCTGTCCGAGGAGACGTCGGTCGTCGTCCTCGTCGTGCTCTCGGGGCTCGTAGCGCTGAGCGGGCGGCTCTTCACCGGGGGCGTCAGGGCCCGTGTCCGAGGCGCGGCCCTGCTCGCGATGGCCGGGGTCGCCATCGGTACGGCTGTGCTGGTCACCTCCCCGGGGGCGCGGAACAGGCGTGAGCGGTACGGCGCCGGATCCTCGTCCATGGCCGCCCCGGAGACCTTGCTCGCCGCCGCACGCGGCTATCTGCGGGTCCTGGAGACGGTGTTCACGACCTGGCAGTACGCGGGTGCCGTCGCAGCGGGAGTGCTGCTCGGCCTCCTCGTGCGGGACCGGCGGGCCGGTCCCGCCGCCTTCCGCCCGGGCGCGCCGGCGCTGCTGGTCGCCTTCGGCGGGCTCGCCTTCCTCGTCGCCGGCTACGTCTGCACCGTGATCACCCATCCCGTCTTCGGCTCACGGGTCGTGTCCGCCGCCCGGACCTGGAACGACTACCTGCTGCTCTATGTCCTCGTGCTGGTGGCCGCCGGCTGCCGGCTGGGGCGTGTGCTGCGCTCGCGGATGCCAGAGCGGGGGACCGGCATGGTGACGGCGGTGGCAGCAGTGGCAGCGCTGGTCTGTGCCACCACGGTCGTGGGACTCGCCGTACCGCTCCACCAACTGGGCCGGCAGATGCGCGTACGGGCCCACCAGTGGGACCGGCAGGACGTGTGGCTGCGCGCCCGGGCGGCGAACGGCGCGGAGATGCTCCCGTACAAGCCGCTGTCGGTGAGCGGCATGCTGGAGCCCTTCGGCAATCAGGGGCGCGATCGATGGCCCGCCCGGTGCGTCGCCGACTACTACCACCTGGAGGGGGTCATCCGCTCGACGCGCCTTCCGTGACGGGCTTCCTGGTCCCTGAGGTGATCGCCCACCGCGCGAGCAGGAACGAGAGCGGGGTGACGACCGCGCCCGCGGCTACGGCGGCGAGGTGCTCGTCCATGCCCAGCCTGGTCACAGCCAGATGGAGAAGGAGCCCGCTGCCCACGAGATTGGCCGCGCCCGACACGGGATAGCGCACGAAGGCACGCCATGTCGGCCTCGTCCTGAGCGTGATGCGGGAGTTGAGCAGGAACGATCCGGTGACGCTCACCGAATACGCCAGGGCATGGGCAGTCAGATAGGGGAGCCAGACGTTCAGCACGGCGTACACCGCGCAGTACACCCCCGTGTTGGCGATGCCGATCGCGGCGAAGAGGGCGAACTGCCGGAAGCCGGAAGGATTCATGGCTCGACCCCGCCGGGGGCTTCGACCGAAATCACCTGCATCTCCCCAGTGGAACCGAGGACGCGGCGTGGGACCGCCGCAGGTACTCCGCATGGGCTCCGGGGACCGTCGTACGTACGCCACGAGGGTGGGCCCCCGGGTTCCCTGATCGCCGAGGGAACCCGGCGGCTGTACGCCGTCGACTCCGCGCCCTGCGCGAGGTCGACCTATGGCTCGACCGGTTCCGCGGCTTCCGGGAAGAGCGGCTGGACGCGCTCGGTACCGAGCCGGCGCGAGGCAAGCGCGAGCGCCGCACACGGAACGCGAAGGAGGAACAGCGATGAGCGACGTCGTCCGCGAGGTCGGCCGACGGGCCGAGGCCGGGAGCGAGGCGCGCACGGTACTGCTCCGGCGCACGTACGACGCCACGGCCACGGTCGAGGACGTCTTGGACGCCTGCACCGACCCCGAGCGGACCAGCCGCTGGTTCCTTCCCTTGACCGGGGAGCTGAAGCCGGGCGGCCGCTACCAGCTGGACGGCAACGCGGGTGGGGAGATCTGCGCTGCGAGCCGCCGAACCGGCTCAGGGTGAGCTGGGTGATGGGCGAGAACCCCGGGTTCAGCGAGGTGGAAGTAGGTCCGACGGCACAGGAGGCCGGGCGGACCGTCTTCGAGCTGGAGCACGGGACCGTCGTCCCGCCCGAGATGCGGGAGCGGTTCGGCCCCGGCGCGGTCGGTGTCGGCTGGGAGCTGGCCGTGCTCGGTCCGGGACAGCATCTGAAGGGCGGCTCGATCGATCCCGCGGAGGCGGCGGCGTGGCAGGCGTCCGCAGAGGCCGGGATGTCATGGCCCGCAGCAGCCAGGCATGGGGCGAGGCCTACTCCGCTGCTGGCGCATCGGCCGATACGGTCTCCGCGCCCGTGCGCGCCACCACGGCGTTCTACGCCCCGCCCAGGCCGGAGCAGTGAGGGCGCCGGACGACGTCGCCCCCGGCGCGTGGCGGCGGCCCTCCGCGGGCCCCGAGCCGCTCGCGCGGCCCGGCGGACCCGCCTCAGAGGAGGTCGGCGTCCGTGAAGCCGAGCAGCGCCGCGCCCTCCGCCTGAGGTGAGGAGCCGTGCAGCGGCTGCTCCGCCCAGATGATCTTTCCGTCGGCGGTGTACCGCGTGCCCCAGCGCTGGGCGAGCTGAGCCACCAGGAACAGCCCGCGGCCGCCCTCGTCGGTCGTGGCGGCATAGCGCAGATGGGGCGAGGTGCTGCTGCCGTCGGCCACCTCGCAGGTCAGCGTCTGGTCATGGAGCAGCCGTACCCGGATCGGCCCCGAGCCGTAGCGGATGGCGTTGGTGAGGAGCTCGCTGAGGATCAGCTCGGTACCGAAGGCCAGTTCCGACAGGCCCCAGTCCTCCAGCGTCCCGACAGCCTTGGCGCGCATTCCGGCGACGGCGCTGGGGTCGGACGGTACCTCCCACTCGGCGACCCGCTCCGGGCCGAGGAACCGGGTGCGGGCGATGAGCAGGGCCACGTCGTCCTTGGGGCGCGCGGGCAGGAGGGCGTCCAGCACCTCCTGGCAGGTCTCCTCGGGGGTCCGGTCCGCATGGGCGAGAGCCTGACGCAGCAGTTCGATGCCCACGTCGATGTCCCGGCTGCGGTCCTCGATCAGCCCGTCGGTGTAGAACACGAGCCGGCTGCCCTCCTCGAGTTCCAGCTCCGCGGCCTCGAACGGCATCCCGCCGAGCCCCAGCGGCGGCCCGGCCGGAAGCTCGGGGAACTCGACCGTGCCGTCGGGATGGACCAGTGCGGGCAGCGGATGTCCCGCCCTCGCCATGGTGCACCGGCGGGTCACGGGATCGTAGACGGCGTACAGACAGGTGGCGCCCGTCATCGCGGGTCCGCCGTCCGAGCCCGCGCCGGCGCCCGGCTCGTCCTGGTCGATACGCCCCACCAGATCGTCGAGGTGCCCGAGGATCTCGTCGGGCGGCAGGTCCAGCGTCGAGAAGTTGTGTACGGCGGTGCGCAGCCGCCCCATCGTCGCCGCCGCGTGCAGGCCGTGGCCGACGACGTCACCGACCACCAGCGCCACCCGGCTGCCGGGCAGCGGAATCACGTCGAACCAGTCTCCGCCGACACCGGACTGTGCGGGCAGATAGCGGTGTGCCACCTCGACCGCGCTCTGGTCGGGCAGAGCGCGCGGCAGAAGGCTGCGCTGCAGGGTCACGGCGAGAGCGTGCTCGCGGGTGTAGCGGCGGGCGTTGTCGACGGACACCGCGGCGCGGGCGACCAGCTCCTCGGCGAGGGAGAGGTCCTCCTCCTCGAAGGGGCCGGGCTTCTCCGAGCGCCAGAAGTTGGCCACGCCCAGGACCACGCCCCGGGCCTGCAGGGGCACGGTGATCAGTGAATGGATGCCGTAGGAGACGACGTCGTTCGTCCGCTCCGGGTCCTGGGCCAGCCAGCCCGGGGCGTCGGACAGGACGGGTACCAGCTCGGCCCGTCCACTGCCGAGACCGCGGGCCTGCGGCGTCGAGGGGAGGAACGCGATCAGCCTGCCGAGCTCGTAGAGAGGATGGTCGTCGCGGATGCCGCTGACGGCGGTACGGCGCATCTGCCCACCGCCCCCGTTCGGCTCCTCGCCGTTGAGTACCGGGTCGGCCAGGTCGACGGTGACGAAGTCCGCGAAGCGCGGGACCGCCACATCGGCCAGTTCCTCCGCCGTGCGGGTGACGTCGAGCGTGGTCCCGATGCCGACGCCGGCGTCGTAGAGCAGCTGGAGCCGCTTGCGGGCCATCTCCGCCCTGCCGGTCAGCGCCTGGAGCTCCGTGGAGTCGCGGATGGTCGCGACCGTGCCCATCGGCCCTCCGGGGCCTTCTGTGGGCCGCTGGTTCACCACCAGCAGCCGGTCCCCGGCCGAATGCACCTCGTCCGTGGCCACACGGCCGCAGGCCAGCAGCGCGGCGGTGGCGGGGTGCAGACCGGGCAGCTCGGCGACGGACCTGCCCTCGGAGTCGGAGGGCATGCCGAGCAGCCGCTTGGCCTCGTCGTTCGCGAGCACAAGCTTGCCGTCGGGGCCCACGATGACAACGCCTTCCTTCACGGCGTGCAGAACGGCGTCGTGGTGCTCGTACATCCGGGTCATCTCGGCCGGACCGAGACCATGCGTCTGCCGTTTGAGCCGTCTGGTCGTCAGCGCGGTACCGGCCGTGGCCAGGGCCAGGCCCACCGCCCCTGCACCGAGGATGACCGGCAGCTGCCGGTTCACCGCGCCGGTCACGTTCTGGACCTTGAGACCGGCGGAGACCAGCGCCACCACGGAGCCCCTCCGGTCGGTCACCGGGACCACCGCCTGGACCTCGTGGCCCAGCGGTCCATGGACACTCTCGACCAGGACCTTGCCCTTCAACGACGGCTCGATCGTGCCGACGAATCGGTGCCCGATCCGCTCCGGCTGGGGGTGCGTGTAGCGGATGCCCTTGGTGTCCATCACCACGATGAAGTCCACGCCGGCGTCCTTGCGGGTTGCCTCGGTGATCGGCTGAAGCACCCGGGAGGGGTCGGGCAGTCTCAGGGTGGCGAGCAGCCCCGGGGAGTGCGCAAACGTTTCCGCGACCGCGATCGACCGGTTCCGCGCCTCGCGGTCGGTGTCGGCCCGTGACTGCAGTACCAGGGCCAGGATCGCCCCGAGAACGAGCAGGACCACGACCGCCACCTGGAGGACGAAGACCTGCCCGGCGACGCTGGTGGGGCGTTTGCGGATCAGTTGCCGAACCGATACGCCCCGGAATCGGTCGAAGCGGCTGATCACGGTGTTCTTTCTAGCACCGCAGTGCCGGGTGGGGCCATACGGGAGAACCGGACAGTCGGCGCGGCGGGGTCTTTTCCCCGCACTCGCGGCCCCTGGGGGAGCATCCTGCCCGGATTCCGCCTGCCCGGATTCCGGCGGCGGGTCGCCGGGGCCGTAGCCGCGGTCACGGCACGTGGCCGGGGGTGCGCAGCGCCGGCGGTGTCCTGACCGGAGTGCAGCAACATCCTGCGCCTCCGGCGGCTGCCCCGGGCCCGGCATCCCTCAGGAGGACGCGCCGGGGAACGGGGACCCTCGGGCCTCGCCCGAGCAGGTGATCACCGGCGGGCGAGCGCGTCCACAGGGTCGGCGAACGCCGGAACGGGTTTTCGTCAAGCCGTCCCGAGGCCCGGGGCCGAAGCGTGCGCCGGCATGGACGGCTACGGACGGTCCTTACGGCTATGGACGGCCCATCCGGGAAGGGTCCCGCTTACCCTTGCGACGAGACCGGCCGAGGCGGGCGCCGCGACCTGACCGAGGCGGTTGCCGGTGAGTCGCAGCGCGAGGGCCGTGGAGCGGGCCCCGGCCGGGGCGGCCCGGACGACGGTCGTCATCGAAAGGGGCTGCCCCACCCCGAGACAGAAGTCGAGCGCCGCCATCACCACGGTGAGTCCCCACACCGGAACCGGCAGGGCGATGACCGCGCACAGCAGCGCGGCCAGCAGACAGGTGACCGTGAGCAGCGCGGTGCGACCCACGGCCCTGATCATCGGGGTCATCACCAGCCGGCAGGCGATCGTCCGGGACACCCTGCGCGAGGCCGTGCGCCGTCCGGCCGGCTCGCTCGCGGACGGACCCTCACCGGCGCCCGCACCGGTTCGACCGAGGGCGTCCCGGCGTGTCGACCGCGACCGGGCGCTCCATCCGGGTCATCCGCACCCTGATCGAGGTCACCGTCCTCGCCATGGGCTGCCTGCTCGCCGGGGCCGCGGGCCGCGGGTCTCGGCACCGTGCTCCACGCGCTCACGGTCGGCCCGCCCGCCCGCCCAGGTTTTCCTGCCCTGGTGCGCCTACGGAAGCGCTGCGGGCGCGAGCCGTCGTACCGCCTCGGGCAGGCGGTGCCCCGCGCGGGCGGATCAGGGGCAGTTGTAGCTGAAGCCGGCCGTCGCGCTGTGGTGGGTGGGCGAGGTGATGCGCACTTCGGCCCGCGCGTCGTAGTCGCCCTCGCCCTGGAACGTCCACAACAGCCGCAGGCGTGCCTGCCGTTGTCCGCGCGCCAGTCGTTCCGTGAGCTCCTGCGACGCCGTGCCGTCGCTGCGCACCCACCGGTACGTCAGGGTGCCCGCCCGCCCGTTCGTGGCCACCAGGGCGGTGATCTCGGCGGTGCCGTCGCAGCGGGGCCCGGCGGAGTCGGTGCGCACGGACACGCTCTGTACAGCGACCCCCGGCCCGTACCGGTCCCAGGCGAGAAAGCAGAGCACCGCGAAGAGCACGACCCCGGCGAGGGTGTAGCGGCGCAGCCCGGTGAGGCGGGAGGGCGGGCGCTCGGGTGGCAGGGGTGCCCGGCCCGGGAGTGTGCCGTGCCAGACGGTGGCCGTGCTGTCCTGCTCGAAGCGGGTACGGGCGGCGGCCGTGACACCCGGGCCGAAGCGGAGGATCTCGCCCTCCACCCGGTCGGGCGTGACACCGTCGACCGGGCCGGGCACGCCGCCCTCCACCAGGCCGGGCACGCCGCCCTCCACCAGGCCGGAGCCGGAGCCGGAGTCGTACGGCACGGTGGGCCGCTCGACCCAGTGGCTCGCCAGCGCGGTGGCGCTGTAGTCGTCGTCCGGCTCCGGGAGTGGAGCCGACGGGATCCGCGGGTCGTTCATGTGATGATGCACCGCCTGGTCAGGATCTGCTGCTGGGATCCGCCGTTCGCGGCGGCCGGTGAGGTGTCGGCCCGGACACTCCAGTAGCAGCCGCGCCCCTGGAACGCGTGGTCGACCGTGAGCGTGTACCGCGTGGCGCCGCTGCGCTCGAACGTGCTGGTGCCGTCCGGGGTGCCGGGGACGCCCTCGGTGTCGCCGGTCGCCCAGCCCAGGACGATGGTCACGGGGCCGGTCCCGTCGGTGACCACGTTCACGGTCGCGCTCGCCGTCGCCGCCCCCGTCTGGCGCAGCGAGCCGACGGAGACGGAGGTGACCTTCACCGGGGCCGGTTCCGGTGTCTCCGGCGGCGCGGACGTGACGGGCGGTTCTGAGGTGACCGGCGGGTCCGGCGTAACGGGCGGGTCGGTCACCGTGACCGGTGGCGCCGAAGGGCTGCCGGGCGGAGCGGAGGTCGCTGTGGGCGTGGGCCCCGGCGGGCTTCCCGAAGGACCGGGGGACGCGGACGGTGCGGGACTCGCCGCAGGCGTGGACGGCGACGTCCCGGTCGGTCCGGCATCCGGTACGGCGCTTGTCGTAGCCACCGCCTGCGCCGTCGCCCGCACCGGTGCCTCGTCGGCGGCCCGCGCAGTGAGGACCACGGCCAGTCCCAGGAGAAGGGCGAGCACTCCGGCGAGCAGCCCCTGCGTGCCGGGCCACAGCCCTCCGAACCGGTGACCACGCCCCAGCGAGGTCGTGGCCAGGGCCGCGGTCCCCGCGGGCGGGGCACCCGCGGACGGGAACAGCAGCGGCAACAGCGCCGCGAGCGCGGCGAGTTTCCGCTGCCCCCGCTCCTCCCAGTCCGGTCCGTAGGCCGCGTACGCGACCTCCTCCAGCTCCGCCACGAACGCCTCGGCGTTCGCAGGCCGCTCCTGCGGGCTCTTGGCGAGACCCCGCCGCACCAGCGGAAGTACCGGCCCGGGCACGTCCTCCTCCGGCACGGGAGCGCTGGTGTGCTGCAGTGCCAGCTCGGCGAAGTTCTCGCCGGCGTACGGCTTTCGGCCGGTCACACACTCGAAGAAGGTCGCCGTCGCGGCATAGACGTCGGCCGCGGGCGAGGCCGGCTCGCCGCTCCACTGCTCGGGGGCCATGTACGCGGGAGTGCCCGCCACACCGGGACGGGTACCGCGCCCCGCGGCGATCCCGAAGTCGACCAGCTTCGACGAACCGTCCGCCGCCACCAGCACGTTCTCCGGCTTGTAGTCCCGGTGCACCACACCGGCCCGGTGCGCCGCGGCAAGCCCCAGCAGCGATCCCTTCAGCACCACGAGGGCCGGCTCGGGCCCGGTCCTGCCCTCCCTCGCCAGCAATGCGCGCAGGGCGACGCCGTCGACCAGCTCCATGACGATGGCCGCGCCGTCCGGCGCCTCTACGTACTCGTACAGCCGAACCACATGAGGTGTGTCGAGCCCGCCGAGCAGCCGCGCCTCCGACCGGAACTCCCGTACGAAGGCCTCGTCCCGGCGCATGCGCTCGCTGAGGTACTTGACGGCCACGGGGATGCCCGTGGCCTCGTGGACGGCGAGGACGACGCGTCCGCTGCCACCCGCACCGAGTTCCCTGGTCTCCGAGTACCCGGGGACCGACCAAGCGTTCATTTCCGCCCCCCTCGGCGGCCGGGCCCGCATCTTCCGTGCGGGTCTCGGGTGCTGTCCCCACGACAGACACAATTCCGCCACATCCGGTTCCCGTCGGCCGCGGTCCCGTCCCCGGGCCGCCCTGCGACGGACATGCTGCGGACTTAGTCTGGAGTACCGGCGGCTCCGCGGAGGTGTGTCATGGCGCGCAACCATCACTTCCACGTCGACCAGGGGAAGCACTCGATCACGGTGAACGTGGGCCCCGGCAGGACCGGCGGCATCGAGCTCCTGGTCAACGGCAAGGTGATCCAGTACCGGCGCGAGCACGGCAAGGGAACGACCGTGCTGGCGGGCGAGCTCCCGGACGAGCCCGTCCGCAGCTTCCTGGTCCGGGTGCACCAGTCGCACCTCGTGCGGATCAAACCCGGCTGCACGCTGGAGCTCGACGGCGTGGAGCTCCCCATGCCGGAGCGCTACACGGCGTTCTGAACCACCGCGTTCCGAGCCACCGCGTTCCGAGCCACGGCGTTCCCGGCCCTCGCCCTTCCCGGCCATCGCCTTCCGAGCCCCGGCTTCCGAGCACGGGAGGAGCCCCGACGCCCGCCGCCGATCGGTCGCCCCGACGGTCGCTTTCGAGTGACCTCCACGGCCCCGTACCGGCAGCGCCGGCCGGAGGTGCCAGACGATCGAAGGCGGCTGCTCCTCGTCGCGGCCGAGACCGCCGGATCCGGTGGAAGGCCGCCATGCACATCCTGCTCGTCGCCAGCGCGTACAACAGCCTGACCCAGCGAGTCCACGCCGAACTGCGGGACCGCGGACACGGCGTCGCCGTGGAACTGACCCCGCACAGCGATGCCGTGCGTGATGCCGTCCGCCGGCACGAGCCGGAGCTGGTACTCGCACCCATGCTGAAGGCCGTCATCCCGCGCGATGTGTGGACCGCGCACACTTGTCTTGTCGTTCATCCAGGGCCGGTGGGCGATCGCGGGCCGTCGTCCCTGGACTGGGCCATCCATGAGAGCGCCGGGGTGTGGGGCGTCACCGTTCTGCAGGCCGCCGAGGAGATGGACGCAGGTGACATCTGGGCCACGGGGAGCTTTCCCGTACCGCCCGTCGCCAAGAGCGACCTGTACCGGGGCGAGGTCTCCGACGCCGCGCTGGCCGCGGTCCTGCTCGCGGTCGACCGCTTCGCCTCCGGCACGTACACGCCCCGGCCGCAGCGGAGCATGCCGGGCCCGGCCCTGACCCGCCCGTACTTCCGTCAGGAGTTCCGGCGGATCTCCTGGGAGGACGACTCCACCGACGACGTCCTGCGGGCTCTGCGCGCCGCCGACTCGCAGCCCGGTGTGCTGGACGAACTGCTCGGCGGCGAATGGTTCCTCCACGGTGGCCACCCGGAGGACGGTCTGCGCGGCCGTCCCGGGCGGCTGCTGGCGACCCGTGCCGGTGCCATCTGCCGTGCCACCGCCGACGGAGCGGTGTGGATTCCCGAACTACGGGCGCGTCGCCGGCCGGGTATGCCCGCGACGTTCAAACTCCCCGCCACGCTCGCTCTGGCGGGCCGCCTGCCGTCCGTGCCTGAACTTCCCGCGCCGCTGGAGCCCGACCCGCTCAGCAGGACCTGGAGCGACATCCGCTACCGCGAGGAGGGACAGGCGGGGATCCTGTCGTTCACGTTCCCCGGCGGAGCGATGAGTACGGCGCACTGCCGCCGGCTGCTGGAGGCGTACCGGGCGGCGTGCTCCCGGCCGACCTCGGTTCTTGTGCTGGGCGGCGGCCGCGACTTCTTCTCCAACGGCATCCACCTCAAGGTGATCGAGGCGGCGGCCGACCCCGGTGCGGAGTCCTGGGCCAATCTCAACGCCATGAACGACCTGGTGGAGGCCGTTCTGACCACCACCGACCGGATCGTGGTGGCCGCCGTCGGCGGAAATGCCGCCGCCGGCGGGGTGATGCTCGCGCTGGCCGCCGACGAGGTCTGGTGCCGGTCGGGCGCGGTGCTCAACCCGCACTACCGGCTGATGGGGCTGTACGGGTCGGAGTACTGGACGTACTCGCTGCCCCGCAGGGTCGGCACCCTGATGGCCGAACGCCTCGTCCGCGAGGCGCAGCCGGTGACCGCGACCGCCGCGCTGCGGTCCGGCCTGGTGGACCGGGTCGTCGACTGCCGTCCTCAGGAGTTCACCGCAGAAGTCGCCACGTCGGCGCAGCGGCTGGCGACGTTTCCCGCCACCCGGTCGCGGATCGCCGCGAAGAAGGCCGAGGGCGAGCGTCGGGAGGCCGTCGGACCGCTGGCCGCCTACCGGGAGGAGGAGCTCACCCGTATGCGCGGCATCTTCTTCGACCCCACCGCCCCGTATCACGCACTGCGCAGGGCTTTCGTCAGGAAGGAACAGCCGCCCGCCGATTCCCCGGACCCACGAGCGGTGGCAGAGGGACCGGCCGCCTGTTAGCAAGAGAGAAGGCCCAAAAAGGGGCCTTTGTCGCATACCGCCCCAGGAGGCGTCCTCATGGATGCAGCAACGCCGACCACGGTCGACGCCGCGGACTCGTCCGGCGCGGCCGGCACCGACGAGAAGCCGATCCACATTCTCTGGATCAACGCGGGTCTGAGCTGCGACGGTGACTCGGTCGCCCTGACCGCCGCCATGCAGCCCAGCATCGAGGAGATCGCGCTCGGCGCGCTGCCCGGCCTGCCGAAGATCGCCGTCCACTGGCCGCTGATCGACTTCGAGTGCGGCCCGGTCGGCGGCGCGGACACCTTCATCGAGTGGTTCTTCAAGGGGGAGCGCGGCGAGATCGACCCGTTCGTCCTGGTCGTCGAAGGGTCCGTGCCCAACGAGTCCATCAAGCAGGAGGGTTACTGGTGCGGCTTCGGCGACAACCCTGAGACCGGCCAGCCCATCACGACCAGCGAGTGGATCGACCGTCTGGCCCCCAAGGCGCTGGCCGTCGTCGCGATCGGCACCTGCGCCACGTACGGCGGCATCCACGCGATGGCCGGCAACCCGACCGGTGCCATGGGCGTGCCCGACTACCTGGGCTGGGACTGGAAGTCCAAGGCCGGGATTCCCATCGTGTGCGTGCCCGGCTGCCCGATCCAGCCCGACAACTTCGCCGAGACCCTCACCTATCTGCTCTACCAGGCCGCCGGGTCCGCGCCGATGATCCCGCTGGACAACAAACTCCGCCCCACGTGGCTGTTCCAGGCCACCGTGCACGAGGGCTGTGACCGGGCCGGCTACTACGAGCAGGGCATGTTCGCCGAGGTGTACGACTCGCCCAAGTGCCTGGTCAAGCTCGGCTGCTGGGGCCCCGTCGTCAAGTGCAACGTGCCCAAGCGCGGCTGGATGAACGGCATCGGCGGCTGTCCGAACGTGGGCGGCATCTGCATCGCGTGCACCATGCCCGGCTTCCCGGACAAGTTCATGCCGTTCATGGACGAGCCCCCCGGCGCGAAGCTCTCCAGCACGGCCAGCGGCGCGTACGGCGCCCTGATCCGCCGGCTCCGGACCATCACGGCCAAGACCGTGGACAAGGAGCCGAAGTGGCGTCACACCGGCACCAAGATCACCACCGGGTACCGCCCGCCGTGGTGACCACCTCCAGGACACCGACCACCCGAACTCCTGCTTGAAGAGTGAAGAAGGGCACCGTACACACGATGGCGACGAAAACGAGAGCGTCCGGCGACGGCACCGGCCTGGTGGAGATGTCCTGGGATCCGATCACCCGGATCGTGGGCAGCCTCGGCATCCACACGAAGATCGACTTCAAGCAGAAGAAGGTCGCGGAGTGCTACAGCACCTCGTCGGTCTTCCGTGGCTACAGCGTCTTCATGCGGGGCAAGGACCCGCGTGACGCGCACTTCATCACCAGTCGCATCTGCGGCATCTGCGGCGACAACCACGCCACCTGCTCGGTGTACACGCAGAACATGGCCTACGGTGTGAAGCCGCCGCACCTCGGTGAATGGATCATCAACCTCGGTGAGTCCGCCGAGTTCATGTTCGACCACAACATCTTCCAGGAGAACCTGGTAGGGGTCGACTACTGCGAGAAGATGGTCCGCGAGACCAACCCGGGTGTCCTGGAACTCGCCGAGCGCACCGAAGCCCCGCACGCCGCGGAGCACGGCTACCGCACCATCGCCGACATCATGCGCTCCCTCAACCCGCTCGAGGGCGAGTTCTACCGCGAAGCCCTCCAGGTCAGCCGCTACACCCGGGAGATGTTCTGCCTGATGGAGGGCCGCCATGTGCACCCCTCCACGCTCTACCCGGGCGGCGTGGGCACGATCGCGTCCGTCCAGCTGTTCACGGACTACATGACCCGTCTCATGCGCTACGTCGAGTTCATGAAGCGTGTCGTCCCGCTGCACGACGACCTCTTCGACTTCTTCTACGAGGCGCTGCCCGGTTACGAGGAGGTCGGCCGCCGACGGGTGCTGCTCGGCTGCTGGGGCGCCTTCAACGACCCCGAGTACTGCGACTTCACCTACGCCAACATGACCGACTGGGGACGGAAGATGTTCGTCACCCCCGGTGTCATCGTCGACGGGAAGCTGGTCACCAACGACCTCACCCAGATCAACCTCGGCATCCGGATCCTGCTCGGCAGCTCGTACTACGAGGACTGGGAGGGCATGGAGCGATTCGTCACCCACGACCCGCTCGGCAACCCGGTCGACCCGCGCCACCCGTGGAACCAGCACACCATCCCCGCCCCCCAGAAGCGGGACTTCGACGACAAGTACAGCTGGGTGATGTCTCCGCGCTGGTACGACGGCAAGGACTACCTCCCGCTGGACACCGGCGGCGGACCCATCGCCCGACTGTGGTCCACGGCGCTGTCCGGGCTCGTCGACGTCGGCTACGTCAAGGCGACCGGCCACAGCGTCGTCATCAACCTGCCGCGCACGCTGACCAAGCCGGAGACCACCTTCGAGTGGAAGATCCCGCAGTGGAGCAACGCGCTGGAGCGCAACCGCGCCCGCACCTACTTCCAGGCCTACACGGCGGCCCTGGCCCTCCACTTCGCGGAGAAGGGCCTCGAGGAGGTCCGCGCGGGACGCACCCAGACCTGGGAGAAGTTCGACGTGCCGGACGAGTCCATCGGCGTCGGCTTCACCGAGGCCGTACGCGGAGTCCTCTCCCACCACATGGTCATCAGGGACGGCAAGATCGCCAACTATCACCCCTATCCGCCGACCCCGTGGAACGCCAGCACCCGCGACACCTACGGCACACCCGGCCCCTACGAGGACGCCGTGCAGAACACACCCATCTTCGAGGAGAACACGCCGGAGAACTTCAAGGGCATCGACATCATGCGCGCCGTCCGCAGCTTCGACCCCTGTCTGCCGTGCGGCGTCCACATGTACGTCGGCGACGGCAGGACCGTGAAGTCCCTGCACGTGCCCACCGGACTGAGCGGCCTCGCCGGATGAGCCCGGTGACCGCGGAAGCGGCGGGCCGGCGGGTCGAGGAGATCCTCGACCAGCTGGCCGCTTCCGGCGACGAGCAGACATGCGCGGCCGTCGAGGAACTGGTGCGGTGCCTCGTGGAGTTCTACGGCGCCGGGCTGGCCAGGACCGTCGAGCTGCTGGGCCGTCCGGCCGCCTCACGAGCCGGTGGCGCCCCGCTCGCCGCGCTGCTGGGCGACGAATCGGTGGCGGGCCTGCTGGTTCTGCACGATCTGCACCCGGAGGACGTCCCCACCCGGATCGCCCGCGCTCTGAACGGCGTTCAGCACTCGGTCGAGTCCGCCGGTTTCGACGAGACGACCGGCGTACTGCGCCTGCGGGTCACGGGCTCGACGGGTTGCGGGTGCCCCAGCACGCAGGAGGTCGCCCGGCAGGCCGCCGTCGAGGCCCTGGCCTGCTTCGCACCCGAGGTGACGGCCGTGGAACTGGACGCGGCGCCCGCCTCGCGCGAGCCCGCCCTCCTCCAGATCGGCACGGGGCCGCCGCCCGTCTCCGGGGCGGGCCGCTCGCCGGCCACGGCGCGGTGAGCGCGTCCCACGTCGGCCCGGGGCCGCTGCGGCCCGCCACGGGCGCTGCCACGTACAACGGCCCCGCAGCGCAACGGCAGAAGGGCCTGCGCCGGTTCACCGCGCCCCGGCCGCCCCGTGAGGAACGGTGCGAGATGTGCGGTGCGCCGCTCGACGGCGAACGCCACCCGCACCTCGTCGACACCGAGAACCGCGCGCTGGTCTGCGCCTGCTCCCCCTGCGCCCAGCTCCTCGCGCGCCCGGGCGCCTCGAAGGGCCGCTTCCGCGCGGTCCCGGGCCGCTTCCTGTCCGATCCCGCCCACGGGATCGACGACAACGCCTGGGAACTCCTGCGGATCCCCGTCGGCGTCGCCTTCTTCTTCCGCAACACCGCACTCGACCGGCTCGTGGCGCTCTACCCGAGCCCGGCGGGTGCGACCGAGAGCGAACTGGAGCCGTCGTCCTGGCAGACCGTCCTCGACGGCACCCGGCTCGCCGCACTGCTCGAACCCGATGTGGAGGCCCTGCTGTTGCGCCGCTCCGACGGCCGCACCGAGTGCTATCTGGTGCCGGTCGACATCTGTTACGAACTGGTGGGCCGGATGCGGCTGCGCTGGCAGGGCTTCGACGGCGGCGCGGAGGCCCGGGCCGACCTCGACGCCTTCTTCGAGCACGTACGCCGACGGGCCGGGGCGCCGGACGGGAGCCGGCCATGACCGCGTTCACGTTCACCTGCACCGGCGTACGTGCCGACCCGTACGCCGCGGGGCCCACCCTCGTCTTCCGGCTGCGCATCACGGCATCAGAAGGCGCCCGGGTCCACGCCCTGGCCCTGCGCTGCCAGATGCGCATCGAGCCTGCCCGCCGCCCCTACGAGGACGAGGAGGCCCAGGGACTGACGGACCTCTTCGGCGAGCGCTCACGCTGGGGGAGCACCCTGCACCCCGTGCAGTTCGCACAGATCTCCGTCATGGTTCCCGGCTTCACCGGCGAGACCGAGACGGACCTCGTCGTGCCCTGCACCTACGACATGGACATCGCCGCGACCCGCTACGCCCACGCGCTTTCCGGCGGCGAGGTGCCCCTGCTCATGCTCTTCTCCGGCACCGCCTTCACCGGGGCCGGCGGATTCCGTGTCGAGCCGGTGCCCTGGGACTGCGAGGCGACGTACCGGATGCCGGTGAAGACCTGGCGGGAGATGCTTGAACAGCACTTCCCCGGCTGCGGCTGGATCCGCCTGCCGCACGACACCATGGACGCACTGCTCGCCTACCGGTCGCGTCGGGCACTTCCCTCCTGGCAGGCGACGCTGGAGACGCTCCTCGACGCGGCGGGCGAGAGGACCGGATCATGACCACCGCCACGTTCTCCCCGGCGACCGAAGCCCGGCTCGCCACCGCCCGGCACGTGGCCGACGCCGTCCTGTTCGAGGGCTATGTGCTCTATCCGTACCGGGCCTCTTCGGCCAAGAACCGGCTGCGCTGGCAGTTCGGTGTGCTCGTGCCGCCCGCCTGGAGCGCCGCCTGCGAGGAGCACGAGTTCCAGCACACCGAATGCCTGATGGAGCCGAGGCCCGGAGCGAACCTCGCCGTCGAGGCGCGCTTCCTGCACACCACGCGGCGCATCGTCGAACAGGCCCGTCCGGACGGCGGCTTCGAGACGGTCCGCGAGCTGCACCTCGACGACCGCGTCCTGGTCCCCTGGGACGAGGGCGTGGAGGAGCGCGTCGAGCTCACCGTCCCCGTGTCGGAACTGGACGGCGACGGGGCGGCGTTCCCCTTCACCCGGCCCGCGTGCGAGGAGACCGAGCCCGTCCGGGACGCGACCGGGCGGACCGTCGGACGACTGGTGCGCCGCCGCGAGGAGATCAGCGGTGTCGTACGGCTCTCCACCGCCGAACTCGACGGACCCTACCGGGCGGTCCGCCTGACCGCCGTCGTCGAGAACACCAGCCCCTGGCTGCCGGAACCCTCGGGCGACCGGGATGCGGCGCTGCCGCGCTCGCTGGTCGCCAGCCATCTGCTGCTGTGCCTCGACGCGGGCGCGTTCCTGTCGATGACCGACCCACCGCAGTGGGCCAGGGGCGCGGTCGCCGCCTGCCGCAACCTGCACACCTGGCCGGTCCTCGCGGGTGAACCCGGCCGCACCGACCTCGTCCTCTCCTCGCCGATCATTCTCGAGGACCATCCGGCCATCGCGCCGGAGAGTCCGGGCGCGCTGTACGACGCCACCGAGATCGACGAGATCCTCGCGCTGCGCACGGCGGCACTCACGGACGAGGAGAAGCGTGAGGCCCGGGGCACCGACGCCCGGGCGGCGGCCGTGATCGAGCTGGCGGACTCCATGCCCGCCGAAGTGCTGGAGCGTCTGCACGGAGCCGTGCGCAGTCTCCGGGAGGTCACCGGATCCGGCGGGCCCGACGGGTCAGGCGTCGAACGCCCCGAGACCCCCTGGTGGGATCCGGGGAGCGACGCGAGTGTCGACCCGGGACGCGACCACGTCCTTGTCGACGGGCGGCCGGTGCGTGCCGGAAGCCGGGTCGTGCTGCGGCCCGGTCTGCGCCACAGCGACGCCCAGGACCTCTTCCTCCAGGGCCGCAGCGCCCAGGTCGAGGCCGTCCTGCACGACGTGGACGGCGGTGTCCACCTGGCGGTGACGGTCGAGGGCGATCCCGGCGCGGACATCCGCCGCGAGCAGGGCCGCTTCCTGTACTTCCAGCCCGATGAGGTCGAACCCCTGGAGGACGCGTGAACGGCCCCGCACAGCACGGCGCCCGCACGCTGGTGGCGGGCATCGGCAACATCTTCCTCGGCGACGACGGCTTCGGCGTGGAGACCGTGCGCCGCCTGACGGAACACCCGCTGCCCGATCATGTCGAAGTGGCGGACATCGGGATCCGGGGTGTCCACCTGGCCTACCGGCTTCTCGACGGATACGACACGGTCGTCCTCGTGGACGCGACCGCGCGGGGCGGCGAGCCCGGGACGCTGTATGTGATCGAGGCGGGGACCCCCGGCGCCCACGACACGAAGAGCGTCTCGCTCGACGGTCACGGAATGTCGCCCGACGCGGTCCTGGCCCTGCTGGACACCCTGTGCGCGGGCACGGACACCACCCCGCCGCGACGGATCCTCGTGGTGGGCTGCGAACCCGAGAACGTCGAGGAAGGCATCGGGCTCAGCCCGCGCGTGGCCGCCGCCGTGCCCGAGGCCGTGCGGACGGTGAAGGACCTGGTGCAGCACAAAGCCCTGACATGAGGAGGAAGACCATGCACAAGAAGACCGTGAACAAGAAGATGACCGTCATCGGCGGCGCGGCCGCCGCCTCCGCGGTGGCCGCCCTCGTCACCGTCCTGCCCGACATCAAGCGCTATCTGCGTATCCGCATGATGTGACGCGTGGTCCGGGCGACCCCGGGCAACGGCTGCTGCACCGAACGGTGTACGCGACCGTCCGTTGTCGGCGCGCCGCTCGGCCGGGCCCGACGGCCCCGCCCTGTAATGGGCTCCGAACGGGGCGCCCGCCGCAGGACGGAGACCGATGCACGAGATGTCCATCGCGCTGGCCGTCGTCGACCAGGTGGCCCAGGCGGCCCGCCCGGCCGGAGCCACCGCCGTCAGGAGCGTACGACTGCAGGTCGGCGAGCTCGCCGGAGTGGTCGCCGACGCCCTCACCTTCTCTTTCGAACTGGCCTGTGCCGGAACCGTTCTGGAAGGCGCCGAACTGATCGCGGAATCCGTCCCCGGCCGGGCCCGCTGCGCACCGTGCGCCGGCGACTGGGCGGTCGGCATGCCGCCGCAGCTGTGCTGTCCGGTGTGCGGTGCGGCGACAGCCGAGCTGGTCTCCGGCCGTGAGCTGCGCATCACCGCCGTGGAGTGGGACGACGACCCGGCGCGTGAACACCACCGCGAACCGATCTCCGAGGAGAGCTGACCATGTGCCGTGTTGTCGATCTGCAGCAGGCGGTGCTCGCCAAGAACGACGCGACAGCGCAGACCCTGCGCGCCGCACTGGCCGCCCGCGGAACCACCGTGGTCAACCTCCTGTCCAGCCCCGGCAGCGGGAAGACCGCGCTCCTCGAGGGCGAGCTGCTGCTGGCACGGGAGCGGGGGCTGCGGGTCGCGGCGCTGACGGCCGACCTCGCGACCGAGAACGACGCCAAGCGCCTCGCTCGTTCCGGTGTTCCCGTCAAGCAGGTGCTCACCGACGGGCTGTGCCACCTGGAGGCCGGAATGCTGGCCGGGCATCTGGACGGCTGGCTGCCCGAGGACACCCGGCTGCTCTTCGTGGAGAACGTCGGCAACCTCGTCTGCCCGGCCTCCTACGACCTCGGCGAGTCGCTGAGGGTCGTGCTGGCCTCCGTGACCGAGGGCGAGGACAAGCCGCTGAAGTACCCCACGGCCTTCGGCCTCGCGCACCTCGTGGTCGTCACCAAGACCGACATCGCGGCGGCGGCCGGATTCGACGAAGCGGCCTTCCGCGCCCATGTGCAGCAGGTCAACCCCGGTGTGGACGTGGTCCTCACCTCCGTACGTACGGGTGAGGGCGCCGGCACCCTGATCGACCGGGCCCTGGCGGCGGCCGAGGGCACGCCGTTGCACGCCCCGGTCATGGCGCAGGCCCGCCCGTGACGTCACTGCGGCCCGGACCGGCCGTCGCGACCTCGGTGCAGCGCCGCCGGGTCACCGTCCGGGGCGTGGTGCAGGGAGTCGGCTTCCGGCCGTACGTGTACACGCTTGCCACCGGACTCGAGCTGACGGGTCATGTGACCAACACGGGCGACGGGGTCATCGCAGAGGTCGAGGGACCCCTTCTCGCCGTGGCCGGCTTCTGCGAGCGCCTCGCCGTGGACGCACCGCCGCTGGCGCTCGTCGAATCGGTCCACGACGAAGAGGTACCCACGTTGGGCGGCACCGGATTCAGCATCCTCGCCTCGCTGACGGACGGACCGGTACGGACACTGGTCTCACCGGACACGGCCACCTGTGCCGACTGCCTCGCCGAACTCGCCGATCCCGCCGACCGGCGTCACCGGCATCCCTTCATCACGTGCACGCACTGCGGGCCGCGCTTCACCATCGTCACGGGCCTGCCCTACGACCGCGACCACACGACGATGGCCGACTTCCCGATGTGCTCCGACTGCGCCAGGGAGTACACCGATCCGTCAGACCGCCGCTTCCACGCCCAGCCCGTCGCCTGCCCCGCCTGCGGGCCCCGGCTCCGGCTGGTCCTGGCTCCCGCCGCCCCGGGGTTCCGGCCCGAGCACCTGCTCGCGGCCGACCCGAACGACCGGAGCCTGACCGGACCGGTCGCGGCCGACCCGCTGGCGGCGGCCCGCCGGATCCTGGCGGGCGGCGGGATCCTCGCGGTCAAGGGGCTCGGCGGCTATCACCTCGCCTGCGACGCGGCGAACTCCTCGGCGGTGAAGCTGCTGCGCAGCCGTAAGGCACGCGGCGACAAGCCGTTCGCGCTGATGGCCCGGGACATCGACTCCGTCGAACACCTCGTGCACATGGGCGCCGTGGAGAGGGAGTTGCTGACCGGCGCCGTCCGGCCGATCGTCCTGATGCGACGCCGCGCCGGATCCCCGGCCGGACCCGGAGCCCCACAGCTGTCGGACGCGGTCGCCCCCGGCAGCCCGGACCTCGGGGTCATGCTCCCGTACACCCCCCTGCACCATCTGCTGCTCGGGCTCGGCAGCGGAGACAGAGACGGCGACAAGGACGCTCCCCGTCTGCTCGTGATGACCAGCGGCAACCTCGCGGGGGAGCCGATCGTCACGGACGACACGGAAGCGCTGGACCGGCTGGCCCATCTGGCCGACGCCTGGCTGATGCACGACCGGCCGATCCATGTGCCCTGCGACGACTCGGTGGTGCGCGTCTGCGACGGGGAACCGCTGACACTCCGCCGCTCGCGCGGCTATGCCCCACTGCCCGTCACCCTGCCGGTGTCGGTGGCGCCCGCTCTCGCGGTCGGCGGCGATCTCAAGAACACCCTCTGCCTGGGGAACGACCGCAAGGCCTGGCTGTCCGCCCACATCGGGGACATGGACGATCTCGCCGTCCAGCACGCCTTCGCCCTCGCCGAGGAGCAGCTGGAGGCGATCACGGGCGTACGGCCCGGACTTCTGGCGGCCGACAGACACCCCGGCTACCGATCGGCCCGGTGGGCGCAGCGCCACGCCGGCTACCGGCCCCTCGTACGGGTCCAGCACCATCATGCGCATGTCGCAGCGACCATGGCAGAGCACGGCCTGGACGGCGGCGAGCAGGTGATCGGTGTCGCCTTCGACGGCACCGGCTACGGGGACGACGGCGCGGTGTGGGGCGGTGAGTTCCTGCTGGCCGACTACACCGGCTTCACCAGGTTCGCGCACCTCGCGTACGTACCGCTCGCGGGCGGTGACGCGGCCGTACACCGCCCCTATCGGATGGCACTCGCCCATCTGCGGGCGGCGGGTATCGGATGGACCCCCGGCCTGCCGTGCGTGGACGCCTGCCCCGAGCGCGAAATCGCCGTGCTGGAGAGGCAGTTGGAGCGGGATCTGAACTGCGTGCCCACCTCCAGCATGGGCCGGCTGTTCGACGCCGTCTCGTCCCTCGCGGGAGTGTGCCACCGGGCGGGATACGAGGCGCAGGCCGCGGTGGAACTCGAAGCCGCCGCGGTGGGCGCCCCTGATGAGGACGACGGCTCCTATGCCTTCGCGTTGCTTCCGCCGGATCCGGGTTCCCAGGGCCCCCTGCGCGCCGACCCCGCGCCCGTGCTGGCCGCGATCGCCACCGACGTACGTGAGGGCGTTGCGAGCACGACCGTCGCCGCGCGCTTCCACACGGCGGTCGCCCGTCTCGTCCGCTCGGTCTGTGCCGCCGCTCGCGAGCAGCACGGCCTCGGGACGGTGGCGCTGACCGGGGGAGTGTTCGCCAACGCGCTGCTCTCGTCGGCCTGCGCCCGAGGACTGCGCGAGGACGGCTTCACCGTGCTGCGTCACCACCGGATCCCCCCGAACGACGGAGGGCTGGCGCTCGGCCAGCTCGTCGTGGCGGCCCGCACCACGGCCGAAGCCGCCGGATGACGCACCGCACCGCACCGCACCGCACCGCAGCGCGACAGCGAGGAGAAACACATGTGCTTGGCGGTACCCGGCAAAGTACTGGGCATCGAGGACCGGGACGGCACCCGTATGGCCACCGTCGATTTCGGCGGGGTCGTCAAGGAGGTGTGTCTGGAGTATCTGCCGGACCTTCAGGTCGGTGAATACGCCATCGTCCACGTCGGGTTCGCCCTGCAGCGGCTGGACGAGCAATCCGCCCGGCAGACGCTGGAGCTCTTCGAGAACCTCGGGATGCTCCAGGAGGAGTTCGGCGACCCGTGGGAGCCGGCGGCCACCGACGCCGAAGAAACCGAGCGCCCCGCCGCAGGCGACAGCACCTCACGGGAGGCCCAGCGGTGAAGTACATCGACGAGTTCCAGGACCCGGAGCTGGCTCGACGGCTGCTCGACGAGATCCGCGCCACCGTGACCCGGCCCTGGGCGCTGATGGAGGTCTGCGGAGGCCAGACGCACACCATCATCCGGCATGGCATCGACCAACTCCTCCCCGATGAGGTCGAGTTGATCCACGGCCCGGGCTGCCCCGTGTGCGTGACACCGCTGGAGGTCATCGACAAGGCACTGGAGATCGCTTCCCGCCCCGAGGTGATCTTCTGCTCGTTCGGCGACATGCTGCGCGTTCCCGGGACCGGCCGCGACCTGTTCCGGGTACGCGGGGAGGGCGGTGACGTACGGGTGGTCTACTCGCCGCTCGACGCGCTGCGGATCGCGCAGCAGAACCCGGACCGCCAGGTCGTGTTCTTCGGCATCGGCTTCGAGACCACGGCGCCGCCCAACGCCATGACGGTGTACCAGGCGCGCAAGCTCGGCATTCCCAACTTCAGCCTGCTGGTGTCCCATGTGCGGGTACCTCCGGCGATCGAGGCGATCATGCAGTCGCCGAGCTGCCGTGTACAGGCGTTCCTCGCCGCCGGGCACGTGTGCAGCGTGATGGGCGTCGGCGAGTACCCGGAACTCGCCGAGCGGTACAGGGTTCCGATCGTGGTGACCGGATTCGAGCCGCTGGACATCCTGGAGGGCGTACGCCGCACCGTCCTGCAACTGGAGCGGGGCGAGCACACGGTGGAAAACGCCTACCCGCGCGCCGTCAGGCCGGAGGGGAATCTCCCGGCACAAGCCATGCTGGACGACGTGTTCGAGGTCACCGACCGCGCTTGGCGCGGCATCGGGGTGATCCCGGACAGCGGCTGGCGGCTGTCCGCGCGCTATCGGGAGTACGACGCCGAGCACCGGTTCTCGGTCACGGACATCGACACCCGCGAACCTGCCGCGTGCCGCAGCGGCGAAGTGCTGCAGGGCCTGCTGAAGCCCCATGAGTGCGAAGCGTTCGGAACGATCTGCACCCCGCGCACCCCGCTCGGCGCCACGATGGTCTCCAGCGAGGGTGCGTGCGCCGCCTACTACCTCTACCGGCGGCTCGATCTGCCGGCCGTGTCCCTGGAAGGCAGTCCCGTTGTCTGAGACCACCCGAGCCCCGCACCGTGGCGACACCGTGCCCACCCCGGCGACCGGACCCTCGTCGGCGGCGGAGTCCGGCACGCCCCTCGCACCGGACGTCATGGCCTGGACGTGCCCGCTCCCGCTGCGTGACCACCCCCGTGTGGTGATGGGCCACGGCGGTGGCGGTGCCATGTCCGCCGAACTGGTCGAGCACATCTTCGCCCCCGCCTTCGGCGGTCCCGCACTGGCCGGTCTCGGTGACTCCGCGGTGCTCGAACTGGGCGGGGCGCGGCTGGCCTTCTCCACCGACTCCTTCGTCGTCCGGCCCCTGTTCTTCCCCGGCGGCAGCATCGGTGACCTCGCGGTCAACGGCACGGTCAACGACCTCGCCATGAGCGGCGCCCGGGCCGTGTATCTGTCCTGCGGGTTCATCCTCGAAGAGGGCGTCGAGACGGCCGTCGTCAACCGGGTGGCCCAGGCCCTCGGCGAGGCCGCCCGGGCCGCCGGGGTCGAGGTGGCCACGGGCGACACCAAGGTCGTGGAAGCGGGCCACGGCGACGGCATCTTCATCAACACCTCGGGCATCGGCCTCGTCCCGAACGGCGTCGACCTGCGTCCGCAACGCGTCGTCCCCGGCGATGTCGTGGTCGTCAGCGGCGAGATCGGTGTCCACGGCGTCGCGATCATGAGCGTCCGCGAGGGCCTGGAGTTCGGCGTGGAGATCGAGAGCGACTGCGCGGCACTCGGCGGCCTCGTCGAGGCGATGCTCTCGGTCACCGACGATCTCCATGTACTGCGCGACCCGACACGCGGTGGACTGGCCGCCTCACTCAACGAGATCGCCGCCGCCTCAGGCACGGGGGTGGTCGTCAACGAGCGCGCCGTCCCCGTCCCGCCGGCCGTGGCCAACGCCTGCGCCGTGCTGGGCCTGGACCCCATGTACGTCGCGAACGAGGGCAAGCTGGTCGCCTTCGTGCCCCGTGAGCACGCCGAAGCGGTCCTGGCGGCCATGCGGGCGCACCCACTCGGCACCCGGGCGGCGGTGATCGGCGAGGCGGTCGAAGCCCACCCCGGGATGGTGGTAGCCCGCACCGGCCTCGGCGGCACGCGCGTGGTCGACATGCCGCTCGGCGAGCAACTGCCGCGCATCTGCTGAGTCCTGGGCCCGGCAAGAGGAATCCTGCCGGGCTCACGCCCACGATTCCGGTGGCCCGCCCGTGGTGCTTCGGGGCGACGACGAAGGCGCGGGCGATCTCCTCCGTGCTCGGTCCCCCCAGCGTCCTGAGCGTCAGCGAACCCGGCCGGGCAGCGCGAGGGCGGGATGGCAGCAGGTGAAGATCAGCCGCACCCGGTCGTCCGCCACACCGGCGCTCTCCTCGTCGGGCCGGTGCTCCTGCGCGTCCAGCCGCGCGAGCTCCGCCAGCCGGGCTGCCCGGTCGGCGACGGCCTGCTCGCGCCGCAGCCGGTCGACCGCCGCGGAGCCGGGACCGGCAGCGGGGGCGCCTGGCTACGGACGGAACGTCGCACTTCCCGGGCGGGGGTTGTCCACGACGGCGCAGGATCACCGCGTGCCACCGCCCCTAGCCTCACCGGAACGACGCGAGAGACGCGACCCACGAGGGGCGGTACCGGTGAACTGGCTCATCCACGACTACCGAGAGAGCGATCTCGCGGCAGTGGTCCACCTGATCGACACGACGGCCGAACTCGGCCAGGAATCGGTCTTCTCCCTCGCGGAGTGCATCGGCGCACTCACCTCCCGGCAGCCCGCCGTCGTCGCCGTACACCAGGGCGTCCCCATCGGGGCGGCCCTCGCCACCGTGGCCGGTGAGCGGGCCTGGGTGATGCGCATCGCCATCTCCTCCGCGTGGCGCGGGCGGGGACTCGCCAGCGCCCTGCTGGTGGAGCTCGAGCGACGGCTCGTCGCCGCCCGCGTGAGCCGGATCGCGTACGTTCTGCCCGAGGAGGAGCTGCTCGGCGAGGGCCTGCTCAACGCGGGCTACACGCGGCAGCCGGCGGTCGCCTACTTCGAGAAGTCCGAACCGGCCCACGGCCCCGCGGCCGGCCTGCTGGAGGATCTCGGCGGCCGGTTCCTGGCCGGCGGTCTGTGGGCCCAGGTGGCCGGGATGGAAGCAGAGAAGGACCTGATCGAACGGCGGGTCGTCGTGCCGCTGGCGCAGCCGGAGCGGGCAGCCCGCCACGGTGTGCGGCCGCCCCGGGCCATCACCCTCTTCGGGCCGCCGGGCACCGGCAAGACCACGTTCGCCCGGGGCATCGCGTCCAGGCTCGGCTGGCCTTTCGTGGAGCTGCTGCCCTCCCGGCTGGCCGACGAGGGCAATCTCGCCGCGGCTCTGCGCAGCGCGTTCGCGCGGATCGCCGAGCTGGAGCGGGTGCTCGTCTTCATCGACGAGGTCGAGGAGATCGCTCCCGTGCGGACAGAGCCCGCTCAGCCGGGCGGGATGCACGGGGTCACCAATGAGCTCCTCAAGCTCATACCGGGCTTCCGGGAGGGCGGCGAGCGGCTGCTGGTGTGCGCCACGAACTCGGTCCGCTCGCTCGACCCGGCGTTTCTGCGGCACGGCCGTTTCGACTATCTGATCCCGATCGGCACGCCGGACAAGGCTGCCCGGTCGGCGATCTGGTCCCGGTACACGGACGGCAGGCCCGACGTGGATGTCACGGCCCTGGTGGCGGTCAGCGAACTGTTCACTCCGGCAGACATCGAGCACGCGGCCCGGATCGCCGCGCAGTCCGCGTTCGAGCGGGATCTGCAGGGGAACGGGTCGGGTACGGAGGGGTACCGTGCGGGGGCCGGCACCGACGACTACCTGGCCGCGATCGCCCAGTGCAGGCCCACCGTGACGCCGGAGATGATCGACCGGTTCGAGGAGGACATCACCGCGCACGCCCGGTTCTGAGCCACGCGGTCCCCTGCCCCGGCCCGTTACGGCCGCTTTCGCACTGGCGTCCGGCTTGAACTGCCCGATAATGGGCATTCGGTGCCATATCCGGGCGCTGTGCACGGCCGCACGGCAAAGGAGGGCGTAATGAACCGGAACGACACGGGCGACGCGTACGAGCTGGTGTTCGCGCACACCGCCCTGGCGGACGCGGGACAAGCGGTCGGGGCGGCGGAGGACGCCGTCGTCGTACACCGTACCGACCGGAAGGGCCCCGGCGGCCATCCCGTGTACACGGACGACACCGGCATCGTGCAGGCGGAGATCAGCGACCGCGGAGAAGTGCGGATGCTCGCCAGCGGTGGTCACCAGCAGCCCGCGGCGGGAGTCGAGGCCCGGCTCGTGGCGTGACCCGGCAGGGCCCTCACCACGCCAGTTCCTCGTCGAACACCATCACCGGCTCGTCCGGGAGCGCGCCGCCCAGCGCCAGCTCCGCCCAGATGATCTTCCCCCCCGACACATAGCGCGTCCCCCAGCGCTGCGCGAACTGGGCGACCAGGAACAGCCCGCGGCCTCCCTCGTCCGTGGTGGCGGCGCGCCGCAGATGGGGGGATGTGCTGCTGCCGTCGGAGACCTCGCAGACGAGGGTGTGACCGTACAGCAGCCGGACCCGGACGGGGTCGGTGCCGTAGCGGACGGCGTTGGTGAGCAGCTCACTGAGGACGAGTTCGGTGACGAACGACGCCTCCTGCAGATCCCACTCGGCGAGCTTCCGCGTGGCCTCGGCGCGCAGCCGCGAGACCTCAGAGACATCCTGCAGGACGTCCCAGACAGCCACCCTGTCCGCCGGCAGCCGGCGTGTACGGGCGACGAGGAGCGCGATGTCGTCGCTCGACTGGCCCAGAGGCATCGCATCCGTCACGGCCCGGCAGGTCTCCTCCGGTGTCAGGCCCGGCGGGGCGACGGCGGCGCGCAGGAGATCCAGCCCCTCGTCGACATCCCGCCGGCGATCCTCGACGAGTCCGTCCGTGAACAGGACGAGCCGGCTGTCCTCGGCCAGATCCAGCTCCGTCTCGTCGAAGGGATGCCCCCCGATTCCGAGCGGCGGTGACACCGGCAGCTCGGGAAACGTCACGCCCAGCACCGGATCGACCAGGGCCGGCGGGAGATGCCCGGCATGGGCGAGCGTGCAGCGTCCGCCGACCGGGTCGTAGACCGCGTAGAGGCAGGTGGCACCGGTCACCGGCGCGCCATCGTGCTCCTCGGCCTTCTGGTCCGCGTCGATACGGATCACCAGATCGTCCAGGCGGGCCAGAAGATCGGCCGGCGGCAGGTCGAGGGACGAGAAGTTGAGCACCGCGGTGCGCAGCCGGCCCATCGTGGCCGCGGCATGCATGCCATGACCTACGACATCGCCGACGACAAGGGCGACCCGGAACCCGGGCAGCGGAATGACGTCGAACCAGTCGCCGCCCACACCGGCCTGCGCCGGAAGATAGCGCCACGCCACATCCAGCGCATCCTGCTCCGGGAGGTCACGGGGCAGCAGACTGCGCTGAAGGGTGACCGCCATCGCGTGTTCCCGGGTGAACCGGCGGGCATTGTCGATCGCCACGGCCGCCCGGGCGGCCAGCTCTTCGGCGAAGGAGGCGTCGTCCTCGTCGAAGTACGGCTGATTCCGGGTCCGCCAGAAGTTGGCCATCCCCAGAACGACGCCCCGGGCCCGCAGCGGCACCGTGATCAGCGAGCGGATGCCGTATTCGAGCGCCCGCTGTGCTCCTTCCTGGTCCTGCGACCTCCATTCGTGGAGGGTGGCCAGATCCCGGGCCAGCACGGCCTGGCCGCTGCCCAGGGCCGTGGCCATCGGAGTCGTCGGGATGACGTACCTGACCACGTCCCCCACGGGCTGGAGCGGCGGGTCGTCACGGACGCCGTGCAGCGCGGTGCGCCGCATCTCCGTGGCCGCGCTGGTCGGCTCCTCCCCACGCAGCACATCATCGAGCAGTTCCACGGTGGCGAAGTCCGAGAACCGGGGGACGGCGACTTCTGCCAGCTCCTCCGCCGTGCGCCGGACATCCAGGGTGGTGCCGATCCGCACCCCCGCTTCGTACAGCAGCGTCAGGCGTTCCCGGGCGATCTCCGCCCGGCCGGACAGGGCACGCAGCTCCGTGGTGTCGCGGAGACTGGCGACCACGCCCGGAACGCCCCCGTACGGGGCCGTAGGACGTGTGTTGACGGCCAGCAGCCGGTCACCGGACAGGAACACTTCGTCGGACACCTCCTCGCCGGACACGAGCAGCTGGGTCAGGCCGGGGCCGAGTCCCAGCTCGGACGCGGGACGCCGGTCCGCGTCGGGTGGCAGATCGAGCAGCCGGCGCGCCTCGTCGTTGGCGAGGACCAGCCGTCCGTCGCCGCCGACGATCAGCACGCCTTCGCGCACGGCGTGCAGCACCGCGTCGTGGTGCTCGTACATACGGGTCATCTCCGCAGGGTCGAGGCCGTGCGTCTGTCGCCGCAGCCGCCTGCTGACGAGCGCGGCGCCGGCGGTGGAGAGCGCCAGCGCACCGGCGGCCGACGCCAGCACCACCGGCAGCTGCCGGTCCACCAGCTCGCCGAGGTTCGTGACCTGGATACCGGCGCTGACCACGCCGACGACCCGTCGGCCGGCGTCCATGACGGGAACGACCGCCCGGACCGCGTCCTGCGGTCCGCCCTCGAACGTCTCGGTGAACGCCTCGCCCCTGGCCGCACGGGAGATGTCGCCTTCGGCGCGCCGGCCGATCAGCGCGGGCTCCGGGTCCGTGTAACGGACGCCGTCCACGCTCAGCACGGTGATGAAGTCGACGCCCGCTCCGCGCTGGGCCTGCTCGGCGGCGGGCTGGAGGATCGCCGTCGGATGGGCCGACTTGAGCGCGAGCGCCGTGCCGGGCGCGTGCGCGAACGTCTCGGCCGTCGCCAGTGAGCGGTACTTGGCCGATTCCACACTGTCGTAGCGCGCCTGAAGGACCAGGGCGGCCGCCCCGGCCGCCACGAGGAGGATGATCATGACCGCCTGCAGCAGGAACACCTGCGCGGCGAGACTGTGTACGCCGAAACGTGAACGGGGCCGTGGCCGTACGCCGGCCGGGTGCTCGTGCTGACCGTGAGCCCGCGGACGGCCGGGCGGCTCGACCGCCGTCAGCCGGGACCGGCGGGTACGTCCGATCATGTCCCAGTTCTAACACTGCGCCGCCCTCCGGGGCGACCGCGCAGGCGCCTGTGGACCCCCCCGACGGCATCCGTGCGGCGGCACCCGGGCGACGTCATCCCACAAGCCACCGCCACCCGTTCGGCGGCACGTGCGACGGGTCATGTCGCGCTTGCGGGTAGCGAACGGCACATGCCCTTCAGATTCGGCGTGCCGCAGGAGACCGACGAGGCGCGCCCCGGCCACTGGTTCGCCCGGCTGCGGCGGCGCATCCCGAACTCCGTGATCGGGCTCGCCTGGAACCGGGGCCGCGAGATGGAGCTGATGCACCGGGCCATGGGCTTCGCCGCTCTGGGCTTCCTCACCCTGGTTCCGCTGCTGGTCGTGGTCGCGGCGGCCGACCTGGCGAGCGGCCAGGGCTTCGCCAGGTGGCTGGTGCAGGGCCTGGGCGTGTCGGAGGTTTCCCAGGAGGAGGTGGAGCAGCTGTTCGGCCCCCCGGGGGAGGCCCTCCAGCGGACCACCGCGCTCGGTCTCGCCGCTTTGGCCGCGTTCGGTGTGACCTTCGGATCCGCCGTACAGACCGGATACGAGCGGGCGTGGGCCGTACCGACGGCGCGCTGGCACACGATGTGGCGGCACGTCGTCTGGCTGGCCGTGCTGATCGCCGCACTGCTGGCGTTCGTCGCCACGCCGACTCCCGCGAACGCTTCAGCGCTGGTGACGGCCCTCGTCGCCGGCGCCGATCTGATCGGAACCTTTCTCTTCTTCTGGTGGTCGCAGCGGCTGCTGCTCTGCGGCCGGGTCCGCTGGCGGGCGCTGGCGCCCGGGGCGGCTGTGACCGCGCTCGGGCTGCTCGGGCTGCGGATCTTCTCCCAGTTCGTCTTCTCGCCGCTGATCGCGTCGAACGCGGTGACGTACGGCCCGTTCGGGACGGTGCTGGTGCTGCAGTCCTGGCTGGTGGGTGTGGGGTTCGTCGTCTACGGCGGAGCGCTGGTCGGACGGCTGGTCCACGAGGAGCGTGTGCGGAGAAGGATCGCGGCGGACGAGCACCCCCCGGGCGCGTAGGCCGTGTTCTGGAGCCGGCGCCGCCCGCCTCAGGCCCCCTCGTCGAAGGAGGCCAGGTAGCTGGCCGCCATGTCGTCGGCCCCGTGCCCGGCGCGCTCCACCCGTTCGAAGCGTGCGACGCCTGCCTGGGCGAGGTCCAGGCGGACCCCGGCGCGGTCGGCGGCCTCGGTGATCAGGCGGGCGTCCTTGAGGGCGTTGTCGACGGTGAACGTGGCGGTGTAGTCACCGTTGAGCATCATCGCCGACTTGAGGCGCATATAGCCGTTGTCCAGGGCCCCGCCGGCGACGGAGTCGAGGAAGGCCTGGGGGTCGACGTCGAGCGCGCGGGCCAGGGCGACGACCTCGGCGGTCGCATGGGTGACGGCGGTGAGCCAGCTGTTGAGGACCAGCTTCAGACGGCTGGCCGCGGCCGACGACCCGTCGTCGCCCACCCAGGTGGTGCGGCGGCCGATGGCGTCGAGGACGGGGGCCAGGGCAGCCCGCGCGTCCGGCGGGCCGGCGGCCAGGACGAGGAGCTCGCCCGCCTCCGCAGCGGGCTGGGAGCCGAGCACCGGCGCGTCGAAGAAGATGAGCGCGTGCTCGCGCGCGAATCCGGCAAGCTCGGACGTGGCCGCGTCGCCGACCGTGGCGGCCTGGGCCCACACCGTTCCCGGGGCGAGGCCGTCGGCCGCATCCCGCATGGCGGCCAGCACACGCGGTCCGTCGTTGAGAACGGTCACCACCACATCGGCTCCGGTGACGGCTTCGGCGGGCGTGGCGGCACAGTAGGCACCGTCGGCCACCAGGGCCTCGGCCTTCGCGCGCGTACGGTTCCAGGCCCGGACGGGCAACCCGGCGCGAAGCATGCTGCGGGCCATCGCCGCGCCCATGATTCCGGTGCCGAGGACCGCCACGGTGGGACGGGCCCGGCTTCCGCCTGACGCGGATGCGGACGTGGACGCGGACGTGGACGTCGGTGTGGCCGTTGACGTCGGTGTGGCCGTGGGCCTGGGGGTGGTCACCTGAGCTGCCTCCTGCCGTGTCCCGGACTGTTCGTGATCTTAGGGGCGAGGGGTCCGGACCGCTTCACCAAGCGACTCATACGGCCCGGAAGTATGATGAGCGGCGGGTTCGTGCAGGAACATGCACATATCGGAGCGGTGCATCGGAGCGGTCAATGACGCAGCGTCGTCCCCCGAGGTCGGCGAGCGCCGACGATCTCCTGACCACGCTCGGGTATCTCACCGCGCAGGCCCGGCAGGGGGCGGAACACCACAGGGCCCGCGTGGACCTCGCCGTGGCTCTTCAGCGGGACATGCTCCCGTCGGTGCTGCCCTCTGTGCCCGGGCTGCGAACGGCAGCACGCTACGCCCCCGCGCGTGACGGCCTCGAGATCGGCGGCGACTGGTACGACGGTTTCGTCATGCCCGACGGCTCACTCGCGTTCTCCATCGGGGACGTGCAGGGGCACGATGTCGAGGCTGCGGCGTTCATGGGACAGATCCGAATGGGGCTGCGAGCCGTCGCCACCGCGGCCACCGACCCGGGAGAGGTGCTCAGCCGGGCCAACGACCTGCTGGTGTCCGTCGGCCGCGAACTCTTTGCGACCTGCACCTTCGTCCGCTTCGATCCGACGGCATGGATGCTCGAGAGCGCCCGTGCCGGGCATGTCCCCGCGGTCTGGGCCACGGACGACGGCCGCTGCGGAGCGGTGCAGGACGACGGAGGCCTGCCGCTGGGCATCCAGGCGGGCGAGGGATACCCGGTGACCAGGCGCCGGCTGACCCGGGGCGGGACATTCGTCCTGCTCACGGACGGGCTGATAGAAGGTCCGGGGGTACCGGTCGACACGGGGCTCGACCGGGTGACCGGGCTGATCGGCGCCGCGACCGGCGCCGGGGCAGGCGCGGAAGAGCTCGCCGCCGAAGTGATGAAGGCGGCCGAATTCACCGACCACACGGACGACGCCGCCGTACTCGTACTGCGCCACGATGCGTGTCCAGGGTCCAGGCAAGCGGGTGGTGAGGGTCGGGCTCCGGCTGCTGTCGACCGTGCGCCCGGGTGAGATGAAGCGCCCGCGCGTGCCGAAGCCGTGGCGGCGCGTGTCACGGCGGACGCCCTGCCGGGGGACGATGTGTGATGGCGGGTGTGGTCCGTACCAGGGAACTCCGGCACACCGGTGCAGTCGTCCTCCTCATGCTCGCCGTCGCCGTCGCCTATTACGCGGCGGCGCGTGTCGGGCTGACGCTGCAAGTCGTCGTCGAGAAGGCGGTGGTCACGCCGCTGTGGCCGCCCACGGGTATCGCCATGGCCGCGCTGATCTGGTTCGGGCTGCGGATCTGGCCCGGGATCGCCCTGGGCACCCTGCTCGTCATCCTGGCCATCAGCCCGTTCCGGGCCTCCGTCCTCGGCATCCTCGCCGGGAACAGCCTCGCCCCGGTCTGCGCCTATCTGATGTTGCGTCGGGTGGGCTTTCGCGCCGAGCTCGACCGGCTGCGGGACGGGGTGGCGCTGGTGTTCCTGGGGGCCTTCGCCGGGATGCTGATCAGCGCGACCGTCGGGGCCGGGGTCCTGGTGCTGGACGGCCAGCTCGCGCCGGAGAGCTTCTGGCCGGTGTGGTCCGCGTGGTGGGCGGGCGACGCCATGGGTGTTCTTGTGATCACACCCCTGCTGCTGGTGGCCCGGAACATCCGGTGGCCGTCCGAGGTCCGTCCCGCCCGCGTGGTCGAGGCCGTGCTGCTCGCGGTCGGCGTCGCCACCGTCACGGTCCTCACCACGAGAAGCAACCTCTCCCTGCTCTTCCTGGTGTTCCCGCTGCTGATCTGGGCGGCACTGCGCTTCCAACTGCCCGGTGCCGCCCCGTGTGTGCTGGTCGTGTCCGTCCTGGCGATCTCGGCGGCGACCGACCGGGCCGGGCCGTTCGACGAGCACGGCCTCTTCGCGGTCATGGGCACGCTCCAGGCGCTCAACGGCTCCGCAGCGCTCACCGGCCTGCTGCTGTCGGCGATCGTGACCGAGCAGCAGGCCATCCGGCACAAGATCGAACAGGCCTGCACCGAGCTGGCGGAAGTGGTCGAGCGGCTCTCCCCGGGCGGCGCGTCCCCGGGGTGGCCGCCGCCGGAGGAGGCCGGAGGCTGACGGCAACGGCGACGGCGACGGCGACGGCGGCCGCGGACGCCGTCATGCCCAGGGTACGAACCCCATGGCCCGGCCGTCGGCGTCCCGCTGGATCTCCAGGAGGCCTTCGACCGCTTCCCGCTCGATCGGTCCGTAGACATGAGGGAAGAGTGTGCCCGGGGCGACACCCGGCGGCGAGGTTCCCGCCGGCTCGTACCGGACGGGGGAGCGCAGTCTGCCCTCGTCGATGAGCAGGGCCATCAGAGGACCGGGAGTCGTCCGGTAGTACGCGTCGACGATCGCGAGCGTCGTCGCCTCGTCGGGCGAGCAATGGATGAAGCCTTCCGCGGCGAAGGTCTTCGGGGCGTAAGGCCGTTCGGGAATGGCGAGCCAGTCGTCGAGCGGGACCACATGGATGATCATCATCCAGTTATAGCCCGTGCGGGCCCGGTCAGGCCCGGACGACCGTCACACCGGCCTCCTCGAACCGGGCCGCGGTCTCGTCCGGCACGGCCGCGTCCGTCACCAGCGTGTCGACCTGTTCGACGCCGCAGATGCGCGCGAAGGCGCGGGCGGCGAGCTTCGTCGAGTCGGCGGCGACCACGACCCGCCTGGCGCGCTCGCACAGCAGCCGGTTGATCGCGGCCTCGTCCTCGTCGTGTGCCGCGGCCCCGTGGACCACGTCGAACGCGTCCACGCCCAGGACCGCGACATCCATGGTGATCTGGCTCAGCACGCCGTCGGCGAGCGGACCGATGAGCTCGTACGACTGCGGACGGGCCACACCGCCGGTCACCACGATCTTGAACTGTGGCCGGATCGCCAGCTCGTTGGCGATGTTCAGGGCGTTGGTGACGATCGTGAGCGCCGGGGAGCCCGATGCCAGGTCGGGCCGAGCGGCCAGCGCCCTGGCGACCTCGGTGGTCGTCGTGCCGCCCGTGAATCCCACCGCGTCGCCGGGGGAGATCAGCCCCGCGACGGCCGCGCTGATGCGCTGCTTCTCCGCCGCGCGCCTCGACGTCTTGTAGCGCAGGGGGAGTTCGTACGAGACCCCGTGCACGACGGCGCCCCCGCGGGTGCGTACGAGCATCTGCTGCTCGGCGAGCTGGTCGAAATCGCGCCGGATCGTCGCCGCCGAGACATCCAGCGCGGCCGCGGCCTCGTCGACGTCCAGCCGGCCCTGCTCGACCAGCAGTTCCAGCAGTGCCTTCCAACGGGCGTCGCGGGACATCCGCAGTTCCCTTCCTCGAACGTTCGACGTGACCTTAGCGCACAGCATCCTGGCTCGAATGCTTGAAACTGTTCGAAAACTCGCGCTACTTTGCATAAAACTGCATACTGTCGGTGCTGCACTCCAAGGACGGAGCAATGGGTATGAGCCATGTCGCGAACGAGCTGGCGAGTCAGCCGGAGTGCTGGGACCGCGCCGCGCAACTGGCCGCGAGCCGCACCGGGGCACTCCCGGCGGAAGGCGAGCGGGTGGCGTTCGTCGGCTGCGGGACCTCCCTGTTCATGGGCCAGGCCGCGGCCGCCCTGCGCGAGGGCGCGGGGCACGGCGAGTCGGACGCGTTCGCGGCGTCCGAGTTCCCCGGGGGACGTCACTACGACCGGGTCGTCGCGCTGACCCGCTCCGGCACCACCACGGAGGTGCTCGAACTCCTCGGCCGGCTGCGCGGGAGGACCCGTACCACCGCGATCACGGCCGATCCCGCCACACCCGTGACGACGGCCGCGGACGAGGTCGTGGTCCTCGACTTCGCCGACGAGAAGTCCGTGGTCCAGACGCGGTTCGCCACCTCGGCCCTCACCTTGCTGCGCGCGCACGCGGGCCTGCACACCGACGCCGTCGTGGACGATGCCCGCGACGCGCTGGCAGAGCCGCTGCCCGAGTGGCTCGCCGGCTGTTCACAGTTCACCTTCCTGGGGCGTGGCTGGACCGTGGGCCTGGCCGGTGAGGCAGCGCTCAAGGTGCGGGAGGCGTCGAGGTCGTGGGCCGAGGCCTACCCCGCGATGGAGTACCGGCACGGCCCGATCAGCGTCACCACACGCGGCACGGCGACCTGGATGATCGGTGACGCGCCGTCGGGCCTCGCCGACGAGGTGCGTGCCACCGGCGGGATGTGGGTGGCAGGAGAGCTCGACCCGCTGGCCGAGCTGATACGGGCGCAGCGTCTCGCGGTCGCCGTCGCCGAGGCGCGCGGTCTGGATCCGGACCGGCCGCGACACCTCACCCGTTCCGTCATCCTCGCCGGAGCCTGACCGATGCCGCTCGCGGAGACCGGAACGCTGGTTGCCGAGGCCGCCGCGGAGCGCCGCGCCGTGGCCGCGTTCAACATCATCACCCTGGAGCACGCCGAAGCCGTCGTCGCCGGGGCGGAGCTCGCCGGCTCCCCGGTCATCCTGCAGATCAGCGAGAACGCGGTGAAGTTCCGCTACGGGCGGGTCCGCCCGCTCGCCCGCGCCGCCGCCGAAGCGGCCCGGGCGGCCGGAGTGCCCGTCGCGCTCCATCTCGACCATGTCAAAAGCGGAGACCTGCTGCGGCAGGCGGCCGACGCCGGCTTCAGCTCGGTGATGTACGACGCGTCGCACCTGCCCTACGGGGAGAACCTCGCCGCGACCCGGGCCGCGGTCCGCTGGGCGCACGGCAACGGGCTCTGGATCGAGGCCGAGCTCGGCGAGGTCGGTGGCAAGGACGGGGCGGCGCCACTGGATGCCCATGCGCCGGGCGCACGGACCGACCCGGACGAGGCTCGTGCCTTCGTCGAGGCGGCCGGTGTGGATGCCCTCGCCGTCGCCATCGGCAGCGCCCACGCGATGACGACCCGCACGGCCTCGCTCGACCACGGGCTGCTGGCGCGGCTGTCCGTGGCGCTGGACGTACCGCTGGTCCTGCACGGTTCGTCCGGCGTCCCGCACGGGGAGCTGACGGCGGCCGTCTCCGGCGGAATCGCGAAGGTCAACATCGGAACGGCGCTGAACCTGGCGATGACCGGGGCGATCCGTGAGTATCTCGCCGCGGACGCCGGCGCGGTCGACTCGCGCACGTATCTGTCCGTCGGCAGAAAGGCCATGGCCGACACGGTCACGGAGCTGATCGGGGTCCTCCGGACGGGGGAGCCGGTGACCCCGCCGCGCTGACCGGACGGCGCGGGGCCGCCGCACTCCGCGCAGGTGGTGCGGCAGCCCGGCTTCGCGAAGCGCCGTCGCCGGCGGGGGAATTCGGTTGCTGCCCGCGCAGCCGTCTGCTGCACTTCCGGCAACAGCCACAAGACCGAGGAGCGGGAATGCGCACAACGTTCATGTCCATCACGAAGGGAACCCCCGCCTGTTCAAAGGACATGACACGTAGTGCGCACACTGAACCTCGGAATTCTGGCGCATGTGGACGCCGGTAAGACAAGCCTGACCGAGCGGCTGCTGCACGCCGCGGGCGTCATCGACGAGATCGGCAGCGTCGACGACGGAAGTACACAGACCGACTCGCCGGCACCCTGGTCCTGATGAGCGCGCTGCGCGAGGCCGGTACGCGCGTGCACGAGCCGGTGCACCGCTTCCGGCTCGAGGCCCCCTCGGACACGCTCGGACCGGTGCTCTCCGCGCTGGCACGCAACCGCGCCGTACCCGGGACCACGACGGCGCAGGGTTCCTCGTACACGCTGGAGGGAGAGATTCCGGCGAACCGGATTCATGGACTGGAGCAGCAGCTGCCCGGACTGACCCGTGGCGAGGGCGTTCTGGAGTGCGCCTTCGCGCGTTACGCGGAGGTCGGCGGGAGTGTTCCCGTCCGGCCGCGCACCGACCGCAATCCGCTCGACCGCAAGGAGTACCTGCTGCATGTCGTACGGCGGGTGTAGGCGCGCACCGTCACTGCTCGGTGACAGAAGTTGTCCAACTGGCGTTCGAAAAGGCCGGGTTGACCGTAGGATCTGACTGCTCGCCGGCCTCGGTGGGAGCCGTCCCACGGGGAGGTCCGAAAGGGGCTCGCGGTCCGCGGTCGCGGCCCGCCGAGTCGTGGGACGGCGGCACCAGGGACTGCGGCACCACAGACAGGAGACCTCCGTTGGACACCTCACCGCCCCCGCACCGGATGGACCCGGCAGGTGGCTGCCCCCACGCGGACAACGCCCGGCTCCTCGCCCGGGGAGCCGTGACTCCGGTGGTACTGCCGGGCGAGGTGGCGGGCATGGCCGTGCTGGGCCACGACGCGCTCAGGGAGTTCCTCGCCCACCCCGACGTGGCCAAGGGCGCCGAGCACTTCACCGCCCTGCGCGAGGGACGGATAGCCGACGGCTGGCCGCTGAAGACCTTCGCGACCGTGCAGGGCATGACGACGGCCGACGGGGCCGACCACCGCCGGCTGCGGGCGCTGGTGAGCAAGGCGTTCACCGCGCGCCGGGTCGAGCAGCTGCGGCCACGCATCGAGACGGTGACCTCTGAGCTGCTGGACGGCCTCGAGACGGCCGCCGCGGACGGCGGCGGAACCGCCGACCTCCGCAGGCACTTCGCCATGCCGCTGCCCATGGGGGTCATCTGCGAACTGCTGGGCGTGGACGCCGAACACCAGGACCGGCTGCACCATCTGTCGAAACAGGTCGTGGCCACCGACATCGGCCCGGAGGAGGCGATGGCCGCCAACCAGGAGCTGGTGGCGGTGCTCACCGCGGTCGCCGCGGCGCGCACCGCCGATCCGGGCGACGACCTCACCAGCGCGCTGATCGCGGCACGTGAGGAGGACGGGGACCGGCTCAGCCGGTACGAGCTCATCGGCACCCTGTTGCTGATGATCATCGCGGGGCACGAGACCACACTGAACCTGATCACCAACGCCGTGCGAGCGTTGTGTGCCCACCGCGACCAGCTCGGCATGGTGCTGGACGCCAAGGCGAGCTGGGCCGACGTGGTCGAGGAGACCCTGCGCTGGGACAGCCCCGTCAGCTACTTCCCCTTCCGCTACCCGACGAAGGACCTCACCCTGGACGGGACCGTCATCCCCATGGGCACACCGGTCCTCGCCGGTTACTCGGCCGCCGGAAGGGACACCGCCGCGCACGGAACGGACGCCGGCCGTTTCGACATCACCCGCAGTTCCGCCTCGCGCCACCTCTCGCTCGGCCACGGCCCGCACTACTGTCTGGGCGCCCCGCTGGCCCGGATGGAGGCGACCATCGCCCTGGAACGGCTGTTCACCCGCTTCCCCGGGCTGGACCTGGCCCTCCCGGAGGCGGAACTGCCGCGCCACGCCAGCTTCGTCGGCAACAGCGTGCAGGAACTTCCTGTGTGTCTGCGTGCGTAGGGTCCGGCACTTCCGTGGGGCCCGGCATCCGGGGTTCGCCCCGCCGGCATGCCGTGCGCGCGACGTCGGGCTGTCCGAGTGACGCGCCGGCCGGCCGGACGGTTCACCTTTACGGCCCATACCGCCCGGACGAGCCAGAGGCGGGAGTCGCAGCCCGCGACCGGGCGCCGTGCACCCGCCGCCGGGACTGGCCCGGCACAGCCGGTGGTGACCGCGGTACGCCGTGCCCACCAGGATCCGTCACGTCCGTGGCGTACCCGTTCGACGGGTGCGCCGGACCAGGGTCTGGGAGGCTGGGACGATTGCGGGCCTGTGGCACGGACGCCACGCCAGTGGCACGAGCGAGCAAGGAGAGACCATGGCTGGACGGTTCGAGGCGACGGCGGTGATCGACCGCCCGGTCGAGGAGGTCTTCGCCTTCCTCGCCGACGGTGAGAACGACCCGAAGTTCAGCCCCAGGGTGCAGGAGATGGCGAAGACGACCGGCGGCCCGACGGCCGTCGGGACCGTCTACCGGAGCAAGGTCAAGGACGCCGGGATGACGACGGACCGGGAGTTCCGGATCACCGAGTTCGAGACGCCGCGCAGGATCCGATGGACCGAGGTCTCCAAGAACATCGTCACTGTTCCCGAAGGCGGCTACGACCTGGAGCCCGTCGACGCCGGCAGGACCCGGCTGAGGGTCTTCAACACCCTTGAGGGCCACGGCCTGGGGAAGCTGGTCGTGGGGTTCGCCCTGAGCGCCGCGCGCAAGGACGCGGACGCCTTCGCCAACCGCATCAAGGCGGCCGTCGAGGCGTCCTGAGTGCGGGGTCCCGCCAGGGCTTCGCGCTGCGAAGCGTCACGAATCCCGTCAGGCTTCGTGCTGCGAAGCGCCGGGGATCCCGGCACCCGAGGGCATGCCCGCTGCGACATAGGCGTCGTAGTAAGGCTTCCAGGGTGCGGCCGAGTCGCTGTGGGGGCCCTCGGCGCCGGCCCCGGCGAGGTGCTTGTCCAGTTCGTCGAGGCAGACGCTCCAGCCGGCGGCGTTGCGGGCCGCGGTGTTCCGCTCCGTCAGCACATTGGTCAGCGTCAGCCGGCACCCGTCGCCTTCCGCCGCCAGCTCCAGATGGATCTCGTCGCCGTCCCAGGTGAAGGCGAACCGGTGGGGCGGCTCGAAGTCCAGGACCGTGCCGGCCGAGGACGGCATGTGGGGATCGTGCGAGAACTCGATCTTCCCTCCGGCTCGCGGTTCCAGCGTGACCTTCGACGGGAACCAGTGGGCCAGCCCCTCCGGCTCCGACACGGCGGCCCAGACCTGCTCGACGGGGTGCGGGTACGAGCGCTCGAACCGTACGGCCGGACGGCCCTCGAAGGTGATGAAGGTTCCGCGGTTCATGATGGCTCCTCTGCGTGGTCAGCGCTGCTGTCGGCGTCTGCGTCGAGGTAGCGGCCAAGTGTGTCGAGACGGTCGTTCCACAGCCGCCGGTACGGCTCCAGCCAGGCGTCCAGCTCCGCCATCGGGCCGGGCTCCATGGCGTAGACGCGCTGCTGGGCCTGCTTGGTCACCCGGACGAGGCCGGCGTCCCGCAGCACCCGCAGATGCTTCGACACGTTCGGCTGTGACTGGCCGAGCGCCTCGACCAGTTCACCGACCGCCCGGTCGCGTACGCGCAGCAGATCGAGCACCGCCCGCCGGTGGGGGTCAACCAGGGCCGACCAGATCGCGTCCGTCATGGCTCGAATATGCGCCACCGGTTATATGCCTGTCAAGGCATATGAAGCCCCCCCGACCCATACCCGCCCGTGCGCGCGGCCGGCGTGGCGTGGCCCGGGGCCGCCGGGTCAGGCCGCCTTGGCGGGCGACTCCAACCGCAGCCGCAGCTGCTTCTCGCCGTCGCCGGACACCGCGTGCTCCACCTCGACCGCGAAGCCCGAGGAGAGCGCATCGGCCAGGCGGTCCACCGCCGGGTACGAGCCGGACAGTTCCGCCGCGACGGGGCCGCCGAGCGCGGTCGCGGCGACCGGCGCAGCCGTGTCCGCGGGCGAGACGTCGTAGGTGGCCATCCAGATCGTCGGGTGGCCGCCCTTGCCCATCGAATGCGGGTGCTCCTCGGCGCCACGGTCGCAGGGGTACGCCGCGAGCAGGGCGCCGAAGACGGCGTCCGCGTCCTCCGGTGAGCCGCTGAGCTGCACCGATACTTCCTCGCTGTGCTTGTCCGTCTCGGTCACCTTGATCCCGTCCTTTCGGCGCTCCGGCCTCCTCCTCCAAGGTCCCACCTCGCGGCCCGCACAGCACGGCAGCCTGCGCCCGGCGGCGTGGGCGGCCCCGCGCGTCGGCAGCGCCGCGGAGCGCATGCCGACGCACAGCGGCGTGGGCGGCGCCTCTCGGGGCCGAGCGGTGACCAGGGGCGGCCCGGGCAGGAGGCCGGCACGGGCCGCCGATGTGGCAGCGCACGGAGACGCGTCAGCCGTCCGGCAGCTCACGGGTCCTCGTCCAGCGCAACAGCTCGTCCGCGCTCCAGGTGTTGATGACCCGGGACTCCTGGACCCCGCACTCCTCGGCCCGTGCGCAGCCGTCGAGCTGCCAGTCCAACTGCCCCGGGGCATGTGCGTCCGTGTCGATCGCGAACAGTGTTCCGGCCCCCACCGCCCGCCGGAGCAGGCGCCGTGGCGGATCCAGGCGCTCCGGGCGGCTGTTGATCTCCACCGCCGTACCGGACTCCGCACATGCCGCGAACACCTCGTCGGCGTCGAACTCCGACTCCGGCCGCCCCCGCCCGCCCTGGCGTCCCGTCAGCAGACGTCCGGTGCAGTGCCCCAGTACATCCACCAGCGGATTCGTCGCCGCGGCGACCATGCGCCGGGTCATCGACCGCGCCTCCATGCGCAGTTTGGAGTGCACGGAGGCCACCACCACATCCAGCCGGTCGAGCAGTTCGGGCTCCTGGTCGAGCGATCCGTCCAGCAGGATGTCGCACTCGATGCCGGTGAGAAGGCGGAACGGCGCCCAGGCGTCGTTGAGTTCGCCCACCACGTCGAGCTGCTCGCGCAACCGCTCGGCCGAAAGCCCGCGGGCGATCGTCAGGCTGGGGGAGTGATCGGTGAGCACCGCCCACTCGTGGCCGAGTGCCGCCGCGGCCCTTCCCATCGCCTCGATCGGGCTGCCGCCGTCCGACCAGTCCGAGTGCAGATGGCAGTCGCCGCGCAGCGCCGCCCGCAGACGTGATCCGGGTGCGTCCCCGCTGTACCGGGCCGCCGACTCCTCCTCCAGCTTCCGGAGGTAGGCCGGCACCTCCCCGGCCAGGGCCTCCCGTACCACCTGCGCGGTCTTGGGCCCCAGTCCCCGTACCTTCTCCAGCGTTCCGGCCACGGCCCGCTCGGACACCTCGCGCTCACCGAGCGCGGCGACCGCCGCAGCCGCCGTACGGAAGGCCCGTACCCGGTACGTCGGAGACCCGGAGCGCTCCAGCAGGAAAGCGATCCGCTCCAGTGCCTCCACCGGTTCCATGGCCAAGGGGGAACTACTCCTTGAGCACGGACAGGATGTTGCCCGCCGGGTCCTTGAACCAGGCGATGTCCGGGCCTTCGCCACGGGCGATGCCCTTCTCGTCCTGCCCCAGGCCCTCGTAGCGCTCGAACGTCACACCGCGAGCGGCAAGACCGTCCACCGCCTCGTCGATGTCGTCCACCGGGAAGTTGAGAACGGTGAAGGCCGCGGGCGTGTGATCGTCCTTCGGGTACACGAGCACTCGGGCGGCCCCGGCGAGGTGCAGGATCAGCAGCCCGTGCTCCTCCGACACCCGCAGTCCGAGCGTCCCGCCGTAGAACTGCTTCGCCTTCGCGATGTCGTCGGCCGAGAAGCCGCTGAACGCCTTGCTCTCTCCCAGCATGGAGCTTCCCTTCTCCTCGTTGCCCTGCCTTCATCCTCCTCCCCGGGCCTGTTGCGGGCGACCGACGAACTCCCGCGCCAGCGCATCACCCAGCGTGACCGCCGCCCGGTGGGACTCGATGGGGGAGGCCTTCGAGTCGCGGAAAAGTATGTAGGTGACACCCGACTGGGCACCTCCGGTCCGCGGGTCGGGGTCGATGCCGAGGGCACTGGCCGTCGCGTACGACGCCTCGCCGATGATGCCGGCCGGACCGGTGTCGCCCACGACCGCGTACTGCACCGTGTCGCGGTGCACGACGGCCACGACGCTGCCGCCGCCTATCCCGTAGGAGCCGGGCTTCCACAGGGACCCGGCGCCAGGTATGACGACGAACGGCAGCTCCTCGGCGTTGAGATGCTGTCCGTCGGACTGCTGGTAGGAGGTCTCGGACACGAAGTTCGGGTCCGTGCGCCGGTTGCAGCGCGTGGTGCGCTGCCCGTCGCAGTCGATGTCCATGTCCGCCTTCCAGAACACCGCCTGTTTCGTCCCGCACACCGGTACGTTCGCCGCCGCTCCCGGGTCGGTCCGGTAGAAGCCGTTCGAGATCCGCGCACAGGTCCTGACCTCGGCCAGCAGTTCCGCCGCGGTCACCGAACCCTCGGTGGCCGTACGGGCCCTGGCGTCGGCGGGGAGCGCGGTGGCGGTGAGCAGCGCCGCGCCGGTGGCCGCGGCGGCCTTCAAACGAGCGGACACGAAGAACTCCCTCCGGGAGGGGACGGGGATACGCATGCGGTCAGCGGACGTCGCGTACGTGATGGCCGAGCCGGTCCAGAAAGATCCGCTGGCCCGGTACGAGCAGCGCCGCCGCCCGGTCCGGGGAGAACCAGCCGACCCGGTCGATCTCCGGGAACTCCCGCAGCTCGCCGGAGTGCGGCGGCCACTCCATCGTGAAGGTGCCGGGCGACACCCGGTCCGGGTCGAGGTCGCCCTCGACCGCCCAGATCGTGACGATCTTGCCGCCCGGTTGGCGGCTCTCGCCCAGCGGTACGCGCTCCCCGCCGGGGGCGGGCAGTCCGAGCTCCTCCTCGAACTCCCGTACCGCGGCGGCCTCGGGCTTCTCCTCCGGCCCGTACTCGCCCTTGGGGATCGACCAGGCGCCCGCGTCCCGGGCCGCCCAGAAGGGGCCGCCCATGTGCCCGATGAGCACCTCGACGCTCCGGCCCGCGGGCCGGAAGAGAAGCAGACCGGCGCTTCGCTTGTCCGGCATGCCGCCGAGTCTGCTGCCCGCGTCACACCACCGCCACCGGTGGGGCGCGAAACGGGGCCGGGGCTACGGCTCGGCCCGCAGATCCATCAGTGACGAAATGTCCACGGACCGATCCGCCGGGGGAGTGGCTGACGGGACCGGCTTGTCGTAGTCCGAGAGAACGACGGTGGCCTTCTTCGATCCCGGCCCCGTCGCGTTCAGCCGCACCGGATAGGGCTTGCCCTCGGTGGCGACGTACATGGTCGCCGTGCGGCCCTCGTGCTTCCCGGTCACCGGGATGACATCGACGCCGTCGACCTTTGTCTTCCGGCCCTTGGTGAGCGGGACCTGCGCGCCCCGGGCATCGCTGACCGAGTCGAGGAACGCGTCGAGGTCGCACACCTCGGCCAAACCGCTGAGCATGGCGTCGTCGGTGGTGCCCCGCAGGTAGCGGCCCTTGACGATTTCCGCCGCCTCTTCGCCGGCCCCCGGCAGCTGGTTCTTCCAGAACGCCTCGTCCGGCTTCACCCACACCGTCTCGCCGCGCTTGATGATCTCGACGGACCCCTCGTCGCCCATGCTCACCGAGCCCGTGCAGTTCCCCTCTCGGTCCAGTCTGAGATCGAGCTCGCCCGACGGGGCGGCGCCGTCGAGGTCGCCCTTGGCCGTGATGTGCACCGACGTGGCACTCCGCACGGCCTCCTCGGCCCGCTCGGAGATCTGCCGGGCGCTCTGCGACTCGATGTCGTCGTCCGCGTGCGCCGCGCCGCCGACCGCGAGAGCCGCCGTGACGGCGACCGTCGCCGCGGCCGGCACCCGGGTGCCGACGCGGAAGCGATGTCCGTTCACACCGCTCGCCTCCCTGGCATGCGATCCGTGCCTTGACCAGCCTGTGTCGCCCTGACGAGCGTACGTCGCCGCGCTGAGGCTCGCCCGTCCGGGTGAACCGGCGACCGAAAGGTGACGCATCGAGCGTCCGGCGGACCCGTATCGCGGTCCCACTCCGGCGGATTCCCCGGACGCAGCCCCCCCCGGGCCGGACGGCCGGGCCGCCGCGTTGCGCCGCCGCCCGGGGCGCGGCAGGGTCGTAGATGCGAGTCCAAGGAGGACACAGCCATGCCCATCGCCACGGTGAATCCCGCGACCGGCGAGACGCTCAAGACCTTCGAAGCACTCGGGCCCGAGGCGATCGAGCGCCGCGTGGCCGCCGCCCACGAGGCGTTCCGGCACTACCGCACCACCGGATTCGGTGAGCGCGCGCGGCTCCTCAAGGAAGCCGCCGGACTCCTGGAGGAGGACCAGGAGGACATCGCACGGACCATGACGACCGAGATGGGAAAGCCGATCACGGGCGCCAGGGCCGAGGCGGCCAAGTGTGTGAAGGCGATGCGCTGGTTCGCCGAGCGCGCCGAGGAACTCCTGGCCGACGAACCCGTCCCGGACGCCGACGCGAAGGACTCGGGCGCCGCCCGTGCCTTCGTCCGCTACCGGCCGCTCGGAGTCGTCCTCGCCGTGATGCCGTGGAACTTCCCCCTCTGGCAGGTCGTACGGTTCGCCGCGCCCGCGCTGATGGCGGGCAACACCGGCCTGCTCAAGCACGCGTCGAACGTGCCGCAGACCGCCCTCTACCTGGGGGACCTCTTCCATCGGGCGGGCTTTCCCGAGGGCTGCTTCCAGACCTTGCTGATCGGCTCGGGCGCGGTCGAGGGAGTCCTGCGCGACCCGCGGGTCGCCGCCGCGACGCTCACCGGCAGCGAACCCGCCGGCCGCTCGGTCGCGTCCGCCGCCGGCGACGAGGTGAAGAAGACCGTACTGGAGCTCGGCGGCAGCGACCCGTACGTGGTCATGCCGTCCGCGGACGTCGACAGGGCCGCGAGGATCGCGGTCACCGCACGCGTCCAGAACAACGGCCAGTCCTGCATCGCGGCAAAGCGCTTCATCGTCCACGAGGACGTGTACGACACCTTCACCGAACGGTTCGCCGCACGGATGGAGGGACTGACGGTGGGGGATCCGCTGGACGAGTCCACCGACGTCGGCCCCCTCGCCAGTGAACAGGGCCGCACCGACCTGGAGGAGCTCGTCGACGAGGCCGTGCGCCTCGGCGCCCACCCGCTGTGCGGCGCGGGCCGGCCGAGCGACCGGCCTCATGGGTGGTACTACCTCCCGACCGTCCTCACCGGGATCACGCCCGAGATGCGGATCCACCGGGAGGAGACCTTCGGGCCGGTGGCCACCGTGTACCGGGTGGCGGACCTGGACGAGGCCGTGCGGGTCGCCAACGACACGCCCTTCGGCCTGAGTTCGAACGTGTGGACCCGTGACGAGAACGAAGTGACGCGCTTCGTACGCGATCTGGAGGCGGGCGGGGTGTTCGTCAACGGGATGACGGCATCGCATCCCGCCATGCCGTTCGGAGGCGTGAAGCGCTCCGGGTACGGGCGGGAGCTGGACGGGCACGGCATCAAGGAGTTCTGCAACATCACGACGGTCTGGCGCGGCACGGAACCGGAGCACTAGGTGTATTGACCTGGAGCGTTGTTGACACGGCTGATCGGTGGCCGGCCGCCGAGTGCGGTGTGGCTACGGTGGTGGTTGTAGGTGTGCAGGAAGAAGGCGTCCCTGGCGTCCGTCTTCCCGTCGCCCAAGCGACCTTTGTCGCGCGCATCAAATGAGTGGCCGATGGAGCCCACCAGTGGACTGAAGATGCCCAGCCACACCCCGCGTCCCTGGGTCTTCCGATCCTACGAGTGACCGGAATCAACCCACCGACAACGTAAGGAAGATGCCCGCGACGCGGAATCCGGCCAGGTGGATGGTCGCGGTCTTTTCGTAGCGGGCGGCGATACCACGCCACTGCTTGAGGCGGATGATGCACCACTCGACCGTGTTGCGCTGCTTGTACGCCTCGTGGTCGAAGGCGGGCGGCCGGCCGCCTCGCCGCAGACGGTGGGCCTGCTGGTCGGCCGGGACAGGGATGACCGTTCGGATTCCATGGGGCCCGCGCTCAATGGCTCGGCCGATGGGCTGATCACTGAGCGAGCCTCCCGCAGCCGCTCTGAGCGCACCGAATCATGTTATAGGGAGTTCCTCTGAGCTCCTATCAGTCGTCGGCCCTCGAATGACGAGTTCAGGCCTGTCAAGGAAAAGAAAGGCATTTCATGAGTCCCGAGAGGATGACCGGGTCCCGCCTTGGGCCACTCCCGCGAAGCAGAGTGCTCACCGGCGGTGCGATCGCGTCGATGGCCCTCGTGATGATGGGCTTCGCCAGCACCGCTCTGGCGTCCGCGCCCGTTGGTCCGCCGACAGGCGGGCCGACTTCGTCGTCGGAGGCCGATCGGTGCGGGGAGTACCTCAACCTCGATGACATTCCCTCCGCCCTGGCGGCCGAGGCCGGCGGAGACTGGTGCAAGGGAAGGACTGGACCGACCGGAGCGACCGGAGCGACAGGAGCGACCGGCGCTACCGGCGCGACTGGAGCGACCGGCGCGACTGGAGCGACTGGCGCTACCGGCGCGACTGGACCGACCGGACCGACTGGACCGACTGGACCGACTGGAGCCACCGGCGCGACTGGAGCGACTGGAGCGACCGGCGCGACTGGAGCGACTGGAGCCACCGGCGCGACTGGAGCCCCTGGTGCCAACGGGGTCTCCGGGTACGAAAGGGTCTCCAACACTGTGCCGTGTGAGAACGACAACCTCTGCCAGGTCACGGCGAACTGCCCGCCCGGGAAGGTCGTCACAGGCGGAGGCATCCGCAGCAACACCCTCGGCAACGGTCTCGTCCTCATGGATACTTTCCCAGCCAGCGACACCTCATGGCGGGCCAATCTGGAGAATGACACCGGGGTCACCATCATGATCACAGCCTGGGCGGTCTGCGCCAACGCCACCTGACGAATCCTGTCAGCGGGGTACGGTCGACCGTCGACCGGACTGGGCGGACGACGTGGCGGATCCGGTCACCGCGATGCACCGCGGTACCGGCCCGCCCCGGCCGCAAAGGCCCGCCGGCACCCGGGGCGGGCCGGAAGAAGGCATGAGGCCAGACGCCTGACTTCCGCGCCCGCTTCGCCCGACACGCCTTGCGGAGCTCCACCCATCGCTCCACCGGTATGCGGCAAGCGCGACCCGCGCCCACGGGTCAGGGCCCGCGAGCGGCTCACCGGTGGCGCCCGGAGGACGAGGAGGGCCTCGTCGACCGCTCCGGCCGGCCGGGCAGGGGCACCGCATTGCGCTCCACCGCGGCCCCCGGCAGGAGGACCGCAAGCCGTCCTCCTGCCGGACGCACTTGGCCGAGCCCGACGACGCGGCGTGGGCGCGCCTTTCCCGGCTTCGCCGGGCCGCCGGGCCTGCCCGAATGCCACGGGGGAGTGCTCGGGAGCACCTCCTGGGTGAAGCTCTCGGGCAGTCACGTGCCGGGCGGGACTCCGCGGGGACGCCCGGCGCTCGCGGCGTCAACTCCTCGGCCCCCGCGCGGGGTAACTCCCCGTTCTCACCGTCGGAGCGCGGCGGTTCGCCCCGCGCCGGGCGCGAGCAGGGGAAGCGGAGGTGGGGTTCCCCTCTGCCGTACCGTTGAGCCCCCGCCCTCAGCCGCCCGACTTCTCCCGTGTCATCGGGGGTTGTGCGGGCGTCGCGGCCACCTTGCCGAAGAGCACCGCCCGCGCCACCTTGGGCGCGAACAGCGAGGTGAGCGGGGAGGCGAGTGTGAGTACGGAGCGGAAGGCGGGGCCCACCACGGGGTCGGAGGGGTAGCGATCCTGCACGCGGCCCAGATACCAGCCGACGGGCCGGTCCACCGCGCGTGTGGCGAGGGCGTTCCCGGTCGCACCCGGCATGCCCTTGTCCGACCCCGCCGAGATGTCCCACGCCTGGCGTGACGCGTCGAAAAGTGCCTGCTGGACGCGGCGTGTCGTGGGCGTACGGCGTGGATCGGACAGCGCGTCGCGGAGCGCCACGGCGCTCATCGCGGCGACCGACATTCCCTGGCCGTAGACCGGGTTGAACGTGCACAGCGCGTCGCCGGTGGCCAGGAAGCCCGCTGGTCGGCGGCCCGGACGGTCGTACCGACGACGGATGTTCGCCGTCGCCCGGAAGCCGAACGGCGGCGTCTGCGGTTCCGCCTGGAGCAGCCACCGGTGGATGAAGGGATGGGGCAGACGGGCGGCGAAGGCGATGAACCCCTCCTCGTCGGTGGGCGGTTCCTGGCCGCGCGGGCCCGAGAAGGACGCCAGGTGGTGGCCGTCCTCCAGGGGCAGCACAACGCCGCCGTACACCTGTGAGGGGTTGGGGACGACGAAGTAGCCGAGCGAGTGGGTGCCCAGGTCCTCACCCTTGTCGCGGTAGACACGCGAGGCGTACGCGAGACCCGTGTCGATGGTCTCCTCGTCCGGGGCTTCGGCGCCGATGGCGCTCAGCCACTGCGCCGCGCGCGATCCGCGGCCCGAGGCGTCCACGACCAAGTCGGCCTCGAGGGTGCGTGGTTCCTCCCGGCCGGTCTCCGGCCTCTCGCCGCGCTCGCGCAGCCGCACGCCCCGAACGCGTACGGCGTCACCGGCCAGCCCTACGACTTCCGCCGAAGTGACAGTCTCGATCCTGGGGTTGGCGAGCACCCGCTCGCGCACCAGGTGCTCGATCTGGGCCCGGGAGCCGGTGTAGATGTGCGTCGTGGGCGCGGTGCGGATGAACCAGCTGCCCCGCTGCCACTGCACCATGTCCGACGGCATCCCCACCCGGGGTGCGCCCGCCGCCCTCAACTCGGCCATGAAGCCCGGCAACAGGGAGTCCAGGGCGAGCTGGCCGCCCTCGAGCAGTACATGGGCGTGCCGGCCGTGCGGAATGCCCGCACGGGATTGCCCGTCCCCCGGGAAGCGGTCGCGCTCCACCACTGTCACCCTGTCCGCGTGTTCCGCGAGCACATGTGCCGCGAGAAGCCCCGCGAGGCTGCCGCCGATGACGACGGCATGGCGTCCGTCCGCGCCCCGCTGCCAACTCCCCGTTCCCTGCCCCTGGTTCACCATGTCCGCACCTCGTGGTCAGCGAGTCGATCTAGGAGTGCTCAGTATCCATGGTGCGGGCTGGATGATCACGGGCGCCGAGCCGCAGATACTCGATGTGGTGGACGGCTTCGTCCAGGAGCTCCGTGACCCCTTAGCCGGTGGGAACGGCGGCCGCCGTTCCCACCGGCCAGCACTCAGATCACGCGCCCCATGCCCACATCAGCCACCCGAACACGGAATGGTCACGTGATCGAGCGGAAAGTTCCTATCCACCGGCAAAATCGAACGTGCTGGTGCGAAGGTTCCCCAGTTCCTGCGGTTCGGGATACGTCCTCACGAACCATGAGCCTGAACCAGGCCTGGAGGGAAACTCGAACCCGATGGCGAGATAGCGCTTCGTCTCCAAGTTCTTCACCTGGATGCCCCCGTTGCGCCCCACGAGCCTCCACTTCTGGTAGGTGCCACCGTTGCACTCCATGATGTACACGTCACCGGCCCTGTTGCTGTCGAGGCACTGACCCGTATTCGCCTTGCGGATCTCGGTGCCTCGCCGGTGCCACAGTTGGTTCCCGGTACCGGACGTGCACTGACGTGCCTCGACGATCCACGTGCCCGGGTTGGGCTGCAACCGTCCGGTGCTGTCCAGGCACAGGTGGTTTGTACCGTCGTGCGTCAGACGCAGCGTCTGGATCCAGGTGTTCCCGGCGGCGTTCGCGGTGGGCGCGAACAGCACCGTACTGAGGATCGCAGCGATTGTTGTTGCCAACGCTAACGGGAATATCCGCTTGGATGTCCGCTTCATTCCTTCTTCCTTTGCTCGTTCATTGTGCAGCGAGGTCGCTCTGGGATGAATGAGTCGAACTCAATGAGTGCAACTGACCCGACCGCGCTCGAATTGTTCCGGAGGGACTGCACGAGGTGGCCGAGTCGGAACTGGAAACCGCTGTTCGTGGTCACGCTCCTTGCCGTCTGTTGCATCGAATCGAGATCCCAGCAACGCCGAGCGCTGTCAGTTCATTCGGAGACGTTACTGGCCGAGTCGGCTCTATCGAAGATTGCTTGCCTTGCGGACTGCTTACGGAACTCTTACGGCTCGACGGCCCAGGGGCGGCGGCCGGACCATGTGGAGGAATGGATTCCCTTGCCGGCAATACATGGCGGATGCCGGGGCGGTGTCCTGGCAGTCCGGATGCCGCCGCCTGCACCGCCGCTACGAGTCCGCAAGGCCGGTGAGCCCTGGTGGAACCGCTGTCGACGAGCCGGCGGGACGACGACAAGGCTCGCCACGGACTGAACACCGTCTTAGGGCCCTGTCGCAGCCGGGTGAGGATCATCGCCTGGAGGGCGTGGCAGGCGCCCGGAGAGTGGCGGCGATGGCGCCGGCGCCGGCGCAGGCGGAGTCCGCGTCCGGACCGGCGGCCGGGGTGATCCGGCCGTCGGCTCCGTGCCCCATGGCGGACATCGTCACCGCGCGATTGAACAAATGATGACCGCGAGCGGCCAGGGCGGGGGCCCGGCACCTTCGGCCGCCACCCCCGGTCCGCTGCCCCGGACACCGGAGCCGGGCGCGTACCGGCCGATGAAAGCGGAACAAAGCAGGCGTACGCTGGTCAGAACGCCGTAATTTACGCATGTGAGCGACGGAGGCGGCGCATGACCGACCCCTGGGGCTTCCTCCGCACCCCCCGTCGGCCCGTCCCGGCGCGCCCCGTCGAGGAACGGCTGAGCGACTGGAACGAGGTCTACGCCGGGCAGGTCCTGCTGCCCCTCGTCTCCCAGCAGGCGGGGCGCTGCATGGACTGCGGCATACCGTTCTGTCACAGCTCCTGTCCGCTGGGGAATCTCATCCCCGAGTGGAACACGTACGCGAAGCACGGCGACTGGCGGGCCGCGGCCGAGCGGCTCCACGCCACGAACAACTTCCCCGAGTTCACCGGGCGGCTGTGCCCGGCGCCGTGCGAGGACGGCTGTGTGCTGACCATCAACGCCGACCCCGTGACGATCAAGAATGTCGAGCAGGCCATAGCCGACCAGGCCTGGGAACGGGGGTACGCGCCACCGCAACCGCCGCAGCGGCTCAGCGGGAAGACGGTCGCCGTCATCGGCTCCGGACCCGCGGGGCTGGCGGCGGCGCAACAGCTCACCCGTATCGGCCACACCGTCGCCGTCTACGAACGTGCCGACCGCATCGGCGGACTCCTGCGCTACGGCATCCCCGAGTTCAAGATGGAGAAGCGGTACCTGGACCGCCGCATCGATCAGATGCGGGCGGAGGGCACCAAGTTCCGCACGGGGGTGGACGTCGGCGGCGATCTCGACGCCGGCGAGCTCAGGAGACGGTACGACGCAGTGGTCGTCGCGGTCGGCGCCATGGAGCGGCGGGAGCTGCCCGTCGTCGGCCGCGAGCTGTGCGGCATCCACCAGGCCATGGACTATCTGACCCTGGCCAACCGGGTCAGGGAGGGCGACCTCCCCAGGTCCCCCGTCACCGCCGAGGGCAGGAACGTGGTGATCGTCGGTGGCGGGGACACCGGATCGGACTGCCTGGGCACCGTGCTGCGCCAGGGCGCCGTCCGCGTGGTGCAGCTGGACATCAACCCCGAGCCGGGCGATTCCCGGCCGCAGGCACAGCCCTGGCCGACGTACCCGAAGATCTACCGGATCTCCCACGCGCATGAGGAGGCCCGCGGGCGGGAGGGCACGGATCCCCGGCTGTTCTCCTCCGCCACCCTCCGCTTCGAGGGGGACGACGCCGGTCATGTCCGGGCCCTGCACCTGACGGAAGTGGAGCCCGAGGGCAGAAGGCCGCGGCCGGGCACCGAACGGGTCGTCCCGGCGGAGCTGGTTCTGCTCGCCCTCGGCTTCTCCGGTCCCGAGCGGCGCAGCGGCCTGATGGAACAGCTCGGTCTCACGCTGGACGAGCGGGGGAACTTCGCCCGTGACGCGGCCTTCGCGGCCCGCTCCGCCGCGGGGGAGCAGCCCGGGGGCACCGGCCTCGCCGGGCCGGACGGCGTGTTCGTCGCCGGCGACGCGGGACGCGGCCAGTCCCTGGTGGTGTGGGCCATTGCCGAGGGGCGGGCCGCCGCGGCGGCCACGGACCGCTATCTGACCGGCTCGACCGTGCTCCCGGCGCCCGTCGCCGCGACGGACCGCCCTCTGGTGGTGTGACGCCGGGGGCGCAACCGCGGCACGGCGCTATCGCTTCGGCTTGCTGAAGAAGCTGACGGGCCGTTGCTGCCGTTCTCCGTCGACGACGATGTCGACGGACTCGTTGTAGAAGGCCACCCGGTCCTTGATGATGCCCACGGCCGGCAGCGGATCAGGATAGCTCCAGGCGATGTCGGGCCGTACGTCGCCGCCGTCGGCCCATGACCAGTACTCGCTCGCCACGCCCTTGTACGGGCAGCGGGTTCGCGCATCGGTCGGGACGAACAGATCGAGGCGGACGTCCTCGCGCGGGAAGTAGTACCGGACGGGTAGATGCGTCTCGAACAGCAGCACGGGCGTATGCGTGTCCGCGACGACCGTGCCGTCGATCTCGACCTGGACGTGCCGGGTGCTGGGCAGCGCGTCCACCCGTTTGTGCGGATCGCGTGGATGCACGAAGATCTCCTCCTCCTCTTCGTACCAGTGGTCGAGCACCTCGTGCCCGAACCACTCGAAGCCGATGTAGCCGGCCAGCTCGTCGCCGGGCCAGCTCCAGGCCGCCGACCGGATGACCTCGTCTCCCAGCACGAGGTCGTAGAAGACCGTCGCTCCCGCGTGACGCCGGGTGGCGCGCCGCTCGGTCCTTCGCAGCAGATCCGTCCGGACGTCCTCTGCCGGGAACGCGTACAGCGGTACGGGGCGCCCGGGCTCCCAGACCAGCAGGGGCCGGTGGCTGTCGACGACCGTGACGTCGCCTTTCGTCCCGCGTACCCAGCGGTCACTGGGCTCCCAGATCACGCTGTCGGCCGGTTCCGGCTGACGGCGGACGAACGGCACCTCTCCCGGATTCCTGCTCGGTGTGGTCAAGGTTCTCTCCTCCTCGAGCGCTCCCGTTCCTCCATCTGCTCAGCATCCCGGCTCCGGGTGAACGCCGCACTCGGCGGCATCCCGGCGGCGGGCGGGAAGCCTCCAGGAGCGCAGAGGCAGGGCGCTGATCCCCGCCTCAGGAGTCGGCCGGAAGGCGGCCGAGCTCCTCCAGGGCATGCGTCAGCCACTCGATCCAGAACCGCTCCAGGTCGATCCCGCCCCGCAGTACGACATGCCGCAGCCGGTCCTCGACGGAATCCCGCTCCGGCGGGAAGTGCCGCTTCTCGATGTCCGTGTACTCCGCCAACTGCCGCTCGTGCAGGGCAAGATGGCGTCGCAGCTCGGCCTCCAGACCCTCCGTGCCCACCACGGCCGCAGCCCGCATCCGCAGCAGCAGGGCGTCCCGGACGGGCTTCGGGTCCTCGGTCCTGCCGACCCACGAGGTCAGCTCCTCGCGGCCCGCAGGGAGCACCTCGTACTCCTTCTTCCGGCCGCGTGTCGGCTGGGCGGAAGGCAGGGCACGGATGTACCCCGCCTCCTCCAGCTTCCCCAGCTCCCGGTAGATCTGCTGATGCGTGGCCTGCCAGAAGTAGCCGATCGATCGGTCGAAGCGACGGGTCAGTTCCAGCCCCGACGACGGCTTTTCGAGCAGAGCGGTGAGGATCGCGTGCGGGAGTGACATGACCGCATCCTAGGTACGGGCCCTGCGGCCCCTAGACCGCCGCCGCCAGGCGCGTGCCCTGGTCGATGGCCCGCTTGGCGTCGAGCTCGGCGGCGACATCGGCTCCGCCGATGAGGTGGACGGTGCGGCCCGCGGCCTTGAGCTCCTCGTACAGATCGCGCCTCGGTTCCTGCCCGGCGCACAGCACCACCGTGTCCACGGTGAGCGTCGTGGAAGTGCCGTCGACGGTGATGTGCAGGCCTTCGTCGTCGATCCGGTCGTACGTGGCGCCGGCGACCATGGTGACCCCGCGGTGCCTGAGTTCGGTGCGGTGGATCCAGCCGGTCGTCTTGCCGAGCCCCGCGCCGACCTTGGACGTCTTGCGCTGCAGAAGGTGCACCGTGCGCGGCGGCGCCGGCCGCTCGGGGGTGCGCAGCCCGCCCCGCTCCTCGTACCCGGTGTCCACACCCCACTGCCGGAAGTACGTCTCCGGGTCCAGGCTCGCGCCTTCGCCGCCGTCGGTCAGGAACTCCACCACGTCGAAGCCGATTCCGCCCGCGCCGACGACGGCCACGCGCTCGCCGACCTCGGCCCCGTCGCGCAGCACATCGAGATAGCTCACGACGCTCGGGTGGCCGACCCCCTCGATCTCGGGGGTGCGGGGGGTGACTCCGGTGGCGACCACGATCTCGTCGTATCCGGTGAGCAGTTCCGGCGTGACGAACGTCCCCAGTTTCACTTCCACGCCTCGGAGCCCGAGTTGCGTGCGGAAGTAGCGCAGTGTCTCCTCGAACTCCTCCTTGCCGGGCACCCGCTTGGCGATGTTGAGCTGCCCGCCGATCTCTTCGGCGGCGTCGAAGAGCGTCACCTCGTGTCCGCGCTCGGCCGCCGACACCGCGAAGGCGAGTCCCGCGGGTCCCGCGCCGACGACGGCGAGACGCTTGCGCAGCCGGGTGGGGGAGAGGACCAGTTCGGTCTCGTGACAGGCACGCGGATTGACCAGGCAGGACGTGATCTTGCCGCTGAACGTGTGGTCCAGGCAGGCCTGGTTGCAGCCGATGCAGGTGTTGATCGCCTCGGCGCGGTCCTCCCGGGCCTTCGTCACGAAGTCCGGGTCGGCCAGGAACGGCCGCGCCATCGACACCATGTCGGCGCGCCCCTCGGCGAGCAGCCGCTCGGCCACCTCCGGCGTGTTGATCCGGTTGCTGGTGACGAGCGGTACCGAGACCGAGCCCATCAGCTTCTGCGTCACCCACGTGTACGCGCCGCGCGGCACGGAGGTCGCGATGGTCGGAATGCGGGCCTCGTGCCAGCCGATACCGGTGTTGATGATCGTCGCGCCGGCCGCCTCGATCTCCTTGGCGAGGGCCACGACCTCCTCCAGCGACGAACCGCCGGGGACCAGGTCGAGCATCGAGAGGCGGTAGATGATGATGAAGTCGTCGCCGACGCGCTCCCGTGTGCGGCGGACGATCTCGCGCGGGAAGCGGGTCCGGTTCGTGTACGAGCCTCCCCAGCGGTCGTCGCGCCGGTTGGTGGCGCTCGCGATGAACTCGTTGATCAGGTAGCCCTCGGAGCCCATGATCTCGACTCCGTCGTACCCCGCGGACTTGGCGAGTTCCGCCGCCCGTACGTAGTCCTCGACGGTCTGCTCGACCTCTTCGTCGCTGAGGGCGTGCGGCACGAAGGGGCTGATGGGGGCCTGTAGCGCGCTGGGTGCGACGAGCTCCTGGTGGTAGGCGTACCGGCCGAAGTGCAGGATCTGCATCGCGATCCGGCCGCCCGCCGCGTGCACCGCGTCGGTCACCACGCGGTGCTTGTCGGCCTCGGCCTCGGTGGTGAGCTTGGCTCCGCCGTCGTAGGGGCGTCCCTGCTCGTTCGGAGCGATACCGCCGGTGACGATCAGGCCGACGCCGCCGCGTGCCCGGGCCGCGTAGAAGGCGGCCATGCGCTCGAAGCCGTTCTCGGCCTCCTCGAGGCCGATGTGCATCGAGCCCATCAGCACCCGGTTGGGCAGCGTTGTGAACCCGAGGTCGAGCGGGCTCAGCAGGTGCGGGTACGGGGTCATCCGGCGCCTCCTCGCGCAGTGTCGTGGTCCCAGTTGTAGACGGTCGGAGGAGTGTTGTGCAACAAGTTGCATAAGAGGGATGACGTGAGCTGCGCTACGTCGGGCAGAGCGCGGACGCGGCGGGAGACGCCGTGCGGGCCCTGCCGCCTGCCGCGTCGCAGGAATCGCGTCGGGCCACGGCGGTCTCTTCTGCGCGCGCGATCCGTCCAAGGGGGTGGGCGGTGTCGAGCGACTTGCGCTGGTCCCGTCCAGGGCCGCGATCATCGGAGTGTCCACCGGGCCGGGGCACACGGCGTTGAGGCGGATGCCGTGGGGCGCGGCCTCGAGTGCCGAGCTCTTGGTCATGGTGAAGTGCCGAGCTCTTGGTCGTGGTGATCTCGGCGGCCTTGGTGGCCGCGTGACCGGAGTACCAGGGGACGCCGATCGGTCCGGCCCCGGGGGACATGTTCACGATCGCCCCCGGAACCCCGGGCCGTCATGTGCCGGAGTCCGTGTTTCATCGACAGGAAACACGCCGCACACATTGAGGGCGATCATGTGGTCGAGCATCTCGGTCGAGTAGTCGCGTGCGGCCGACGACCGTCACCAGGGCTCCTTCGGCGGCCAGGGCCAGGGCGGAGGCCCGCCCCATGCCGCTGCCGCCGCCGGTGACGAGCGCCGAGGTGCCTGCAAACTGCTGGGTCATGTGGTGATCTCTCCAGTAGGGGTGGGGTGTTGTCCCTCGGGGAGCGGTCGGTCAGGAGCGCTGACGCACGGCGTCACCCTCGGACGAGGGCCCGGCGGCCGGCGCCGTGGGGGGGGGGGGCCCCCCCCCGCCGGCCCGCGCGGGGCGGCGCCGCCCCGCCCCCCCCCCCCCAGCAACGCGGGGGGCCGGGCGCCGGGGGGGGCCCCCCCGCCCGGGGGTGCGGGGGGGGCCCGCCGCACGGCCACGGGAGCGAACCGTTCAGCCGGTGACCGGTGACCGGTGACCGGTGACCGGTGACCGGTGGTTCAGCGGTGACCGCGGCAGGTGCCGCGAAGGTCGGCGGCACGAGCAGACGGCCCTCCGGCACGACGTCAGACCTGCGCCGTGCCCTGGACGATGACCTCGTTGACGTTGACGCCGGCCGGCTGGGCGATGGCGTAGCCGATGGCCTGGGCGATGGCCGAAGCGTCGATACCGATCGCTTCGAGCGCCGCCCGCACCGCGTTCTGCTGCTCGGGGTTGCCTCCGGAGTGGGTGAGCTCGGTCTTGGTGAGGCCGGGGCTGACGACGGTGACGCGGACGTCGGTGGTCTCCTGGCGCAGGCCGTCGGACACGGCGCGTACGGCGAACTTCGTCGCGCAGTACACGACCCCGGTCGGGTCGACGCGGTGCGCGGCGGTGGAGGCGACGTTGACGATGTGCCCGGACCGGCGCTCGCGCATGGCGGGCAGGACCGCCGCGATGCCGTGCAGCACGCCGCGCAGGTTCACGTCGATCATCTGGTCCCATTCGTCGACGCGCAGCTCCTCCATGAGGCCCAGCGGCATCACACCGGCATTGTTGACCAGGACGTCGACGCGCCCGTGACGTTCGAGCGCGCCCGCGACGAAGGCGTTCACGCTGTCGCGATCGGTGACGTCCAGCTGCGCGGACTCGGCGCGGTGGCCGGCCTCGGTGAGCTCGGTGACCAGACGGTCCAGGCGGTCCACGCGACGGGCGCCGAGGACGACCTGGTGACCGGCGGCGGCGAGGTGGCGGGCGGTCGCCTCGCCGATGCCGCCGGACGCGCCGGTCACCAGGACGATCTTGCGGTCGGAGGACGGGACGGGGTGGTTCATGGCTGGGCTTCCTCAGATGTTCTGCCGGCCCTTGTGGCCGGGTGGCACATCCAGAGCACCAGCGGCCCGGAACACCAGGAAGAGCTCTCCTCGACCCGGGGCGTGGCCTACGGGGGGTACAGCGGTACCCCCTCACGGACAAGGGCGCGGCCGGCTCGCAGGGCTAGCCTGAAAAACATGAGCCAGCACGTGCCCGAGCCCGATGTCCGGGACTTCCTGCGGACACGCCGGGCCCGCATCACCCCCGAACAAGCCGGTCTGCCCCCGCACCCGGGCGTGCGCCGGGTGCCCGGTCTCAGGCGCGAGGAAGTCGCCCAGCTCGCTGGAGTGAGCGTGGACTACTACGTACGGCTGGAACGCGGACGTACGACGGGTGTCTCCGCTGCCGTCCTGGATGCCGTCGCTCGCGCGCTGCAACTGAACGACACCGAGCGTAACCATCTGTTCGCCCTGGCCAAGCCCACCCGGCAGCGCCCGCATACGAGAGCGACCCAACGTGCCCGCCCCGGCTGCTGCAGGCGCTGGAGAACATCGCCGACGTTCCGGCACTGCTTCTGGGCCACCGCCTCGACGTCCTGGCCGCCAATCACCTGGCCCGCGCCTTCTACCGTGATTTCGAGGGCCTGCCGGCCGACGAGTGGAACATGGCCCGCTACATGTTCCTCGACGCCGCGGCCCGCAAGCTCTACGTCGACTGGCCCGAGACCGCCCGCGAGAACGTGGGCATGCTGCACCTGTACGCGAGCCACCATCCGCGCGATCCCCGGCTCGCCCAGCTGGTCGGTGAACTGTCCGTAGGCGACCCGGACTTCCGACGATGGTGGGCGGACCACGACGTGTACCAGCCCAGGTACGGCTCCAAGCGCTACCACCACCCGCTCGTCGGGGACCTCACCCTCGGCTTCGAAGCCTTCACGCCCATGGGCGACCCCGAGCAGACGCTCGGCCTGTACACCGTCGAACCCGGATCACCGTCGGAGAACGCCCTGCGCATGCTCGCCGGCTGGACCGCCGACAACACGCACCTCCAGCCCGAAGAAGCCGCCGGGCACGAAAACTGACACGGCTCTGAACGCGCCTGCGGTCGGGTGTGTCCCGTCAGAAGCCGGACCGGCGCGATCCTGTACCGACCGCCGATCACGGCCGACGAAGGTGAGGGCCTGCAGGCGCAGGGATGGAGGGCCGACCCGGGACGGGCCCCCGGCCTCCCGGTCGAGGTCTCGCACGCCCTGGACGCGAACGGGGCGGAACCCCACCGGTTTCGCGTTCACCAAGGCGCTGCGACACCGGTGCTTCGACCGGGTACATCACCAGCCGCGCACCGATGTGCGGGTCACACCTTGCGATAGGTGTACGCCTCCGCGGCCGCCGCTGCCACGGCATCCAGATCGCCGCCCGCCGAGGCGGTGACCAGCGCGGCGACCGCCCCTTCGACGAAGGGAGCGTCCACCAGCTTGGTGTTCTGCGGTAGTTCGTCCTCCATGGCGAGCAGGGTCTTGACGGTGAGTACGGCACTGCCGAGGTCGGCAAGTACGGCGACCCCGTCGCCCCGGTCGACCTCCTCCGCGGCCCGCGTGATCAGGTCGGAGCTGGTGCCCAGGCCTCCGTCGGGCGTGCCCCCGGCGGCCGCGACCGGAGCGGTCTCGCCGCCGCCCGCGAGCCCCCGCGCGAGTTCGGCGACGGAGGCGGCGACCTCCGCGCTGTGGGAGACGAGGACGATCCCGACGGGACTCATGAAGCCTCCTCCACCCCGGCCCCGGCTTCGGCGAGGGCGGCCATCAGCAGCGCGGAGGACGTCGCGCCAGGGTCCTGGTGCCCGATGCTGCGCTCGCCGAGATAGCTCGCCCGGCCTTTGCGCGCCAGCATCGGCACCGTCGCGAGCGCACCCTGCTCGGCGGCCTCCCGGGCGGCGGAGAAGGACTCGCCCAGCGCCTCGACGGCGGGCTCCAGCGCGTCCAGCATCGTCTTGTCCCCGGCCTGCGCACCGCCGAGCTGCGCCACGGCAGTGACCCCCGCGCGCAGCGCCTCGGCGAGCTGCTGCTGCGACACCTCGGCGGCTTCGCCCAGCGCCTTGCCCGTACGCCGCAGGAGTGTCCCGTACAGCGGCCCCGACGCCCCGCCGACCGTCGAGATCAACTGCCGTCCCGACAGGACCAGTACGGCCCCGGGCGTGTCCGGGGCGTCCTTCTCCAGCACGGCCGTGACCGCGGCGAAACCGCGCTGCAGATTGGTGCCGTGGTCCGCGTCGCCGATGGGCGAGTCGAGTTCGGTGAGGTGCGCGGCCTCACGGTCCACGGCGACGGCACTTGCGTGCATCCACCTCAGGAAGAACCCGGTGTCCAGCACGCGTCCTCCTTCCGACTGCTCCATGGATCAGCGCCCCCACCGAAGCGCCGGGGTCTGTACGGGCGCGTCCCACAGTCGCAGCAGCTCCTCGTCCATCGCGCAGAGCGTCACCGAGCAGCCGGCCATGTCGAGCGAGGTCACGTAGTTCCCGACGAGCGTACGGGCGACCGGCACTCCTCGCTCCCCGAGCACCCGGTGGACCTCCGCGTTGAATCCGTACAGTTCCAGCAGCGGCGTCGCACCCATGCCGTTGACGAGAAGCAGGACCGGGCTGGACGGCTTGAGGTCCTCCAGCACCGCGTTGACGGCGAAGTCCGCGATCTCGCGGGACGTCATCATCGGCCGGCGCTCCCGGCCAGGCTCACCGTGGATACCGATGCCGAGCTCCAGCTCGCCGGGTGGGAGATCGAACGTCGGTGTCCCCTTCGCGGGCGTGGTCACCGCGCTCAGTGCCACACCGAAGCTCCGCGACCGCGAGTTCACCTCCCGGGCGATCGACTCGACCCGCTCCAGCGGCGCTCCCTCCTCGGCCGCCGCACCCGCGAGCTTCTCGACGAACAGGGTCGCCCCCGTCCCTCGCCGGCCCGCCGTGTACAGACTGTCCGTCACCGCCACGTCGTCGTTCACCAGAACCTTGGCGACCTGGACGCCCTCGTCCTCGGCCAACTCGGCCGCCATGTCGAAGTTCAGGACGTCGCCCGTGTAGTTCTTGACGATGAACAGCACACCGGCCCCGCTGTCGACCGCAGCCGCGGCTTTCGCCATCTGATCGGGCACCGGCGAGGTGAACACCTCCCCGGGACACGCCGCGGACAGCATCCCCGGCCCGACGAACCCGCCGTGCAGCGGCTCGTGCCCCGACCCGCCGCCGGACACCAGCCCGACCTTCCCGGCAACGGGCGCGTCGCCCCGTACCACGACCCGGTTCTCGACATCGACCGTCAGCTCGGGATGTGCGGCGGCCATCCCACGCAGGGCATCCGCGACGACTGTCTCGGGGACGTTGATGAGCATCCTCATGGGTTCCTCCTGATGAGACTGACAACAATCGCTGTGGACAGGGTCTTCGCAGGTCAGGAAGCGTGTCGTAGGTTATCGATCTTGATTTGTCCCCGGCGCCCCCTGCGGGGTGCGCAGGCACCGGTGCTCCTCCCAGTATCGAGGCAACCGTCTTCTCGGGCGCCCGCATGTGCCTGGTCGCTTCCGTCCTTGTGTCCCACGGAGCCGGCCGGCCGGTGTCCGGGGTCCGTCGCGCGCTGTCCGCCGCCCGCTGTACCGCCCTACGGAGGAGTCACCCGCGGTGCGACGGCGGCCGCCTCCTCGCCGGAGAGTTCCTCGAGCGAGCGGCCTGCCGGTTCGATGCGGAAGGCCAGGGTGACCAGGAAGGCGAGCGCGGTGGTTGCCGCGATGCCGTACAGCAGCGCGCTCTCGCCGACGTCCGCGAGGAGTACGGGAAAGAGGAACGTTCCCAGCGCGGCGCCGAGCTTTCCGCATCCGGCCGCGAAGCCGTGTCCCGCGGCACGTACCTCGGAGGGGAAGACCTCGGCGGGCAGCGCGAAGGTCGTGGCGTTCGGTCCCATGTTCATGAAGGTGTTGAACAGGGCGAAGCCGGTGAACACCAGGGCCAGATGGGCCTCTGCACCTCCGTGGAGCTGTCCCACGGCGGCAAGGAGGCAGAGGGCACCGGTCATCACCGCGAATCCGGTGAGCTGCAGCGGGACCCGGCCTACGCGGTCGACCAGCACGATCGCCAGCGCGAATCCGATCACGAGGAAGACGTCCAGCACGGCCGTGCCCTCGGTGGACGCGATGTCGTCGCTGATGAACGTGGCGTTCGGGCCCTTCAGGGCGAGCCCGGCCAGCAGGGTGGGGGTGAAGATGCCGACCCCGTACGTCGCGATGTCCATGAGGAACCAGGGAACGGCTGCGAACACCGTGCGCCGCAGCAGCCGGCGCGAGAACAACTGGGGCTGCACAAATGCCTTCAGCCCCTCCGGCGGCGGTTCCCGGCGCTCACGGTCCGACTCGCTGACGTGCACCCGAAGCCCGGTCATCACCTGCCCGATCTCACAGGCTTCCCGCTCATGGCCGTTCCCGGCGAGCCATCGAGGGCTCTCGGGCATGTTCCGGCGCAGCCGGATGATCAGCAGGGCGGGCAGCGCACCGAACCCGAGCATGATCCGCCATGAGTCGAGGTCCGGGAGCAGCAGCAGAGTCACCACCCCGACCGTCGCCCCGAGCAGAATGCCGACCGCCTGCAGACTGAACGCGCCGACCAGCCAGCGACCCCGGTTCCTCGCCGGCAGGATCTCCGCGAGATAGCTGGCCGCGATCGGATAGTCGAGTCCGACCGCCACGCCCAGCAGCAGCCGGAAGACGATCAGGGACCAGATGTCCCAGGCACACGCGCACAGGACGGAGAAGACGACGAAGAGCCACAGGTCGACCCGGAAGATCCGGGAGCGCCCGATCCGGTCGCCGAGCGGGCCCAGCAGTGCGGCGCCCAGGGCCGCTCCCACGATCGCGGCGGCCGAGAGCAGCCCCTGCTGGGCGGAACTCCCCCCGAACTCCTTCGTGATCAGGGGATTGGCGACCCCGATGATGAAGAAGTCGAACCCGTCGAGCAGAATCCCCAGTCCGGCCAGCAGCCAGAACCTCATGTGCAGACGTGTGATCGGTGCGTTGTCGAGCGCCGTACCCAGTGGATACGAGCTGCCGGGAGATCCGTTGATCGCCTCGGACACGGTGAACGACCCCCAGGCCGGTCGGATGCGGTCCGAGAGGACCCGCTGACTGGTGCTGCAGGACTCGGCGAAACGCCGGAACCGAGTGAAGGCCACGGGCCCCGGTGGATCAACCTGCCACGCTGGACCGCACCCGGCAGCCGCCCGGTGGTCACCTGCCCGCCACCCTGCAGTCACCTGGACGTCATCCTGCGCTCAGGTTCCGGGCGGCGATACGGCGCTCGCGCCGGGCCGGCGAACCGACGGCGAGGGGCCTGCCGGCTCGAACGCCGGCAGGCCCCTCGGAAAGACGTCAGCTCACGTCAGCACATCTTGTAGTCCGCGCGCGTCGAGTTGTACGAGCACGTGTCGACCCGGGTGCCGGCCGGCTTCTTCAGGGTCGCCGTGTCCTTGTCGTTGTTCCACACGTACCAGGAGCGCCCCTGGTAGAGGTTCGTGCTCGTGGCGGTGCCCTTCCCGGTGCGTATCGTGACGGTCTTGCCCTTGCCGAGGGTGAACGTCCCGAAGGTGTACCTGTGGTTCGCCGCGTCCGTCACGGTCCAGCCCTTCAGGCTGACGGCGGCCGAGGTGGTGTTGCGTATCTGCACGTACTCGGCGTTCAGGCTGGAGTTGGCGCCGCGGTCCGAGCCGGGACTGTCGTAGTAGATCTTGTAAAGGTGGACCGAGCCGGCCGCCTGGGCGGGCGACGGCAGCAGCAGGAGACCCGCCGCGGCCGACATGGCGGCGGCCGCGATGGTACGCGTACGGAGCATGGATGTCCCTCAGTTCGGCCGGGCACCCCCCAAATCGGGCCCGGCGAGGCGCCCAGCCTAGGCGGTGCCCCCGCACGAGGGGCACGAAGTCGGAATCTGGGCACTGAGTACGCCATGCCATGGCACTGAGGGACAGAGACGGGCCGAGGGACGATGCCGTCACCTACCGGGAAGGCGGCCGGAGGCCGGCCGGGCGTCGGCCGGCCTACGGCACGGGTCAGTAGCGCAGGGCGCTCGCCATGCCGCCCATGCCGGCGAGAGTGCCGTCGGGTACGAAGCGGACCTTCGCCCCCGTTTCCAGGGACCGTTCGACGATCTCGTCGACGATGTCGACGAGGGCATCCAGGTCGCCGGGGGCGGCCGGCGACAGATGGCCGCCCGAGTCGCGCACGGTCTCGCGGTAGTTCTCCTCCACGGCCAGCAGGGCGACCCGGCCGGACTCCACGTTCTGGCGGATCTCGTCCACGCCGGCGGCGAAGGCCCGCCGGCCACGGGCCTTGTCCAGATCCTCGAGCACACCCGCGACCTCTTTCTCGGCCTGGGCCTCGACGAACGGGCGGACCGCGTGCCAGACGGCATCGGCCGAGCCTGACGCCAGCCCTCCCTGTGTGACGTGGACGGCCATCCCCTTGGCCACCGTGCCGGCTTCGTCGAAGAGGGACAGTGCGGCAGCCTCACCGGCCACGTACAGCGGCCGGGGGTCGGACTTGAGAACGGCGGAGAGTTCGGCGTCCGCCCCCTTCAGGAACTGACGGGTGGCCTCGTCGGAGAAGATGCTGGGCACATCACCGATCCGTTCCCGGCGTTCGGCGTCGAAGTTCTCGACGGTCCGGGTCATGGGAAAGGACCCGGCCTCTGCCGGAGTGACACGATCGGCCACGCCGCTCCACAGTCCGACCCGGTCGGACGAGACGGTCAGCACCCAGAAGGGCCGCTCGGCGGCCTGCGCGGAGACGAGGTTGCGGGTCAGGAAGGTGTCGGAGAGCACGACACGCTCGGGCACGCTCCGTCCCAGCTGCCACACCTCGTGCTCTCCCGGTGCGGCGAAGACGACCAGCCCGTCCTCCGCGTGCACCAGGTCTATCTCCGCCATGGCCTGGTCCAGTTGCTCGGCGACGTCCATCCGGGTGGCACGGGTGATCGCCGGATCGGCCTCCAGCTGCTCCTTGGCCTCGGTCATCAGATTGCGCAGACGGACCGGGTCCTGTGCGTTGTCGGGTTCACGGCGATGCGTGGGCATCAGAACCGACACCGCCGGATAGGGGCGATGACGGCGCAGCCGGGCGAGGGTGTCGGAGCCGAGAGAGGGGTGCATCGGGAACCCTTTCGAAGCATGCGGGTGTTGGTGCGAGCGCCCGGGCGGCTCGGGCGGGGCCGGCCGGGCGCAGGCCGTAGGTCCTAGGGGTGTCTTTCGGATCTTGCCGGGCTTGCGTGCCCTGGCACGCGCGCCCCCAGAGCTTCGTCCGGGGTGCCCCCAGCTGCGTTGTCGTCAGTCGCGGTGCTCCGCAGTGGCTCCCTCCTTCGCCTTGCATCTGCACGCGCCGGACCCCGCTCCCTGAACCGGCCTGATCCGGACGAAAGACCCTAGTCGGAGCCGGTCAGCTGCTCGGCGAGTTCCTTCTCGGCCTCCTCGTCGAGCGAGGTCTTCAGAACGGTGCCGCCGTGGGACCGCATCTCCGCGGTGAACTTCTCGTCGTCGATCTCCGGAGCCATGATCACGACGGCCGCGGAGCCGGGTTCCAGGAGCGACTCGACCTTCCCGCGGAACTTGTCGTCGACCCCCATCTTGCGCAGCTTCCCGAAGAGCCCACCGAGTGCGGCGCCCACCACGCCGAGGGCCGGGGTGGCGATGATGAGGCCGATGACCATGGCCCAGAGGGCGCCCGCGGTGGCCGACATGGCCACTTTCTCGTCCCTCCGGGGTGTGTCCACGTGTGTCTTGCCGTCTTCGTCCACCCTGACGACGGCCAGTCCGGTGAGGTCGACCACCTTGTCCTTCTGCAGCTTCTGCACCGTCTTGAACGCGTCGTTCGCGGCCGCAGCGCTGTCATAGCCGATGACGATGAGATCGGACATCAGTGCCTCCTAGGTCGCCACACCGGCACCTTTGAACCATATGTCCGTTTCTGGGTGATCGCGCCCGGATGTATGGGGCACCTATTGGAGGGGTGAGGTGAGGCGGTCCGCGACCGTCCGTGCCGGTGCCGCGCCCATCAGGATCGTGTAGTGGTTGCAGTCCCTGACGGACTCCGCGGTCAGCATCGGAGCCTGGGAGGCCCAGTGCGCGACCAGCGGTTCCGGGAGCATGCCCGGCTCGGTGCCCATCAGGCCCAGGGGCGCGTACAGCAGCCGTGCCGGTACCGACAGGCCGGCCAGGTCCGCCGCGAAGGAGGCGGCCGTGGTGAGGAGTTCACGGCCGTCGTGGCGGACGACGTCCTCCTTGGCGCGGGAGCGGAGGGCGCCAGGAGGGCCGGTGATGTCGTAGCGGACGTACGCCTCGATGTCCTCGTTCCAGTGCGGGCCGAGCGCGGGGTGGGCGCGGAAGAAGCCGACGTACGCCTCGTCGCTCTCGTACGTGAGGGACAGCCGGGCGATCGCGGGGCCGAGCGACGCGTCGAGCAGTGCGTCGGGGTCGGCGTCCGGAGGGACGGGGAGGGGGAGGCCGCCGTCGATGAGCAGCAGACGGTCGAAGAGCTGCGGGTGGCGGGCGGCGGCGCGCAGGGCGACGTACGCGCCCATGGACTGGCCCGCGAGGGCGACGGGCGCGCCGCCGCCCCAGCGCTCGGCAACCGCGCAGAGGTCCCGGGCGTGGCTGTCGATGCCGTACGGGCCCGGGGCGGCGCTGCTGCCGCCCCGGCCCCGCAGGTCGGGGGCGAACAGGGACCAGTCCGGGGGCATCCGGCGGGCGACGGTGGCGAAGGACATCGCCGAGGCGGTGATTCCGTGCGCCGCGACGGCAGTACGGGGTCCCTCGCCGAAGCGCAGGACGCGAAGCGTCCCGCCGTCCACCCGGAGGTCGAGCTCGGCCGGCTTGGTCATCTGTTGTTCCCCTTCGGGTGCGGTGGCGGCTCAGCCGCCGAGAGCGTGGACCTGGTTGACGACGGCGCGCATCTGGGGTCCGGACTTCCGGGCGTAGTCACTGCCCGTGAAACCCCACCAGTCCCAGCAGCCCTGCGGATTGCCACGGACGATGCTGATGTCGGTCTGCGGGTACAGAATCACCAGATCGTTGGTGTCGGCGTACTCGTTGAGATGGGATTCCCGCGCGAAGCGGTCGCCGACGAACTTGTTGTCGCTCAGACATCCGTGCAGGGCGACCACCAGCTTGCACGCGGCGCCCTCGGCGCAGGACCTGGGCGTGTAGAGGAAACTCTTGGTACCCATGCTGTACCACTGGGCCCAGCCGCCGGGAACGTACCGGTCCTGGTCGTGCGCGCTGAGCGTCCCGGTCTGGCTCGCGGCCGGGGCGTTCACACTGCCGAGCCAGTGGGTCAGCATCTCGCCCTGCGGGTCGTTCCCGCAGTTGATCAGGAACGGGTAGAAGGTGGTGCCGCAGGACAGCGGCGCGTTGGGCGTCGGCCAGCCATGTCCGGCCGGGTCCGTGTCGTGATAGAGGGTCCGGGCCCCGAAGTCCCGGTAGAACTGCACCCCTTCGTCGCTCACCCGGTCCCGCACCAGCGGATCCTTGGTTCCGTGGTACGTGTAGACGGGCTTGCCCGCCAGATTCGACAGCGGGTCGATCCTGCCCTCGGCCGACCAGCGGCGGGCGATCGCCTCGATACCTTCGGGATCGGTGGAGATCAGGCCCGTGCCGCAGGCGATCAGGCCGGTGACGATGCCGCCCTTGCCGCAGTAGTAGGGGCCCGCGGCGAAGATTCCGGCGCCTTTGAAGGTGCCGGAGTAGGCGACCTGCAGCTGCGACGCCATGAAGCCGCCGGAGGAGATCCCGGTGATGTAGGTGTCGGTGATGTTGAGCTCGGGCAGGGCCGGTTCGGCCGCCTGAGCGGGCGTCGCGAGCCCGATGGCCGCGGCCAGGGCCGTGGCGAGGGTGACGACGGCGGCTCTCAGGTTCTTCCGTCGCTCGTGCGAGCGGAACCTCATCGATTGTGCTCCTTCGGCTCGGTGTGGGGGACCGAGAGGACCCGGGGCGTCCTGCGTGGGGACCGAGGACCGTGCCGGTCCCGGTCCAAAGGTCACACCTGGGGGATCGGCAGTGCGGGCGGAGTGATCTCCCGCTTGAGGATCTTGCCGGTGGGTCCCTTCGGCAGCGCGTCGGTGATCCGCACCAGACGCGGGTACTTGTACGGGGCGACGCGCGCCTTGACGAACTCCCGCAGTTCGTCGGGGGCGACGGCCGTCCCGTGTCCGGGCTTGAGCGCGACCACGGCGGTCACTTCCTCGCCCAGTTCCGGGTGCGGCGTGCCGAGCACGGCGGCCTCGGCCACCGCGGGGTGCTCGTACAGCACCTCCTCGATCTCCCGTGGATAGACGTTGAACCCGCCGCGGATGATCATTTCCTTCTTGCGGCCGACGATCCGGAAGAGCCCGTCGGGGTCCTGCACCCCGAGGTCACCGGTGCGGAACCAGCCGTCCTGGATCGCCTCGGCCGTGGCCCCGGGCCGGTTCCAGTAGCCCTTCATGATGTTGTGGCCGCTGACCGCCACTTCGCCCGTGTTCCCGGCGGGCACCTCCCGGCCGGCATCGTCCTGGACGCGGATGCGCACGCCTTCGATCGGCACACCGATGGTCCCGGCGCGCCGCGGCCCCTCCGGCCGGTTGAAGGCCGCCACCGGCGAGGTCTCGGACAGGCCGTAACCCTCCAGCAGCGGACAGTCGAAGGCCTCCTCGAAGGCGTGCAGGACCTCGACCGGCATCGCCGCGCCCCCCGACGCGGCGAGCCGCAGATGCTGCTTGTGGGCAGCGCTCAGCGAGGGATGCGCGAGCAGCGCCGCGTACATCGTCGGCACGCCCTCGAAGACGGTGACCCGGTCCCGCAGCAGCATCTCCAGCGCCCGGCCCGGGTCGAAGCGCGGCAGCAGAGTCAGGCACGCGCCCGCCGCCACCGCGCAGTTGAGGGCGCACGTCTGGCCGAAGGAGTGGAAGAGGGGAAGGCCGCCGAAGACGACGTCCCGCTCCGTGAGCCGCAGCAGCGAAGTGAGCGTGGCGGTGACGTTCTGATGCAGATTGCCGTGTGTGAGCTCCGCACCTTTGGGGTGGCCCGTGGTGCCGGAGGTGTAGATGATGACGGCGGTGTCATCGGGGGAGCGGGCGGCGACCTCGTCGTACGGCTCGTACCCGGCCAGGACCGCCGGCCAGTCCCGGTCCCCGCCCAGGAGGTGCTCCGCGCCCGAGTCCGCCAGGTAGTAGTCCGTCTCGCGCTCCTTGAGCAGCGGGTTCATCGGGACGACCACACCGCCCGCCCGCAGGATGCCGTAGTAGAGCACGGCGAACGCGGGCACATTGGGCAGGGACAGTCCGACCCGGTCGCCCGGGCGGACGCCGAGCGAGCGCAGATACGACGCGGCCCGTGCGGCGTCCCGCTCCAGCCGGGCGTACGTCAACACCTCGTCGTCCAGGCGCAGTGCGGGACGGTCCGGGTGGCGGACCGCGGTGTCCGACACCAGCTGTGCGAGATTCACGAAGCCCTCCGGAGCGGGGTGGCGGTGCGGTGGTACGAGGGCACGGAAACCTCCAGGAAGCGCGGCGGTGACGTCCGGGTAATGTCCGACATCGTTCGCCGAGGGGCGCACCGCGCGCCATGGAACGGTTCCACGCTGTCGGGCCCAGAGGAGTGGAGATTTCCTCCGTCGCCCTGCGAGGCGGCTCGTTCCTACGGTCTGAGCCACGCCGGCGATCGCCGGCGTCGAACCTGAACATTCGAGGTCGGCATGACCCTGAGCAGCCGCCCCGTGCTGGAAACCCGAGCGCTCACCAAGGCCTACGGCGGGTTCACCGCCGTGGGCCCGGTCGATCTTCGGATCTCCGAAGGCACGGTGCACGCACTGGTGGGACCCAACGGCGCGGGCAAGACCACCCTCTTCCATCTCCTCACCGGCCATGTACCGGCAGGCACCGGCCGTATCGTGCTCGACGGACGCGACATCACGGGGCACTCACCCGAGCGCATCGCCCGCCTCGGCGTCGCCCGCTCCTTCCAGGTCACCAGCCTCTTCGAGCACGCGACCGCGGCGGAGCACCTGGAGCTGGCGCTGATGGCGGGCAGCCCGCTCGGCCGTGCGTTCTGGCGCTCGGACCGTGCCCTGGCCCGCCATCGCGAGCGGGCGCTCGAACTGCTCGACCAGGTGGGCCTCGCCCGCTGGGCGGACGAACCCGCGGGGCGGCTCCCCTACGGCCGCGGCCGCGCACTGGAGCTGGCCCTCGCGATCGCCCTCGACCCCAAGCTGCTGCTGCTCGACGAACCGACCGCCGGGATGGGCACCGAGGACATCGAGCGCACCGTCGAACTCATCGGCCGGGTGAGACAGGGCCGTACGGTCGTGCTGGTCGAGCACAACATGCAGGTCGTCGCGTCGCTCGCGGAGCGCGTCACCGTGCTGCAGCGCGGTCGGATACTGGCCGAGGGCAGCTACGACGACGTCCGCTCCGACGAGCGGGTGGTCGAGGCCTACCTGGGGGCGGGACATGAATGACGCCTCCGCAGGGAACGCCCCGGCAACTGCCGTCCCGGCGCTGCGCGTCGAGGGCCTCGACGCCTTCTACGGCCGGGCCCAGGCCCTGCACCAGGTGTCCCTGGACGTCGCCCCCGGCGAGATCGCCACCCTGGTCGGCCGCAACGGCGCAGGCAAGACGACCCTCCTGCGCTGTGTCATGGGCCTGCACCGGCACGCGACCGGCAGCATCTCCCTCGCGGGCCGCACCGTCGACAGGCTGCCCGCCCACCGCCGTGCCCGCCTCGGACTCGGGCATGTCCCCGACGACCGCGGCATCTACGCCGGTCTCAGCGTCGAGGAACACCTCGCCTTCCCCTACAGCGATCCGGCGCACGGCTGGTCACTGGAGCGTGTGCACGACACCTTCCCCGTACTGGCCGAGCGCCGCCGTACCCCGGCGGCCAAGCTCTCCGGCGGTGAGCAGCAACTCCTCGCTCTGGCCAGGGTGTTGAGGATGGGCTCGCGCATCATGCTCTGCGACGAGCCGACCGAGGGCCTGGCTCCGGTCATGGTCCGGCGCATCGGCGATGTGCTGCGTGAGGCCAAGCGGCACGGCGTGACCGTACTCCTCGTCGAGCAGAACCTCCGGTTCGCCGTCACCGTCGCCGACCGGCACCACCTCCTCGACGGCGGCCGCGTCGTCGAGACCCTGGACAACTCCGCCGTGAAGGACCGGGAGCACGAGCTCCTCGACCGCCTCGGTCTTTAGCACCTCCCGCACCTCCCGCACCTCCCGCATCTCCCGCATCTGCCTCGGTCCGTGGCAACTGACTCGGTCCGCAGCACCCTCGCGCACCACCCTCGAAAGGAAAGCCATGACCCACGTTCGGCATGCCCTCACGGCCTCGGCCGCGGTGACCGCGCTCCTCGCCGCCCTGGCCGGTTGCGGCGGAGGCGGCCCGTCGTCGTCAGGCGGCAAGATCAGCGGCGGAAAGGTGACGCTCGGAGTCGTCACCGACCTCTCGGGCGTCTACGCCTCGCTGAGTGGCCCTGGATCGGTCGAGGCCGTGAGGATGGCCGTCGACGACTACAGGAAGAAGTACGGCGACAAGGCCGTCGCCAAGGACATCGAGGTGCTCTCGGCCGACCACCAGAACAAGCCGGAGACCGCCTCGACGAAGGCCCGTGAGCTGTACGAACGCAAGGGCGCCGACGCCCTGTTCGACGTGCCTACCTCCTCCGCGGCCCTCGCCGTCCAGACCGTTGCGGGCCAGGCCCGGAAGCTGTACTTCAACGTCGGCGCCGCGACCCCCGAACTCACCGGCAAGTCCTGTAATCCGTACACGTACGCATGGGCCTACGACGCCTACATGCTCGCCCACGGGACCGGCGCGACCGTCACCGCGGAGGGCGGCAGGAGCTGGTACCTGCTCTACCCCGACTACGCCTTCGGCGAGGCGATGAGCGCCGGGTTCGAAGCCGCCGTCAAGGGGGCCGGAGGCACGGTCGTCGGCAAGGACCCGACCCCCTTCCCCAACGACAACTTCTCCACCTTCCTCCTCAAGGCGTCCTCGATGAAGCCGGCGCCGAAGGTGCTCGGCGTTCTGCAGGCGGGCGGTGATCTGGTCAACGTCGTCAAGCAGTACGACCAGTTCAAGCTGAAGGAGAAGGGGATCGCTCTGGCCGTCGGGCTGATCTCGGACACCGACATCCAGGCGATCGGTGCGGACAAGCTGGCGGGTGCCCAGTTCACCAGCGCCTGGTGGTGGAACATGGACCCGAAGGCCAAGGACTGGTCGAAGGGCTTCAAGGAGCGCACCGGCAAGGTGCCCAGCTTCGACCACGCCGGCAACTACTCCGCGGCCACCCAGTACCTGGAAGCGGTGCAGAAGGCCGGGACCGACGACCCCGCCGCCGTGCGCAAGCAACTCGACGGCATGACGTTCGAGGACGTCTTCGCCCGCTCCGCCACCGTCCGTGCCGCCGACCACCGGGTCGTCCACGACGCGTACCTCGCGCGCGTGAAGAAGCCCGGAAGTGACCCGGCCGACACCACGGAACTGGTCAGGAAGATCCCGGCCGCGCAGGCCTTCGCACCCGCCGACCCGGCGTGCAGGCTGTCATGACAGCCCAGTTCACCCTCACAGGCAGCCTCCAGCAGGCGTTCAACGGGCTGGTCAGCGGCGGGTTCTACGCGCTGCTGGCCCTCGGCCTCGCCGTCATCTTCGGCATGCTCAGGGTCATCAACTTCGCCCATGGCGCCGTCTACACCCTCGGCGCCTTCGGCGCGGTCCGGCTCGCGGACGCCGCCGGGCTCGGCTTCTGGTGGGCGCTGCTGCTCGTCCCGCTCGGTCTCGGGCCGGCGGGCGTCGCCGTCGAGCGGCTGCTCATCCGCCGGATCGCCGATCTCGACCCGCTCTACGGCTTTCTGCTCACTTTCGGCATCGCTCTGGTCTGCCAGGACCTGCTGAGGGCCGAGTACGGGTCCGCGTCACAGCCCTATGCGAGCGGCCCCTTCCCCGGCTCGCTCGACCTCGGCGCCTTCACCTTCCCGGCCTATCAGGTCTTCGCGCTCGGTGTCTCGGCGGTGGCCTGCTGCGTGGTGTGGCTGATGCTCGCCCGTACGAAGGCCGGCACTATCGTGCGCGCCGCCACCGAGCGCCCCGAACTCACCCGCTCGCTGGGCATCGACACCGGCCGCTGGGTCACCCCCGTCTTCGGCTTCGGAGTGGCACTTGCCGCATTCGCGGGCGTACTCGCCGCGCCGATGCGCGCGGTCAACTCCCAGATGGGCGCCGACCTCGTCATCACCGTCTTCGCGGTCGTCGTCATCGGCGGCCTCGGCTCGGTGACGGGCGCGGTCATCGCGGGCTTCGCCATCGGCATGCTCCAGGCGCTCGGCAATCTCTACGTCCCCGCACTCTCCCAGACCTCGGTGTTCCTGCTCATGGCCGTCGTACTGCTGGCCCGTCCGGCCGGGCTGTTCGGCAAGGAAGGTCTCACGTGATCGTCAAGTACATGGTGGAAAGAGGCGGCCTGCCGCTCCTCGCCGCCGGGCTTCTGGGCGCACTGGCCCTGCCGTGGCTGCTCTATCCGCCGGTGGCCACCGACATCCTGTGCTGGGCGCTGTTCGCCGTCGCGCTCGACCTGCTCATCGGATACGCCGGACTGCTCTCCTTCGGGCACGCCGCCTTCTGGGGTTCGTCGGCGTACGCGACGGGGCTCATCGCCATCCACACCGGACTGCCGTTCCCCGTGGCCGTGCTCGGCGGGGCGCTGGCCGCCGCCGTGCTCGCGCTGCCCATCGGCTACCTCGCCGTACGGCGCACCGGCATCTACTTCGCGATGGTCACGCTCGCCTTCGCCCAGCTCGTCTACTTCACCGCCAACCAGTGGAAGGACGTGACGGGCGGCGAGAACGGACTGCAGGCCATCCCGCGCGACCTCCCCGGAGCCGACCTGAACGACAGCTTCGTGTTCTACTACGCGGCCCTGCCCCTCGTGCTCCTCGGCCTGTTCGCGGCGTGGCGGACCGTCCGCTCGCCGTTCGGACGCGTCCTCACCGCCGTACGCGACAACCCGGAGCGGACGCGGGCCCTCGGCTACGGCGCCGACCGCTACCGGCTCGCCGCCTTCACCGGCTCGGCCTTCCTCACCGGAATCGCCGGCGGACTGTACGCGATCAACCACGGCTTCGCCTCGCTCCAGGAGGTCTACTGGACCACCTCGGGCAAGGCGGTGGTCATGGTGCTGCTCGGCGGCATCGGCACGCTGTGGGGTCCGGTCGTCGGAGCGGCCGCCCTCGTACGGCTGGAGGACTGGCTTTCCACCGCGGGCTTCGAGTCCGTCCAGCTGGTCACCGGAGCGGTCTTCATCGCCGCAGTGCTGCTGCTGCGGCGCGGGGTGTGGGGGACGGCGGCCGGGCTCCTCGCCAGGCGGGTGGAGAAAACCTCCACCGACGCGCCGTCCGTGACGGAGGGTGCATCCATGGGCGAGGAGCAGCGGGTGTGAGGTATCACTGGCCGTGTGACGACGACGCACACGACCACCACCGGTTCCCTGCTCCGTCTCCTGCGTGAGGAGGCGGACGAGGAAGAGTTCCACGCCCTCGGGGCGGACGGCCCCATGGTCGACGACGCCCTGGAGATACGCTCCCGGCTCGCCGCCCACCGACGCCGCGAAGCCGCTCTCGCCGGCCTCTACGAGACCGCCGGCGACCTCGCCTCGCTGCGCGACCTGGAGGACGTGCTCCAGGCGATCGTCCGCCGGGCCCGCACCCTCGTCGGTACCGATGTCGCCTATCTGCTGCTCTCCGACCCGGAGGCCGGTGACACCTATGTCCGCGTCACCGACGGCATCACCACGGAGGCCTTCAAGACCGGCCGGCTCGCCGTCGGCACCGGACTCGGCGGGCTGGTCGCCGAGACGGCACAGCCGTACCACACCGCCGACTACCCCAACGACGAGCGCTTCGCGCACTCCGACTACGTCGACGGCGTCATCACCGCCGAGGGCCTGGTGGCCATCCAGGGCGTACCCCTCAAGTTCGGCGACCAGGTCTACGGCGTGCTGTTCGCCGCCAACCGGCGGGTGCGGCCCTTCTCGCCCGAGGAGGTCGAACTGCTCATCTCGCTCGCCAACCATGCCGCGCTGGCCATCGAGAACGCCACGCTCTTCGAGGAGGTGCACAAGGCCGCGGCCGTCCATGAGCGGCTGACGGCCGTCGCCCTGGAGGGCGGCGGCACCGCCGGCCTCGCGCACGCGCTCGCCGAAGTGCTGCGCGGCAGCGTCCTCGTCCTCGACGCGAACGACCGCCCGCTGGCCGCCGCCGGGGAGGCCCCGCCCGAACCGCAGCCATGGAAGCGGGAGTTGGGCGAGGTACGCGCCCGGAGGATCTCCGTGACCCGCGGGGGCATGTGCATCACCCCCATCGTCGCCGTCGGCGAACACCTGGGCACGCTCTTCTTCGCACGCGGCGGACTCGACGCCTCCGACGTGCACGCCCTCGAACGGGCCGCCCAGGCCGCCGCGCTGATGCTGCTCGGCGAGCGCTCGGTCGCAGAGGCCGAGCAGCGGCTGCGCGGCGAGATCCTGGACGACCTGCTGGGTGCCCCGCACCGCGACCCCGACGGACTGCGCCGCCGCGCCGCCCTGGTCGGCCTCGATCTCGAGGACGCCCATGTGGTCCTCGCGGCGCGCGGCGAGGACGGCGACCGCCGCCGCCGGATCACGGAACTGGCGAGCGCACACGCCACACGGCTGGGCGGGATCGCGGGCGAGTACGGCGGTAACACCGTCGTCGTGCTGCCCGGGGCCGACGACCCGGGCAGGGCCGCCCGTGCACTCGCAGAGGCGCTGACCACGGGGGGCGGCGGTGGCCGGGTCACCGTGGGAGGGGAAGCCGCGGCGCCCGGAGCCGCGGCGGTGGTCGAGGCGCACCGCGACGCCGCACGCTGTCTCGACGTGCTGCTCGCGCTCGACCGGGCGGGCGAGGGCGCCTGCCGCGACGAACTGGGCATCCACGGCATCCTGCTCGGTCAGACGGACCGCAGCGAACTGGACCGTTTCGTGACCCGCACCATCGGCCCGCTCGTCGCGCACGACGCGGCGCGCGGCAGTGAACTGGTGCGTACGGCCCTGGAGTACTTCGCTTGCGACGGGAGCCTGGCACGTACCGCTGCCGCCCTCTACGTCCACGTCAACACGCTCTACCAGCGCATCGACCGGATCTCGGCGCTGATCGGGAAGCAGTGGCGCCATGGCGACCAGGCGCTGCAGGTGCACCTTGCCCTGAAGGCCTACATGACTTCGGGCTGACGAGCCATTGACTTCGCTGATCCCTCTTGGTTGAGTGGCTCATCCACTGATCCACCGGGGAGGAATGGCGTGGAGGCACTGCCCCGCGAAACCATCGTCGACGTTCTGGAGAACCGGCTGCGGGAGGACATCCTCGCCGGACGCCACCCCGCAGGCAGCTATCTGCCGCCGGAGCGCCAGCTCGCCGACGGCTACGGCGTCACGCGTACCACCCTGAAGCACGCCTTCGGCCGTCTCGTCCAGGCCGGGCTCCTCGAGACCCGGCACGGAGTGGGCACACGGGTCCGCGACTTCGCGCGGCTCGGCGGAGCCGATCTGCTGCCCATGCTCGTACGGCACAGCCCCGACTGGATCGGCGAGATCTTCGAAGTGCGGCGCAGCGTCGGGGCGTTGATCGCCGAGCGCGCCGCGGTCCACGCCACCGGGAAGCAGCGCGCCGAGCTGCGCACCCTGCTGGCCGCGGTGCGGACGGCCGACAGCGCGGACGCCGTGCAGCTCGCCGACGTCGAGGTGCACCGGGCACTGGCCCGCGCCACCGGGAACCGCGTCTACGCGCTGCTCACCAACACCCTCTTCAACGCCTATCTGCCGGTCCGGTCCGCGCTCGTCGGCCCCTTCACGGATGCCGAGGTCGCCCACGGGCGGCTGGAGCCGGTGGTCGAAGCGGTGGCGGCCGGTGACGAGATCGCGGCACGGCGAGCGGCCGAGGCCTATCTGACGGCGACCGAACGGATCATGCTGGAGGGGCTCGCATGAGCACAGGAGCACGAGCGGACACGGGTACGGCGACGGGCGCGGGCACGGGCGCACGCGGTACGTCCTTCAGCGAGACGATGCTCGGCACGGTCCGGCTCGACGGCGAGGACCGCACCCGCCGGGTCCGTCTCGATCTGCTGGTGTCGGCGGACCGCGTCATGCGGCTTCTCGGCACGACCGAGGCCCGGACCACCGGCCGGATACGCATAGCCGGATGGGCGGACGACCCCGCTGCCGAGGGCGAGTTGGAGATCTCGCCGCTCGCCAGGCGGCGTATCCGCTACCGCATCTCGTTCACCGCCGAAGGCCGTCGCCTCACCCTCGACGGCTGGAAGTCCGTGAGCCCGCGCAGGCCTGTCGCGTCGATGACCGTACTGCCGTACACGCTCTACGAGGACGGCGCGCGGGTCGGCACCGGCACACTGCGCTTCCCCGTGACCACCCAGCTCGTGCCCTTCCTCGCAAGTTTCCGCTTCCCCAGGCGGGAGAACCCCGGGGCGCTCATGGCGCCCCGCTGGGACGGGGAGCCGGGGCGCACCGAGGTCTGGTACACGACCCTGACCGACCCGGCCAGCGGCACCGGACTGTGGATCCACCACGAACTCACCGCCCCCGCCGACGGATCCGAGCCGTACGCGCACGGCTGGGCAGCGGTGTTCCCGAGGAACGAGCCGGTACGGCACGCCCGCTTCGGCCCCGCCAAGTGGACCGGCGACAGCGCCGGCTTCGCCGCGGACGGGGTGTCCGCCACGCCTGGCCGGCTGACCGGCACGGCGGACTCCCTGCGCTGGGATCTCACCGAACAGGCCGCGGACACACCGCTGTTCACCTTCCCCCGCTGGTCCTGGCGCCGCCCCTTGCTCCCGGCCGCCCAGATCCTCCCCGCCGCGCGTGCCTCGTACGACGGGACCTTCTCCTACGGGGACACGACCCTTCCGCTCGACGGCGCGCCCGGCGCCTCCGCCCGGATCTTCGGGCACGGCAACGCCCGCCGCTGGGCCTGGCTGCACGCCGACCTGGGCGGGGGAGACGTACTGGAGATCGTCGCCGCCGTCTCCATGCGCCCCGGTCTTCGACGCCTTCCGCCCCTGGTCTTCCTGCGGCTGCGCCGCGGCAACGCCACATGGCCGAGGCGGGCGGAGCGCACAGCGGTCGGCTGGGCCGGGCTCGGGCGCTTCCGCGCCGCCATCGGCCTGCCCACCTGGACGGTGACCGGACGCGCCGGCCTGCGCCGCATCCGCGTCGAGGTCACCCAGCCCGAGGACCGTACCCTCGCGCTCGACTACACCGACCCGGACGGAGCCCACGCGGTGTGCCGCAACAGCGAAAGCGCCGACGCGCAGGTGCTGCTGGAGCGCTGGTGGTGGGGCGGCTGGCGTACGGAGGCCGAGTGGACCCTGGACGGCACCGCGCACGCGGAGGTGGGCACCCGATGAGCCTCAGCGGATTCGTCGCCGCACTGATCGCCGACGACGGCACAGGGGACTGGCCCGCACGTGTCCCCGGGCGGCTGGAGGCGGTCCTCGAATCGATGCCGCTGCCCGCCCGGGCCGGGGTCCGCGCCGCCGCGCGCGCCGCCGATGTCTACGCCGTGGCGCGGACCGGCCGTACGCTCTCCGCCCTCACCGGCCCCGAAAGGGAAGCCCTGCTCGCCGGTGTCGGCGCGCGACAACGGCTCCTCCCGCTGCTCGACGTGCTCAAGGTGCCCGTCCTGCTCGCCGCCGGTACCGAGCGCCATCTCCAACAGGGCGTGAAACGGACCCTGTTGGCACGGAAGGACCCTGCGCTCGACTGCACACCCGCCGACGCGTGGCCCGCACGCACCACCGCTGACGCCGTCGTGATCGGCTCCGGCGCGGGCGGTGCCACGGCCGCGCGGACCCTGGCGAGGGCCGGACTCGTCGTCGTGGTGCTGGAGGAAGGGCACCATCACTCCACCGAGTCGTTCGGGCGTCGCACCCCGCTCGACCGGTTCGCGGAGCTCTACCGGGACGGAGGAGCCACCGTCGCCGTGGGCAATCCGCCCCTGCTGCTGCCCGTGGGCCGGGCCGTGGGCGGCACCACCGTCGTCAACTCCGGCACCTGCTATCGCACTCCTGACCATGTGCTGACGCGCTGGACGAAGGACTTCGGGTTCGACCTCGCCGAGCGCTTCGAGACCTGTCTCGACGAGGCCGAGCGCACCCTGAACGTGGCCACCCAGCCGCTCGACGTCCTCGGCAACAACGGCCGCATCGCGCTCACCGGGGCCGAACGCCTCGGCTGGCAGGCCGCACCCCTGCGCCGCAACGCACCCGGCTGCAAGGGTTCCTGCCAGTGCGTGGTGGGCTGCCCGACCGGCGCGAAGCAGAGCGTGCAGCTTTCCGTCCTGCCCGACGCCTGTGCCGCGGGCGCCCGGATCGTCACCGGAGCGCAGGTACGGCGGATCCTCGTCGACTCGGACCGTCCCGGCGGTCCGCGGGCGGCGGGTGTACGCGTACGCCGTGAGGGCGGGGGCGAGTTCGAGATCCTGGCCCCGCTGGTCGTCGTCGCCGCCGGCGCCCTGCAGTCGCCACCCCTGCTGCGCCGTTCGGGCCTCGGCGGACACCCCCGGCTCGGCCGCAATCTCAGCGTCCACCCGGCCACCAGCGTCGCGGGACGGTTCGCCGAGCCGGTCACCGCCTGGGAGGGGGTGCTGCAGAGTGTGGGCGTGGAGGAGCACCACGACGGCGGCGTGCTGATCGAGGCCACCGCGACACCGCCCGGCATGGGTTCCTTCGTACTGCCTGGCCTGGGGAGCGAGTTGCGGCGCGAGCTGGAGGGAGCCGACCGGCTCGCCACTCTCGGGACCATGATCGCCGACCGCCCGTCGGGGCGCGTCATCGGCCGCGAGCGCACCCTGCTCCGCTACGACCTGGACCGTCGGGACGGGGGCCGGCTGATGAGAGCCGTTCGCGCCATGGGTGAACTGCTCTTCGCCGCGGGCGCCGAGGAGGTCCTCACCGGCATCCCCACCGCCCCGCGCGCCCGGGCACTCCCGGAACTGGACGGCATTCTCGCGCGCGTGGGCCCCGGACAGCTCCATCTCTCCGCGTACCACCCTTCGGGCACGGTGGCAGCCGGTGCCGACCCTCTGCGCTCCCCGGCCGACGGGTCTGGACGGCTTCGGGGCGTGCACGGGGTCCTGGTCGCGGATGCCTCGGTGCTGCCGGGCTGTCCGGAGGTGAACCCGCAGCTCAGCATCATGGCGGCGGCACTGGCGATCACAGAGGCCCATCTGGAGCGGTGAGGCGCCGACCGGAACTGGCGACGGCACACCGGCGTCCCGTGACGCCGAGACATCTCATGCCCGGCCGTACGCCATCAGGGCCGCGTGAGGAAGCACCAGCGCGCCGTCCGGGCCGGTGAACTCGGCGCAGAGCGAGTCGTAGTGGCGCTTGATCTCCGCGATGACCGCGGGCGGTCGGCTCCGCACGACCTGCCCGATCGTCGCCACCCCGGCCCGCCGGGCCGCTCCACCACTCGTCGGGAGTCGCCCGGTGGTCCCGGACCAGGGTGCCCCGACGCCGGCGCACCGGCGTCGGGGACATCGCGTGGCGTGTGCGCCGTGATCGTAGCCTCCCTTGCGGACGCCGCCGGGCGGCAAGTGGTCGCCGCGCACGGCTCCTTCGAAACCGCTTCCGCGGCCGGGCTCGCCCTCGTCCGGCGCGACAGCCGGAGCAGTGGCGGGGGAGTGTCACGTAAGCGCGCCGGTGCCCGGAACCGGGTGGCGCGGTCGGACACCTGGGCAGCGACGAGGGCGGGCGTGGACCGTCCTCCGGTGGGTCCGGTACGCCGTGCTCCTCGTGGCCGATCCTGCGTGGCGAACCTTCCGGGAGTGGCGCAGCGTGGATGACGGGGACTGCGAGAAAGGTGGCACGGCATGAGCACGAGCGATCCGGCTCCGCGCGTCGTCGTGGGCATCGACGGTTCACCCTCGTCGTACGCGGCACTGCGCTGGGGTGTCAGGCACGCCGGTCTGATCGGAGCGACCGTGGACGCGGTGGCGGCATACGAGCTGCCAGGTGCTCATGGCTGGTCGGCCCCTCCGGTCGACGCGGACTTCGACGCGGAAGCGGCCAAGCGCAACCTCGTCCAGGAGGTGCGCGACATCCTCGGTGACACGGGCGCCACCCGGGTGCACGAGCGCCTTGTGCGGGGCAACCCGGTCGAGGTGCTCGTGGATGCCGCCGGGGGAGCCGAGGTGCTGGTGGTGGGCTGCCGGGGGCGCGGAGGCTTCGCGCGGCTGCTGCTCGGTTCGGTGAGCCAGCAGGTGGCACTTCACGCGCCCTGTCCGGTCGTCATCGTCCGTCCGGAGGTCGGCGGGGAGGGCGCCGCTGCGGCCGAGGCAGCGTGACATGCCGGTCGGCGACGGCGCCGCGGCGCGCTGTGCCCACACCGGTTGACGAAGGCCGCAGGCCACCGTGTGACAAGGAACCAGAGGCAGGACGGCCGTCACGTGCCTCCACGGTGTGCCGGGAGCAGTGTGGTCAGGGGCCGCGGCAGGCAGCCGCCGGCCGCTCGCCGATCGCCGCCTGATCGTTGGAGGAGCCGTGACAGCTGCCGGCGAAGGACTTCCGGTCGTGTTCGGGGTCGATGCCGTGAAGCGGACGGAGGCAGCCGTGGACCGGGCCGCGGACGAAGCTGCCCGCCGGGGGGTGCCCCTGCAACTGGTGCACGCCGTCACGCCGGCCTTCCACCATGTGCCCGGTGTCGAGGAGACCGCCCATCACAAGGCGCTGCGCGCGCTCGGGGACGAGGCGTTGGACGAGGCGAGGCTGCGCGTCCACGAGCGCCTTCCGGACCTCGGGGTGACGACGTTCATCGCGGACGGCACCCCGGCCCAGGTCCTGGTCAGGCAGTCCCGCCACGCCCAGCTCGTGGTCCTCGGTTCGCGCCGGCTCGGCCGGTCGGCGGAGATGCTCAGCGCCGCCTCCACGGCCTACCCGGTCAGCGCGAACGCCGCCTGTCCGGTGGCCGTGGTTCCGGAAACCGGGAGTGTCGTCGAGGAGCCGGCGTACCTGGTGGTCGGGGTGGACGGCAGCCGTGCGGCTGACGCGGCACTGGATTACGCCCTGGAGGCCGCCGCCGTGCGGGGCATCTCGGTGCGTCCGGTCTGGGTATGGCAGCCGCCGCTGCTCGGCCCTCGTGACGAGCGGGCCGAGACGGAGAAGCGCGAGGCGCTGCTGGATGAAGCCGTCGCCTCGCGGTCGGCCCTCCACCCTGACGTGCCGGTGACGCACGCGGTGCTGCGCGGTCATCCGGTCGAGGTGCTCGCCGAGGCGTCCGCGTACGCGGTGGCCGTGGTCGTCGGCCGCCGGGGCAGGGAGGGCTTCACCGGCATGCGGCTCGGGTCCGTTCCGCACGGCCTGCTGCACCGGGCCGTCTGCCCCGTGATCACCGTGCCCGGGCCGGCCCAGGGCTGAGCCCCGCCGGACCGGTCGCACCACGAGGCCGTGGCAATGCGGCTGAGGGCCGGAGGTGGCCGGCCCGTCAACAACACTCCAGGTCAATGCATCTGGCGTGCGGAGTCCTGCCAGGGAAACGGGGCAAGGTCGGGTTCGACCCAGCCGGTTCTGGCGGGCGCACCGGCCAGTGTCGCGGAGCGGTAGAAGCGGGTCAGCAGGCGCTTGTCGAGCAGAGCGGGCTGGTGCTCGGCGAAGACGGAGAAGGATCCGGTGTCGTCCTCGGCGACGTGGTGCCCCACCAGTTCCACCCAGGCCCGGCTGACGGTGGCGTGGTACTTCTGGGGCGCTCCCGCATAGCGTGCGGTGCGCCGGATGCCGTCACCGACCAGACCGACCGCCACCGGGACGCCGTACCGTCGCACCGCCAGCCAGGTCAGGTGTACGTGCTGTCGGTGGCCGAAATGCTCGGAGCACGCCATCACCTCGGCCATCAGCTCGTCGAAGGCGGCCGGGCCCGTCCCGTCCGGTTCCGAGCCGGTCCGGGTCATGAGGACACCTTCGTCAACGCCCCGAGAACGGCGCGGAAACCGGCGACCGCCTCGGTCGGCAGCCCGGCGACGGCACGGTGCTCCAGATCGGTCAGGGCCTTCCGGATGGTTTCCGCAGCCGGCCGGCCGGTGGGCGTCAGTTCGATGAGCACCGCGCGGCGGTCGCCCGTGCGGGTGCCGCGGGTGATGTGTCCCCGTCGTTCCAGCCGGTCGAGAACGCTGGTCAACGTGGACGGCCGGGTCCCCGCGGCGGCGCCGAGCTCGGAGACCGTGCGGGCGCGGCCGTCAGCGAGGTTGGCCAGGGCATTGATCTCGGAGGCGGTCAGGTCGAGGTCGACGAGCTCTGCGGAGAGCGCATGCAGGGTCGTATGCGTGGCCCGCTGCAATGCGAGCAGTACCGACTGTTCGGATGATACGTCTTCGGACTTCACGATATCGGACTATACGGTTTCGTAGTTTTGGAAGCAAGCAACGTGACCTGAAGCGCGTTCCGCGTCCCGACTCGCGTCCGTCCGGCGAGGAGGAATCACTCCGGTGGGGTGATTTCCCCGCCGGCCCACCGACGGACACTCACAGGCGACGAAGGAGGCATCATGACCGCACCGCGTGATTTCCCGGCCGGCCGCGGCCCGAGGGAACCCCAGGACGTCCTCGCCGACCTCGGCGGCTCATGGGGCTGGGCGCTCGGCCTGGCCCTGGTGACACTCGTACCGGGCATCGTCGTGCTCGTGTGGCCCAACGGGACGCTGCACGTCGTGGCGATCATCATCGGCCTGCAACTGCTGGTCACCGGCATCTTCCGGTTCGTGGCCGCCTTCTCCGGGGCCGGCGCCCGTGAAGGAAGCCGGCTGTCCGGGGTGCTCATCGCGGTGGTGGCCGTGCTGGCGGGTGTGCTCTGTCTGCGCAATCCCCTGCAGACGATCGCCGCGTTGTCGCTGATCGTCGGGGTCTTCTGGCTGTTGTCGGGTCTGCTGACCGTGTTCATCGCCATCGCGGACCACGACCTGCGGCACCGGGGCCCCGCCTTCGCCGTCGGTGCGCTGGGCGTCGTCGCCGGCATCGTGGTGCTGGCCTATCCGGTGAACTCCGCGGTCGCGCTCGCCAGGCTCCTCGGGCTGTGGCTGGTCCTGCTCGGAATCGTCGAACTCGCCGGGGCGTTCGCGCTCCGCGCGGCGACCCGGCAGAAGGCCGGCTCGGACGGGGCAGGACCGGTCGGCCCCTGACAGAGCGGGTCAGCGGGTCAGCGGGCGAGCGGGTCAGCGGGCCGGGGCTTTCCGTCCCGGGCAGCCGCGGCGCGTGCGCCCGGGACGGAAATCACCCGCCATGGGCGAGGTACTCCGGCGACGCGGGGGGTCTCCTGGAAGCGTTCGGGCACCACACCCGCACAAGCCGCGAGACGGTCCCTGCCGGGGCGGTGCCAGGGGCGGCCGAACGCCGCCGGACTCTCCCGGGTCGTACGACGAATCGAGGCACAGACATGACGACTTCCACACCCCAGTCCCGCTCCGGGACGTCCGGTGCTGTGGCCGAAGGCCTGGTGCTCTTCGCCGCCGTGATGCTGCTGATCGCGGGGCTCCTGGGCCTCTTCCGCGGCATCATGGCGATCGCCCAGGACGAAGTCTTCGTCATCACCCCCAGCTATGTCTTCCAGTTCGACCTGACCAGCTGGGGCTGGATCCATCTGATCCTCGGAGTGATCGCGATCGCGGTGAGCGTCGGGCTGTTCATGGCCGCGCACTGGGCCCGTGTCGCCGCCATGGTCGTGGCGGTGCTGCTCATCATCGGGAACTTCCTGTCCCTGCCCTACTTCCCCGTCTGGTCGATCGTGGCCATCGCGATCGAAGTCCTGATCATCTGGGCACTGTGCGTCGTCGGCCGCGACGCGTTCAAGGCCTGAGCGCCGGCGCTGCGACAGAGCCGGGGTCCCGCGGGTGCGTGGGCGTCGGCTCTGCCGCGCTTCTCATGCTGTCCAGGCCCCCGCGCGCCGGTGAGGGGGCCGTTCCGGGTACTTCACGGCCTCCACGCGCAGCTTGTGCCACGCAGGTACGGGCCACGGGCCGGGCCGCGAGGATCCGTTCACCGGGACGTGTGGTTCGACGTCACCCACGCAGGCCAGGAGCCCTCCCGGCCGGGCGCGAACATGGTGCGCCCCTCCCCGGGCGCGCGTACCGCGCGGTCCCCGACGGCCGCGTCCGGCCCCTCGTAACGGCGCCCGTTCCTCACGGCGCCCGTTTCTCAGGACATCGCCGACGAGGCGTCGAGCGCCTGGGTTCCGACAAGAAAGCGAGACGTCCCCATGCGAGCAGCGTTCATGTACGAAGCCGGCGACGTGCGCGTCCAGGACGCAGCGGACCCGGTCATCGAACAGCCCACCGACGCGGTCGTACGCATCGTGCGCACCTGCGTGTGCGGCAGTGACCTGCACCCCTACCACACCATGGCGGCCTCCGACGGGCCGGCGCCGATGGGCCACGAGTTCCTGGGCGTCGTCGAGGAGCTCGGCTCCGAGGTGGCCGGTCCGAAGCGGGGCGACCTGGTGGTGGCGCCGTTCGCCTACGCGGACAACACCTGCGAGTTCTGCCGGGAAGGCCTGCACACCTCCTGCCCGAACGGCGGGTTCTTCGCCGTCGGCGGTGTCGGCGGCGCCCAGGCGGAGGCCGTCCGAGTCCCGCAGGCCCAGGGCACCCTGGTCAAGCTGCCCGTCGGCGAGGACTCCGCGCTGCTGCCCTCCCTGCTGACCCTGGCCGACGTCTACGGCACCGGCTACCACGCCGCCAGGCAGGCCCGCGTCGATGAGCGCACCACGGTGACGGTCATCGGTGACGGTGCGGTCGGCCTTCTGGCGGTGCTCTCTGCGAAGCAACTGGGCGCGGAGCGGATCATCCTGATGGGCCGGCACAAGGAACGCACCGACCTCGGACGCTTCTACGGCGCAACCGACGTGGTGGCCGAGCGCGGCGAGGAGGGCATCGCCAAGGTGCGCGAGCTGACCGGCGGCCAGGGGACCCACGCCGTGCTGGAGGCCGTGGGCCACATGCCCGCCTACGAGATGGCCGTCGGCGTGGTCCGCCCAGGCGGCGTGATCAGCCGGGTCGGCGTGCCGCAGTACGAGAACGCCCCGGTCGGTTTCCCCAGCCTGTTCGGCCCGAACATCACGCTGACCGGCGGCCCGGCACCGGTGCGCGCCTACATCGACGAGCTGCTGCCCGCCGTTCTGGACGGCACCGTCGAGCCCGGCCGCGTCTTCGACCGCACCGTGACCCTGGACGAGGTGCCCGAGGGCTACCGGGCGATGGACCAGCGCGAGGCCCTGAAGGTCCTCGTCGCTCCCTGACCATCGTCAGCGGCTCCGTCCGTCCCACCGCCGCCGCCTGTCGCACCGCCGCCGCCCGGGCCGCGGAACGCTTCGGATCGCGCGTCCCGACGACCTCGGCCTGGCCCTGATGGGCGCCGACCTGACCCTCCTGACCGCCTTGCCTGCCACCGCGCCCCTCTGGCCGGTCGCCGCGGCGATGATCCCCGTCGGCGTCGGCGTCCCCCGGCTGGTACGAGGGCGGGCACCCGCGCCCGGCGCGAAGCCTCCGCGGAGGCCGTCGGCGTGACCCGCGACCTCGCCCTGGTCGACGCCGACGCGGACAAGCACCCTCGACCGGATCATCGGCGACGCGGCCGGCCGGGCTTCAGTTGTGGGCGACGACGGCGACGGGGGCGGCGCAGTGGTGTATCACGGCGTGGGCGACCGGACCGATGTGAGCACCCATGAGCGCCGTACGGATGAGCCGGCCGACGACCACCAGGTCCGCATCGGCGGCGAAGTGCAGCAACTGCTGTGCGGGTGCGCCGATGAGCGCGGTCTCGACGACCTTGACGCCGGGGTGTCTCCCCCGCCAGGGCGCCAGCATGTCGCCGAGCGTCCGCTCGATCCCCCGGCCCACCTCGAGCTGGACGCCCGGGTCCAGCAACGGGTCGTAGCTCAGGACCGGGGCGAGGATCCAGGCGTACACGGCACGCAGCGCACACCCACGCCGTTCCGCCTCGTCGAAGGCGAAGGCCAGGACCTCGTCGCAGGACTGGTGGATGTCGACGCCGACGACCACCTCCCGGAACACCCCGGGCGGCACGGACACGGGCTCCTCGCCCGGTTCCTTCGGGGCGCGCACGAGTACGACCGGCTGTTCCGTGGCGGCGATCGTGTGCATACCGGCCGAACCCACCAGGAAGCCCATGAGGCCGCTCAGACCGCGTGAGCCGAGGACCAGCATGTCGGCGTCGCCCGCCGCTGCGGGCAGGTCCTCGGCGGGCCGGCCCGGCAGCCGACGGGTGGTGATCGTCAGCCCGGGATGCGTCCGCTGCAGATGGCCGGCGGTATCGATGAGCATGGTGTCGGCCCACCGGCGCCGCTCCTGCGGGGCGGCGAGCCGGACGGCCGCCGCGGGGGGCGACTCCTCGGAATGCACCAGGCGCAGGGGCACCTCGCGCAGCTGAGCCTCGCCGGCCGCCCACTCGGCGGCGGCAAGGCTTTCCGGGGACCCGTCCAAACCTGCGGTCACGTTGCGGCTCATGTGCCGACCTCCTCATGGACGCCCAGCACGGTCACACTTCCAGGATCCCAGCGCGGCAACCGTGGCGCCCACGGGCGCGAGTGAGGCGGCGCGCATGCAGAGGAGCGCCGCATTCAGGGACGAGGGCCGGACCGCGGGCGGTGCGGCCGTGTTGCCGTCCGTGGCCGGGGTGCTTTCATGGAAGTGACGGAAAGGGCCCTGCAGAGGACGCGGAGCAACGGTCGGAACGTTCACCGCGCAATCAGGATCCGCGAGAAGTGGATGGGCCCTTTCCGCCTGTTGCCGTAGCAGGCGCTCAGGCGCCGCCCGACCGGCGAGATCGCCCGCCGGGTCAGCGGCCGGCCGTCGTGCCGCGCGCTGATCACAGCATGCTGCCGCTGCCGCGCGGCGCGTACAGATCAAGAAGGCGGACACGGGCCGCGTGCAGCCGGTGGGCGAGGACTCTGGCGACCCACTGCCCGATCGCCGAACCGAACGCCGTGTCGGCGTCCATCATCAGGCGGACGGTGAGTGCGTCGAACTCCTGCGCGCGAACCGGTGTCATGGCCTCTGCACTGAGCTGCCATCGATAGGGAGGGAACAGCCAGGACCAGCCCACGAGTTCGCCGAATCCCAGGCTCTCGATAGCGACAGGTCGCTGTCCGGGAACGGGTATGGCGAGCGTGACCGTCCCGGAGCGGATGATCCAGAAGCGGTCCGCGGGACCGCCCTCCTCGAAGATGCGGGTCTCCTCGGGAATGTTGACCTCCCGTCCGACTTCCTGCAGCCGGGCACGGTGCTCGGCGGACAGGACTGCCGTCATACGTGTGGGGGTGTGGGTGCTCATCGCCGGTCCTCCGTCTCGAGCGCGGCGTCCTGTCTGCAGTGTCCCTCCCGGAGCCGATGAGCGGGAGCCGGATCGGCAGGGGCCGAGCGGTCCGTCGCGCGCGACGGACCCCACCGTGGGCCGCCGCTCCTATGCTGGTGAGGGGCGGTCCGACTCGCGGTGAGCAGCAGCGGGAAGGGAGTCGCGTGTGGCCGAGCGGATCACCGGTGCCAGGGCCGACACCGACACCGGCTCAGGCACCGACACGACGGTCGCCTCGTAGCGGGCTCGTCGGTGCGAAGCCGGTGCGCGACCTGGCCCACCGACTCCTGGCCCTGGACGAGCTGATCAAGGGCGACGACCGGAGATCCGCACGACTTTCCGGGCCGACAACCGTGCCCGGATCACACGCCCGTTCCGGGGCGGGATCGACGACCACCGCACGGTCTACGGGGCTTGCACCGGGCCGGACCGGTCCCAGCCGGGGACCAGCTCCTCCCGGTGGACGTCCTCTGCGTGGACCTGCTCGCCGCAGGTCTCGCAGACCGTGTGGGTGACGAGTTCGTGGTCCCGGTGGCTGATCCGGCCGGGCGGCGCGGTGACGGCCCAGCGGTCGCCCCAGCCGATGAGCTCGCGGGTGATGCCTCCCAGATCGCGCCCCGCCTCCGTCAGGTAGTAGCCGCTGTAGCGTGCGTCGTCCGGCAGCGGGCGCCGTTCGAGGACGCCGCTCTCCACCAGCGCCTTCAGGCGCGCCGCCAGGCGGTCCGTAGGGGCCCCGGTGTTCCTGGCGATCTGCCGGAACCGGTGGTTGCCGAGCATGACCTCGCGGATCGCCGGCAGGGCCCATCGGTCGCCGACGATCTGCAGGGCGGCGGCGAGCGAGCAAGGGCGTCCTGCCATGTCCTGGGGATCGATGCGCGTGGTCACGGCCCCAGTATCACCCCGGCAGGGTTTGATTTCCAAATCACTCCGTGCTTGGCTTGCGCCATGCCTACCCTGCTTCGATTTTCAAAGCACCCTCGAACGGCTGCCGCAGTCGTCCTGGTGGCCGTCTTCATGACCAACCTGGATCTGATGATCGTCAACGTCGCGCTTCCGGCCATGGGAGCCACCTTCTCCGGGGGCGGCAGGGGCGCGACCCTCGGTTCGCTGTCCTGGGTCCTCAACGCCTACGCGATCGCCTTCGCCGCGCTGTTGGTGGTGGCCGGGCGTGCCGGTGACCGCATAGGCCAGCGGCCGGTCTTCCTCACCGGGATCACCGTCTTCACCCCGCGTCGCTGGGCTGTGCCCTGGCCCCGAACCTGGGGACCCTCGTCGTGGCCCGGGTGGTGCAGGCCGTCGGGGCGTCCGCCCAGATTCCGACGTCCCTGGCCCTGCTGCTGGCGACGGTGCCGGCCGAGCGCCGTATCCAGGCCACCCGGAGCTGGGCTGCGGTCGGCGGACTCGCCGCGGCCGCCGGGCCCGTCGCCGGCGGCCTCCTGACCGAGGTGGACTGGAGGTGGGTCTTCGCCGTCAACGTGCCCATCGGCATCGCGGCGCTCGTCGCCGGCCGATCGGTCCTGCCGAAGCCGGCCGCCCGGGAGGCCGGACCGCTGCCCGACCTCCTCGGCGCCCTGCTGGTCATCTCCTCGGTCGCGACGCTGTCCGGGGCGCTGGTGCAGGCACCCGACTGGGGCTGGACGAGCGGCAGGACCGTACTCCTCCTGGCCGTTGCCGTGATCAGCGGCGCCGCGTTCGTCCTCAGGTCCCTGCGGCACTCCCATCCGCTGTTCGAGCTGGACCTGCTGCAGCTGCCGCGCTTCGGAGCGGCGAACGCGGGCAGCCTCGTGTTCGGTGTCGCCTTCGCGATCATGCTGCTGTCGAACGTGCTGTGGTGCCAGGAGGTCTGGCACTGGAGCGCGCTGCGCACCGGTGTCGCCCTGGTCCCCGGTCCCGTCCTCGTGCCGGTCGTCACCCTTCTGACCGCCCGCACCGCGCAGCGCTTCGGGCACGGACCGCTGGTCGCCGCGGGCGGGTTGCTGTTCACCGGCGGCATGGTCTGGCTCGCGTGCTTCACGTCCGTCACGCCGGACTATCTGCGTGACCTGCTGCCCAGCCAGCTGCTGACCGGTGCGGGTGTCGGTCTGGCCCTGGGCACGCTGGTGGCCGCCGGTGTGCACGCCGTGCCGGGGCACCGTGCGGCGACCGGGTCGGCGCTGGTCAACTCCGTCCGCCAGATCTCGGCCACGGTCGGCGTCGCTGTCCTGGTCGCGGTGGTCGGCTCCCACGTCGGTGCCGCCTCACTTCACGACTTCCGGATCGTCTGGTGCGTGGCCGCCGTACTGGGCCTGGCGACGTCGGCGTTCGGCGTGCACCTCAGCCGTGGCGGCGGCTCGGGCCGGACGGTGTCTGCCACGTCGAAGGAGCCCGAGGCGGATGCGCAGGCTCTGACGGATGCGTCCTGACCGACCACTTCCCCTTCGCTCGGTGGCCGTTGGGGCCGTGCCGGTGTCGGACACGACGGGCGTCAAAGGAGGTCAGGGAGTCAGGACGATACGCCGGCCGGGCTCGACGGGGATCTTCCACGCCCGCCCGCCGGACCTCCGGCAACGGCGCGGAGTGCCCCGGCACCGGACGCCGCCGGCCCTGCCTTCTGGCAGAGGGCCGACACCATTCCTTCGATGACACGCCCCAGCCCCCCCGCATGGGCCGTTCCGCCCATGCCCCGGACTGCCCTGATGGACCGCTCCGGCGATGCGCGCGCTCCGGGGCGGTGCCTACAACGGATCCACAGGCACGACCGAGGATCCCGGAAGGTGGCCACCGTCATGAACAGCTGTGCACCGGCCATGGACCGTCCGCTCATGGAGCGTCTGGCCGAAGCCGTCCACGGCGAGATCGTGGAGCCCGGCGACGCCGGCTACGACGAGGCCCGGAAGGTCTACAACGCCATGCACGACAGGCGGCCCGCGGTTGTCGTCAGGGCCGCGGACGCGGGGGACGTCATCGCCGCCGTCAACGTGGCCCGCGAGCACGATCTGCTGCCGGCCGTGCGCGGCGGGGGCGTCGAATGGGCCCGCGCCTTCGCCGCCGCTCCGCCCCCACGCCCTGGAGGGCGGCTACGTCAACTTCATGGACCACGACCAGGACCAGGGCCGCGTCCGGGCCGACTACGGCCAGAACCACGTCCGCCTCACCCGGATCAAGCGGCGTTACGACTACGGAAACCTGTTCCGCCTGAACCACAACATCGTGCCCCGAGGGCGAACGCCTCGCCTCTGCCACCCAGGCGTTCAAGACGTCGACGCCGACGCGGCGCAAGCTGGTCACGCAGGAGACCAGCCCCCGCGCCGGACAGGAATCCCCGATGACCGACCGCCCCACGGCCGCCGACCGCCCCACGGTCGCCGATGAGACCGAGGACGTCCGCCTGGCCGTCTACGACGCCTTCGCGCGCACCGGGCGCGCCGCGGACACCGCCGCCCTCGCCGCGGCCACGGGCCGGAGCCCCACGGCGGTACGACGGGCCCTGCGGGCCCTGCACGACCACCGCGACCTCGTCCTGGAGGATCCGGCGGTGCCCGACGGCGAGCGCGTCGTCATGGCCCACCCCTTCGCCTCGGTACCGCTGGGCTTCTCGGCCATGGGCACCCGCACCCTCTGGTGGGGCGGCTGCGCCTGGGACTCCTTCGCGCTGCCGCATCTGCTGACCGCCGAACCGGACGTCCTCGTCGCCACCCGCTGCCCGGCCTGCGCCACTCCCCACGCCTGGACCGTCGGTCGGGATGCCCCGCCGCCCGGTGGGCAGGTGGCGCACTTCCTCGTTCCTGTCCGCCACGTCTGGGACGACGTCGTCCACACCTGCCGCCACCAGCGGCTGTTCTGCTCCACGGACTGTGTCGACGGCTGGCTCGAACGCACCGCCCGGCCACGCGGATACGTGATGGACCTCGCGACACTGTGGCGGCTGGCCCGGGGCTGGTACGAGGGCCGCCTCGACCGCGGCTACCGCCGCCGTGACCCGTCCTCTGCCGCGGCGTACTTCGCGGAGGTGGGCCTGAGCGGACCCTTCTGGGGGCTGTGAGCGCGAGCGGGCCGACGAGGACGGCGGGCGCCCCCCTGCCCAAGCGCAGTGCCGTCGGGCAGATCTCCGCCCGACCGGGCTCAGGCCGCGTCGTGGAACACCAGCCCGAGCGCACGCCGCCGCCCCGAGCGCACCACACTCACGCCGTGCCGCATCGCCCCCGCCGACCAGCCACGGGCGGATCGCACCGGGCGGTCCCGGGTGGTGAAGACGAGGCCGCGGCCCTGCTGGAGGGGCGTGGACGTGGCCCGCGACTGGGCCCGGGGCCGCTGCTCGACCAGCAGGAACTCGCCGCCGGTGTAGTCGGTGCCGTAGTCGTCGAGGCCGATGACCACCTGGAGGGGGAAGAGCATGTCGCCGAACACATCGCGGTGCAGTGCGTTCCAGTCGCCCTTCCCGTACCGCAGCAGAATCTGCGCAGAGCGGTCCTGCCCGGCGTCGTGACACCGCGACAGCCAGGCATCCAGGCCGTCCGGCCACGGCGCCGGACGGCCGAGCCGCTGCGCCCAGTCGCGGGCGACGGGCAGCAGCCGCGGATAGAGGGCTTCCCTCAGCTCCCGTACGAGATCGGGAAGTTCATGCGTGAAGTAGCGGTACTCACCGGAGCCGAAGCGGTGCCGGGCCATGTCGACGGTGGTGCGGAACCGGTCCGGCTCGTCGTACAGCCCGGCGAGACGGCGGCACTCCGCAGGGGTGAGGAGCCCCGGCGTCGGTGCGCAGCCGTATTCGTCGAGTTCCGCCGCGATCGCCGCCCAGTCGGCTCCCGCCACACGTTCGTGGATCCTGGTGGTGGTGACGGTCATCGGTCGTCCCGTCCTCTCCGCTTTGTCCTCCGTGCGTTCCTCTCCCAGCGTGCTGCGGTCCGGCCGCCGTGACCGGCGGAATCCGGACATGGAGACCGACAGCTCGGCCGGAACGACGGAACGGGCCCGGACGGTGTCCGGGCCCGTTGCTGCCGCGGTGGTGACCGGCGCCGACGGCCGGCGGGCGTCGGCTCAGCGGTCAGTGCTACGACAGGGCGACAACAATGATCAACACGTCATGGATGCTGTTGCCGAAATCATCGTGATGGTCGCAATGGTCGCGGCCCTCGTGCCAGTCCCTCCAGTCGGAACAGCGGTGGTCGTCGTTCCTGGTGTCGCTCGAGGCGAACGCCCCGGTGGCCGGCGTCAAGCTGAGTGCGAGCCCTGCGGCCCCTGCGCAGACTGCGGCAGCGATCCTACGGCGCATTTTCATGCACCTCCGCACGTATGGCGTCATTCGTACTTACGGAACATTTACACCCTCCTCCCCTCCCGGTGCGATGTCAAAGGAGGGAGGTCGAGAGGGAGAACGAGGACCGCCCCGGCGTGAATTGCCGCCCCGCCCCGCCCCGCCCACCTCCCGTCCGGTGTCCGGCGGTACCGCATGCGCCGGGCGCATCGCGACCCGGCGGTGCAAGGCCCTTCCGGATTACTGCAACACGTTCTACTGTGTCCGCGCCGCAGGTCGACGCGAGCAAGCGCGGGACCGTGATCGCAGACTGCGCAAGACGCCTGGAGGGGCCGTGCACCTCGAATACACGCCCGAGCAGCAGCAGTTGCGCGCCGAACTGCGTGCGTACTTCGACGGGCTCGTGCCGGACAACGCCTACGCCCGTTACGGCGACGCCGCCGCCCAGAAGCGCTTCTACCGGGAGACCATCCGCCGGCTCGGCGCCGACGGATGGCTCGGGGTCGGCTGGCCGAAGGAGTACGGAGGCCGCGGGCTGACGCCGATGGAGCAGTTCGTCTTTTTCGACGAGGCCGCCCAGGCCGGCGTGCCGCTGCCGCTGATGGCGCTGAACACCGTCGGCCCGACGATCATGCAGTACGGCACCGATGAGCAGAAGGCGTACTTCCTGCCGAGGATTCTCTCCGGCGAGATCGACTTCGCGATCGGCTACAGCGAGCCCGGCGCGGGCACCGACCTCGCCGCGCTCAGGACCAAGGCCGTCCGTGAAGGTGACACCTACGTCGTGAACGGCCAGAAGATCTGGACCACCAACGGGGACACGGCCGACTGGGTCTGGCTCGCGGTGCGCACCGACCCCGAGGCGCCGCCGCACAAGGGCATCACCATGCTGCTGGTCCCGACCTCCGACCCGGGCTACTCCTGCACCCTCATCAACACCCTCGCCTCGCACGACACCACCGCCAGCTACTACGAGGACATCCGCGTGCCCGTCTCCCGCCGCGTCGGCGAGGAGAACAAGGGCTGGCGGTTGATCACCAATCAGCTCAACCACGAGCGGGTCACCCTCGCCGCCCACGGCACCATGGCCATCCGCGCCCTGTACAACGTCCAGCGCTGGGCCGGCGGGACCAAGCTCGCCGACGGGCGCCGTGTCATCGATCTCGCCTGGGTCCGCGCGCGCCTCGCGCGCACCCACACCAGGCTCGACGCGATGAAGCTGCTCAACTGGCAGATGGTGGGCGCCGTTCAGCAGGGCACCCTCACCCCGCAGGACGCGTCCGCGGTCAAGGTCTACGGCTCCGAGGCCCGTCGCGACGCCTACGCCTGGCTGATGGAGGTCGTCGCGGCCGCGGGTCCGCTCAAGGAGGGATCGGCGGGCGCCGTCCTCCACGGCGAACTCGAGCGCGGCTACCGCTCCGCCGTGATCTTCACCTTCGGCGGCGGCAACAACGAGATCCAGCGGGAGATCATCTCCTGGATCGGGCTCGGGATGCCCCGGGTGCGGCGATGACGTCGTGTGACGACGATTTTTAGTTGGCACAAGAGAGGGATAGCTGGCATCAAGATCGCCACATAGGGCAACTCCCCCCGGCCTACGGTCGGGTGCGGATCCCCTCGAACAGGAGGTCCAGTACCCGGCTCACCTGGTCGCGGTCCTCAAGGACGTCCGCGACCATGGCGATGCCGCTGAGGGCCACCACCACGTCGTCCGGTGCGACGTCGGGACGCGTGATCCCCGCCACCACGGTCGCCGACAGCAGTGCGGCGACGGCTGCATCGACCTGGTCGCGGCCGACCCGGCCGGCTTCATCCGACTGCTGTCGACGGCGCCGGTGGTACTGGCGGTGTCGGTTCACGGCTTGGCTGCGGACGTCTCGGCGCTGTTGCTCGGAACGGACGGCAGGGTTCGGAGCGACGACGACTTGGCCTTCTCCAACCACCCGGCCCAAGACGGCGTGTCAATCGCCGGCCCGGTGGTCACGGCCGATCTTGTACGCGTGCCGGCTGACGTGGACCGACTGGTTGTCGTGGTGAGTGCCGAGCCGCTGCAGCCGTGCGCGGTCTTCACCCGTGCACCGCTTCTGTCGATCACCCAGACAGGCTCGCCGGCCAGGTCGTTCACGGCGCCGGACTTCACGTCGGGGAGACGGTCGTGGTTCTGGCGGAGCTCTACCGACGGGACGACGGATGGAAGATCCGTGCAGTGGGACAGGGCTACGCCTCCGGTCTGGCTGGTCTCGCGACCGACTACGGCGTCGATGTCGAATCCGAGCCTGCCGCAACCCCTGCGCCACTCCCCGTCCAAGGATACCGGAATTCGAGTTCTGCGAGACCCGCGGTGGACCTGTCGAAGGTCGAACGGCTGGCCCCCGGACTGCTGTCTCCGGCACGCCAGGCCAGCAAGGCTCTTGTGGACCGGGACATCGCGAACCAGCGGGCGGCGGTGTACCTGATCCTGGATCACGACTGGCACATGGAAGAGCTGTACGAGTCGTTCGCTGTGCAAGCTTTCGCCGAGCGCGTCTTGGCGCTGTCGGCCACCCTCGATGACGACGGCACTGTGCTCGTGGTCTTCTCCAGCGGACGGGACCCCTTCCTGGAGGAGATCCGGCTGGACAACTACCGCGGCAGCATTGGGCAGTTGCATACCCAGGTCGACTGGGGGTGGGGCAATGTCGCCGACGCCATGCGTCGCGCAGTAGGGCACTACCAGGAATCCGGCGCCGCTGATCCCGCCTTCATCGTGACCCAGGTCGGTGACGAACCCTGGGACAAGGCCGAGGTCCGCTCCTTGCTGCAGAACACCGCATCACTTGGTGTCTTCTGGCTGTTCGTCGGATTCGGTCGCGGCCAGCTCGCCTTCTACAAGAACCTCAACGCATCCGCCTCCGCCACCTTCACCAACGTTGCCTTCTACGACGCGAGCAAGAACCCGGGATCGGTGCCCGACGAGCGGTTCTACGCCGGCCTTGTCGACGCCTTCGCCACCTGGTTGCGGCATTGAGTCAACCGCCGCTCACCCACCGACTGAGCAGCCTCATCACCTCTGATCAGGCCGTATCCGATGTCCGATGCTACTTCGGCACCGGCCTGCTCGATGAAGCACGCACGCGCCGTCGAACGCCCGCCGGCGGAACTCCCGTGCCAGTCGCCGATGAAGTCCGGGTCCGGGCGTACCGATGGGGTCGGCGAGGTCGGCTCCGGCATAGCGGACCAGGACGTTGGGGGCGGCGTCGGCGCCGTGGACGAACAGGGTGATGAACAGCAGGACCGGGGTTGTGCAGGACGGCGGCGAAGATGACGCCGGCGGCCTGTCCGACGGGTCGCGTCACCGGCCCCGCACCCGACAGCAGTGTCACCCGAATGGCGCAACATGCCCGCATGGGAGAAGATCAAGCTGACTAGTGCCCCAACTGAGGCAATCCGTGAAAGGGGAACCAAATGCGCATTCGACGAATCTTCGCCGCCGTCATCGCCACGGCAGCCCTCGCCGGACTCGGCCTCACAGGCGCCGCCACGGCCACCGCCGCCACCGCCGCCACCACACAGGGTGCCCCGTCCTACGTCACCCCTTCTGAGTGCAAGCAGGGCGGCGGAACGGCCGATCTGACGGACAACCTCTGCAAGGGCGGTACGTACGACGGGGAGAAGATCGACTGAACCCACAAGGCGCCCCGCAGTCACGCGCCGCGGGGCGCTCCCGCGCGAGCGTAGCCGGGAGAGTCGCAGGGACTGCGACGACCCGTCGGGCACGCTAGGTCCGAGTCGGCCCGGAAGCACGCGGCGGGCGGGAGTTCCCGAACGCCGTCGCGTGCGAGCGCAGCCAGCTGCCAAGGTATGCGCGGCCGTAGGCCGCACCTTCTCCGGCGGAGATCGCAGCGCGGCTCGGAATCGCCGAGGGCGAGCTGTGTGTCCGGACGACGTACGAGTTCCTGGCGGACGGCAGGCCGGTGCAGCTGTCGACGAGTTGGGAGCCGTACGACCTCACCGCCGGCATTCTCGTCGTCCTCCCTGAGGGAGGGCCCCACGCGGGGGCGGGCGTTGTGAACCGCAGGGCCGTAATCGGAGTCACCGTCAGCCACGCCGTGGAGCAGCCGGAGCCAAGGCAGGCGACTGCCGAGGAGGCATCGCTGCTCGGCATCCAGAAGGCTGCGCTCGTCACGCACATCCGGCGGACGTACTACAGCGACCAGGGGTGGCCCCGGCCCGTGGAGACGGCGGACCTCGTGGTGCCCGTCGCTCATTGCGAGATCGTCTATGAGATCCCGATCAACCGTTGGCGGGCGGGCGTCCGGCGGCGCGTTGGATCTTCGAATGCCAGGTCTCGGGCGTGCCCCACGCGTGGTCACGGAGTGGGTCCGGGGCCTGTCTGCAGCCGTCGGCGGTCGGGCCGGCCGACGGCGTCCGCGTCGGTCAGCGGGTGCGGAGACTGCTGGTGTACACGTCCGTACGGTTCTGTGGTGCGCCGGAGTGGGTCTTGGTGAGCACCGCCCGTACTCCCTTGCCGTCTGCCACCAGGCCTTGGTAGTCGCCGAGGAAGTAGCCCCCGGCGAACGGCGCCTGCAGCCAGTCGAAGACCCGCGAGATCCGTCGTTCGGTCCGGCGCTTCGGGTTTCCGTGCTGCAGCGTGGCCAGTTGGTAGGCGGTGGGCAGGGTGGTGGTGTTGCCGGGCTTGAGGAAGCGCAGGTCGTAGTAAGTGAGCGCGACCGTGCCCCGCTCGGCGACCGCGATCGACGGTGAGAAGGCCGGAACGCCCTTGGGGCTGATCAGCTCCGGGGTCCCCCAGGTGCGTCCGCCGTCGGTGGACCGCACAAGCTGAACGGAGTCGAACCTTCCACCGGAGAAGTCCGAGCCCTCGTAGGCCATGTACAGCGTGCCTGTCTTGGGGTCGACGGCCGGGCTCGGCAGGGTGGCCGCGGCGCGCAGCAGTTTGGTGGGGTCGTTCGGGTCGACCTCCGGTACGGAGGTGTCCCGGGCCACGGTGACCGGGGCGCTCCAGGTCTCTCCGGCGTCGGTCGAGGTGACCACCTCGTAGCGGGCTTCGACGACGGTGCCCAGGTCGTCGGAGTAGGTGATCCGGTCGAAGAAGTCGTACAGGGTGCCGGTGCGCCGGTCGGCGACGATCAGATGGCCGATGGTCTGGGTGTTGGGCACGGTGCTGGTGTCGACGAACGGCCGGGCCTTGCTCCAGGTGCGGCCGCCGTCGCGGGTGAGGGAGATGTAGCCGGGACCGTCGAGGGAGCTGGGGCCGGGTGGGTCGTTGTCGAGGCGGTTCCAGACCTGGTAGGCGGTGCCCTTGCGGATCGGGTCGGCGGTGAGTGAGGGCTTGTCGTTGAAAAACGGCTGCTCGTCGACGTGCGTGGTGGTGAGGTTCCGCCAAGTGCGGCCGCCGTCGCGGGAGGTGGCGGCCAGGAGGGCGCTGCGCGTGCTCTTCGTGAAGTCGACGCCCTCCCCGCTCGCGTAGACGGTGCCGTCCGGTCCGGTGCTCACCCAGGGGTCGGTGGCCCGTTCGTAGTCCGCGCCGCCCGGGGCGCAGAGGCTGAACGGCAGCGTGCTGCGGTGGAAGGTGCGGCCGTCCGTGGTCCAGGCGGCGACCAGGCCACGGGCGCCGCCGTCGCTCCAGCGGTCCTGCTGGAACACGGTGACCACGCGCTTGGGGTCGCGCGGATCGACGGACAGGTACGGCTCGACCTCGGTGGCCGGGTAGACGATGCTGTCGGGGGACCTCGCTCCGATGGTGCACTTCGCGTACGGGTCGCCGTGGGACACCTTGACCAGTGGTGTGCCGTCGGGGTTCCGGTCTGCTGCGGCGGGAGTCGCGCCGGTGACCGTGACGAGCAGGAGCGCGGCGGTGGTGACGGCGGTCAGGGGCAGTAAGACGCGCATGCGGGATCTCCTCCGGGTCTGTCGGCCGGGGTACGGGACCGCCGTCATCGGGGCGGCCTGGGGCGCGGAGGCGTACCGGAACGCGAGGGTGGGGCGACTCTGCTTGGTCCTTTTCGGCGTTGCAGCCGGTGCCCTTGATGGGCCGAACGACGGAGTCGTCCCCGGGGTCGTCGAGGAGCACGGCGGAGCCGACCGGCGGGTGCACCGTGCCGGTCGGCTCCTTGGTCGTGCTGTTACGGCGCCGTCTCGTAGGTCCCCGGAGAGGGCCGTGGGCCGCGTGCCGGTTGGCGATGCCGGCGGGGTCGGCCTTGACTCAGACGAGTTGGAGCGGGATGACCTGCTGGACCTCTTCCACGGTGGGGATGAGTCAGGGCATCGGCAAAGGGCCGCTCGCGGCCCAGGCCTTCACCTCCCGCACCACCTCCACCAGCCGGCCGTGAAGGCTCTGCCACGGCGTCCCGTCCTGATGTTCTGCCGCTTCGGTTCCCTTTGAAACAGGGGCCGGCGGCGGATCGGTGCGGGCACCGGCCGCGTGCTGGTGCGCGCGCATGGTGGAGTCCACCGAGATGTCCCAGTCGATCTCACCTGCCGCGTCGGCCTCGGCCTGGACCCGCTGCAGTAGTCGTTCCCAGGTGCCGTCGGCGGACCACAGCCGGTGCCGTTCATGGACGGTCTTCCATGGGCCGAACCGTTCGGGCAGGTCACGCCACTGCCCCCGGGTGCCCAGGACGGGCGGGGGAGAGGATGCGACGCTGGAGTGAAGGGCCCGCGAGTGGAGGTCCGAGTGCGTTTCATCCGGTCCGGGGCCCTCTCCTTCGGCCTGGCGACCATGTCCCGGTGCGGCTCGCCAGGCGGCCTTACCGCGTGGATCCGGTCCGCCGGGACCAGGACCGCGCGACCAACCCGGAAAGCAGGTGCGTCCCATGCGCACGTCGACCCGTATCGCCGGTGCCCTCACCGGCCTGACCCTCACCCTCGGTGGTGCGGTCCTCGCCGCCCCCGCGGCCCGGGCGGACATCGCCGCCTGCACACGGATGGCCGAACTGGCCGGTGCCACCGCTTCCGACTCCGTCACAGCGGCCTGCAGCCGTGGCGTGGTCGGAGACCTGCAGAGTTGTGTGACCGGGCTGACCGGGGCCGGAGTGGCGGGCGGCGCCGCGACCGGTGCCTGCCGGGCGGCGGCTCACGAACCGCGTTAGAGGACCGCGCGCGGCAGCCGCCCGCCGGCACCGGTCGGAGGCGGGTACGGCCCGTCTCCTCCTCAACGCCCGGCCTGCCCGGACACAACGCGGCCCGGTGGGCAGTCTCGACGCCAAGGACATCGACGTCGCCCCGCTCCTACCGACGCGCACGCGGCGTACCGATGCGGCCGGTCGAGGTCGGTGACGTCATGCCTCCCGGGGCCGGGCAGTCACCGCCCGGGCGCGGCGCCCAGCTTCGCCTCGCGGGCCAAATGCGGAGCGTCCATGCTGAGTAAGAGGGCGCCGTCGTCTTGAGACTTGTCCTTCCCGAAGGCCGAACGAAGGCGCCTGAGAGGAGGAGGAAATCATGCGCATGCGAAGAATCCTGGGCCTGGCCCTGGCCGCGGCAACCCTTGCCGGCGTGAGCGCCGTCGGCGCTGTCAGCGCCGGGGCCGCCTCGTCTCCGAACATCTCCAGAGACGACTGCACGGCCGCCGGCGGACAGATCGTTTCACGCCCCTACGCCGGCTACGTCTGCGCGCTGCCTGACGGGACCACGCAGACGATCACTTGACCGGTCGGCGCACGGCTGGGCAACCAGTCCGGCCGGTGCACCCGGCGCGGTGGGGCGTCTCGTGCAGAAGTTCTGTCAACGCGGCTACGTCCACGGCAAAAGCCTCCTGAGTCGTCACCGTCCAGATAGTCGCTCCTGCACCTCTTGCAGTACCCACCCGTTTCCGTCCGGGTCGCTGAACGAGGCGTAGGAGGCGTAGCTGCGGCCGTCTGGATCGCGGCCGTCGACCCGTACTTCAGCGCCGGTGTCGTAGACCTTGTGGAAGATCTTGCTTACCTCAACACCGCGGCCGGTGAGGTCGGCGCGGGCCTTGTCGAGGTCGAAGACCACGAGGTAGCCCTCTGCGGATCCAGGCGCTGCGGAGATGACCTCGCGGCCGAAGATGATCGAGCATTCCGACCCAGGCGGCGTCAGCTGAACGATCCGGAATTCTGGGCCGGCCTCGAAGTCCGCATCGAGCCGCCATCCCAGGCTCTGGTAGAAGCGCAGGGCACGGTCGACGTCAGCGACGGGGATGACGTGGACCTCGATCTTCATGTCCACGGTCGGCTCTTTGACGCCGCCCTGTGCGCCGCCCTGTTCTTGAGTGCTCATATCGTTCTCCTGCGCCCGATGCCCACAAATCCATGAGGACGACGTGGCCGCGCAGCTCCGGGGCGGCCGAGCGGCTCGGTATTGACGCCCCGCCGCGCGAGGGCATGTGCCGCCGGTCGGGCACGGTCTGCCGGAGTGAGCGGAAGGCAGTGCGCAACTCTTCCACGAGGAGTTCCGGCTGCTCCCAGGCGCCGAAGTGCCGTCCCTGGGCAGCTTGTTGCAGTGTCAACCCCGTGCCACCTACATCTCCACGTTAGACCGATGGGGTACACGATGCACCCGGGAAGAACCCCGGGGTGCGCGTCCCGTGGCTGCACTGCCAGGGGTCTGGACTTCGTAGGAAGCGGTGGCACGGGCCCACCCGGATATCGAGAGTGACAGAACCCCTCGACAAGGTTCATCGCCCCAGCTCAGAAGGCACTTTCGTATTTCCTCACGGCTTCCGGCCCCATCTCGACCGAAGCGGCGAGGCCAACCTCGAACTTTCGTGACGGATCGTGAGTTCTTTCGGCGGCCTGATCCGGCCGGCCTGACTGGTGGTGGGCGGACCGCGGGCCCGGCTGTCGCGTCGGGTGGGCACCCACCGGCTCGGGTCGTACATCCCAGGCAGGGGCCCGGATCTCGCCCAGTGCATGCCACCGCCGAAGCCCACCTGTGACCGGTGACCGGCACCGTCGTCGGGGAGAACACGTGCCCCGGCTGTCATGGCGACCGATCTTCGGCGGAGCTGGTGTCGGCATCACGGTCAAGATCCTGCGGGTGTCCGCGCGCGTCAGGCACGCCTGCCGTGTCGCGCCATGGCTCAGGACAGGCGGGGGCATAACCTCCCGCAGGAGCGAGAGGAGCCGGCAGGTGCGGCGTTCAAGCGGCCCGTGCAGGGAACGTCGAGCCGGGTGCCCGGTGGATGGGTCACAGCGGACGGGCACTCCGTCGTGCCTCCGACCTCCGTTGCTCACGGCTCACACCCGTACGTCGGGGCCGTCAGGGTCAGCAGGCCGTTGCCCTGACGTCCCGAAGGATCATATGAGGAGCACGGTTCCCCTATGCGGATCACCCTGGAAGGCAGGACTGCCCTGGTCACCGGTTCCACTCAGGGCATCGGCGCTGCCATCGCCTTCGGGTTGGCGGCGGCAGGCGCACGTGTCGCCGTGAACGGCCGGGACGCCGACCGGGCCCAGGAGGCCGTGGAGAGGTTGCACAGGCAGGTGCCCGACGCGGACGTACTGGCGGTGCCCGGCGATCTCGCAACCGACCAAGGTATGGCCGAGGTGGTCGGCCGGCTTCGCGAGACCGACATCCTCGTCAACAACCTCGGCATCTTCGGTGCCCGCCCCGCCCTGGAGATCGACGACGGCGAGTGGCGGCGATACTTCGAGGTGAACGTCCTCACCGCGGTGAAGCTCATCCGGGCCTACCTGCCCGGTATGACCGGTCGGAGCTGGGGCCGGGTGCTCAACATCGCAAGCGACTCGGCGGTGGTCATTCCGGCCGAGATGATCCACTACGGCGTGACCAAGACAGCCCTGCTCGCCGTGACCCGCGGCTTCGCGAAAGAGGCGGCCGGCACCGGTGTGACGGTCAACTCGGTGATCGCCGGACCCTCCCACACCGGCGGGGTCGAGGACTTCGTCTACGAACTGGTCGACAAGGACCTGCCCTGGGACGAGGCGCAGCGCGTCTTCATGCGAGAGCACCGGCCGCAGTCCCTGATCCAACGGCTCATCGAGCCCGAGGAGATCGCCCATATGGTCGTCTACCTCAGCTCGCCCCTCGCCTCGGCCACCACCGGCGGAGCCCTGCGGGTCGACGGCGGCTACGTCGACTCGATCCTCCCCTGACCTGCCGGACGCCATGGGGGCCGCGTAATCCCCTCCACCACGTCCGCGATGTGACCTTCGCCGAGGACGGCCCTCAGCTTCGTACCGGCAACGCGCCCCGCACCATGGTGACCTGGCGCAACCTTGACGTCACACCGAGCCCTGACTTCGCGGGGCCGGCCCGGCCTGCGATATGATTGACGGGAAAATTTGCGCCCGCCGGTCCTTCCTCGAAGCAGTTCGATCGCAGCGGCCGGAATTCGATTCTGTCGCTCTGGGCTGTGCCACTTCCAGGCGGCATCGTGGCCGTCGACATTCGGCGGAGTGTGCCGAGCCGAATACCCGTGGACGACAACGCATGTCCGCGGCATTTCCTGCAGCAGAAGCCGGGGGAATGTCGGCGTTGCGACGAACGCCGCTGCCCCACACACTGGTTGATCGAGTTCGGTAGGGGTCCGTCGCACGATTGTCGTCGTGAGGGAGATCGGTTCTCATGGACCTCAACACCATCACCGAAGTCATCCGGCGGCCGACCGAACGGCCAGGCGTCCACTGGCGCGAAGGCGACGCCTGGCTCGCGGGCGGAACGTGGCTGTTCTCCACGGAACAGCCAGGCCTGCGCCGCCTGATCGACCTGACAGCGTTGCACTGGGACTCTCTCCTCCCGAGCGACGCGGGCCTCGAGATCGGCGCAACGTGCACCATCCGCGATCTGAATGCCTTGGGGCTGCCGGGTGATTGGACTGCGGGCACCCTTTTCGCGAAGAGCTGCGAGGCGTTCCTGTCCTCGTTCAAGGTCTGGAACGCGGCGACCGTCGGCGGCAACATCTGCATGTCTCTGCCCGCCGGCCCGATGATCACCCTGACGGTCGCACTCGAGGCAGAGTACGAACTGTGGGCGCCTGACGGGTCCACGCGCATCGTCGACGCCCTCGACTTCGTGACCGGAAACAACCGGAACATTCTCGTGCCGGGGGAAGTCCTGCGGCGCATCGACATTCCGGTGCGCGCACTGAGGAAACGCACCGCGCACCGTCGCTTCACGCTGACCCACCTCGGCCGTTCGACGGTATTCCTCATCGGTACGCAAACGCCTGGAACGAATGACCTGCTGCTCACCGTCACAGCCGGCACCACCCGGCCTGTACGCATTGCATTCGACACCATGCCCGATGCCCGAGCTCTGCAGCAGAGCATCGACGTCGTCCCCGCCCACCTCTGGTTCGCCGACCCCAACGGGACCCCCGACCACCGTCGCCACCTGACGAAGTACTTCGCCGAAGAAATACGTCGCGAACTCACAACTGGGGGTCTGTCATGACCTGCGTCGTCAACGGCAGGAGCTTCGACGAAGAGCCGGACCCCGGCCAGTGCCTGCGCACCTTCCTCCGCTCACTCGGCCACCACGGCGTCAAGAAGGGCTGCGACGCAGGCGATTGCGGTGCATGCACGGTGTGGCTGGACGGCAATCCTGTACACAGCTGCATCACCCCTGCTTTCCGCGCGGACGGTCGTGAGGTGACGACGATCGAGGGGATCGGATCGCCCGGCAACCTGCATCCGTTGCAGCGGCAGTTCCGCGACGCCCCGGGGTTCCAGTGCGGTTTCTGCACAGCAGGGATGATCATGACGTCGGCAACGTTCACCGAGGCCCAGAAGGAGGACTTGCCACGGGCGTTGAAGGGCAACCTCTGCCGCTGTACCGGCTACCGGGGGATCGAGGATGCCGTGAAGGGCGTCGTCGGGGTGGAGACAGCCGCGCCGGGCAAGGCCGTGGGAACGAGCGTCGGTGCGCCGGCGGCCGACGACGTGGTAACCGGTCGCGCCGAGTTCACGATGGACACGCACATCGAAGGCATGCTGCACCTCAAGGTGCTGCACTCACCACACGCGCACGCCCGGATCGTCTCGATCGACAAGACCGCCGCACTCGCAGTTCCCGGCGTGCACCGGGTCTACACCTGGGAAGATGTGCCGCGCAGGCATTTTACGACGGCGATCCACACCGACCATCTCGTCGACCCGGACGACACCCTCATCCTCGACAACACGGTCCGTTTCGTCGGCCAACGCGTCGTCGCGGTCCTGGCCGACACGGTCGGGGCGGCAGAAGAGGGCTGCCGAAGGGCCGTTGTCGAATACGAGGTCATGCCGGCGGTGTTCGACCCCGAGGAGGCGATGGCCGAGGGGGCGCCACAGCTGCACGGCGCGGACGATCCCTTCGTACGGGATCCCGCCCGCAACATCCTGCTCGAGATCCATTCGCACATCGGCGATGTCGACGCAGGGTTCGCCGAGGCCGACGTGATCCACGAAGGCACGTACTCCTCACCGCGAGTGCAGCACGCTCATCTCGAGACCCATGGCTCGATCGCCTGGATGGAGAACGGTCGTCTGAACGTCCGCACCAGTTCGCAGTCGCCGTCGATCGCAAAAGTCAAACTCGCGCATCTTTTCGCGCTGCGCCCTGACCAGCTCCGCGTGTTCTGCAAGCGCGTCGGCGGCGGCTTCGGCGGCAAGCAGGAAGTGATCTCGGAGGATCTGGTCGCGCTTGCCACCCTGGACACCGGGCGACCTGTCTGTTTCGAGTACACCCGCGAGGAGGAGTTCACCACGGCTTCGCCACGGCATCCGATGACGCTGACGGTCAGGCTGGGAGCGAAGGCGGACGGCACACTCACCGCGTTCCAGGTCCGCAATGTGTCGAACACGGGCGCCTACGGCAACCACGGCGGCGAAACGCTGTATGCAGGCGGCGCCGCCATGATGATCTACCGCTGCCCCAACAAGAAGTACGACGCCTTCTCCGTCTACACGAACACCGTTCCGAGCGGGGCGCTGCGCGGTTACGGGATGACGCAACCGGCGTTCGCCGTGGAGTCGGCGATGGGCGAACTGGCACTCGCCCTGCACATCGATCCGCTCGAACTGCGACGACGCAACATCGTGCGACCGGGTGATCCCCTCGTCGCCTTGGACGACGGTCCCGACGACGTGGTGTTCGCCGAGGACGGGCTCGCGAAGTGCATCGATCTGGTGGATGGCGTCCTGGCCCGTACGGCGGACGAGCCGTCCCCCGGCCGTGAGTGGCTCGTCGGGGTCGGCGTCGCGAGTTCCTTGCACGAGACCGCGCCCCCGACCGAACACACCTCGGAGGCGTGGGTCACGCTCGGCGACGACCTCGTGTACGAGGTGGCCGTAGGAACGGTCGAATTCGGTGAGGGCACCTCGACCGCCCATGTCCAGATCGCGGCCAACCAGCTGGGCACGACGCCCTCGCGGATCCGCCTGGTGCAGTCGGACACCGACCGTACGGGATTCGACACCGGTGCCTTCGCGAGTGCAGGCCTTTTCGTGTCGGGCAACGCGGTACTCCAGGCGGCCAATGCCGTGCGCGACCGCATCACGGAATTTGCTGCCGCGTACACAGGGGTCCATGTCGTGATGTGCTCGATGGACGACGAGGGTGTCGTCTGCGGCGATCGGCGCGTGTCGCTGGCCGAACTCGTCGCATCGGCCCGGGCGCGCGGGATCCGGTTCACCACGGCCCGCAAGGCGTACGGCTCGCCCCGAAGCGTCACCTCCAATACGCAGGGGTTCCGCATCGCCGTCCATCGGGTGACCGGCGAGATCCGCATCCTTCACAGCGTCCAGGCGACCGACGCCGGCGCGGTCATCAACCCCGCGCAGGTCCGGGGACAGGTGGAAGGGGGTGTCGCCCAGGGAATCGGTTTCGCGCTGACGGAGAATCACCACGTCGACGCGAACGGTGTCATGGTCAACCCGAACTTCCGCAACTACCGCATCCCCACCTACGCCGATGTCCCCCGCACCGAAGTGCTCCTGGTGGACTCGGCCGATTCCGTCGGACCCATGCGGTCCAAGGGAATGGCGGAATGCTGCATCAACCCGGTGGCCCCCGCGTTGGCGAATGCGCTTCACGACGCCACGGGCGTCCGCTACCGCGCGCTGCCGCTGACTCCGGAACGGATCTACAGCCGGCTCAACGAGAAGCAGTCCGTGGGGACAGCCCGTCGTTCATGACAGGAGCCGGCCGAGGACGGCAGAGGCGGGTGCAGGGTCATCGGTGCCGACAAGAGACCCGGACCGGCACGCAAGGCGGGGACATACGCCGCGAGAACACCGGTCACAGACCAGGCAGGTGACAACTGGAGCTGGGAGGTGCAACGTCGACCCATGAGCACCGACTCCAAGGAGCGCGACCCCGGACTCTTCGGCCCCCGATCGGTCACCTGGCAGATGCACGGCGATCCGATGATGTGGGTCGCCGGGGTCCGTGCGCTCTACCTCCAGGCCCTGCACCCCCGCGCGGTGCGCGGGGTCATGATCAACAGCGACTTCAGGCGCGACGCCTGGGGCCGCCTCCTTCGCACCGCGAACTACGTCGGCACCATCACCTACGGAACCTCCGGGGCCGCCGAGCGGGCCGGCGCCCGGGTGCGCAAGATCCACCGGCTGCTGGGCGTGGACGAGCCGGATCTGCTGCTGTGGGTCCACTGCGCCGAGGTGGACTCCTATGTCCATGTCCTGCGCCGGTCCGGCTTCCCGCTCAGCGACGCCCAGGCCGACCGCTACATAGACGAACACCGCGAGAGCGCCCGGCTCGTCGGCCTCGAACCGGCCGCGGTGCCCGCCACCACCGCCGAACTGGCCGGCTACTTCACGGCCGTACGTCCGGAACTCGCGGCCGGGGCGGACGCCCGCACGGTCGACCGCTTCCTGCGCCGCCCGCCCGTTCACACCCTCCTCGTCCCGGCGCGCGAACTCCTCTGGCGGCGTGTGGCGGCGCTCGCGTACAACACCCTGCCCCCGTACGCCCACGAGCTCTACGGACGTCCCGCACCGCCGCCGGAGCGGGTCACCCGTCAGCTCATCGCCACCGGGAACACGCTACGCTCCGTCCCCTCCCGGCTGCGCTGGCAACTTCCGCCAGGTCACATCTTGAAGGCAATGGCACGACTCGGCCCCGACAGCAGGCCCGCACCGTACAAACTCCGCAGACGGACGGCCATACTGGACGGGCCGGGGAGGGCGCAGCGAAGCGACGGGGGCGACTGCACGCGATGGCGGACACCAGGCTGATCCAAGGCCGGTACCGGCTGCTCGATGTGATCGGGCGCGGAGGCATGGGCGAGGTGTGGCGGGCCCACGACGAGTCCCTCGGCCGGCGCGTCGCGGTCAAATGCCTCAAACCCCTGGGGCAGCAGCACGACCAGTCCTTCACCGGTGTCCTGCGTGAACGCTTCCGCCGGGAGGCCCGTGTCGCCGCCGCGCTGCAGCACCGCGGCGTCACCGTCGTCCATGACTTCGGTGAGGACGACGGCGTGCTCTACCTGGTGATGGAACTCCTGGAGGGGCGCAACCTCAGCCAGCTGCTGGAGGACAACAAGCAGCACCCGCTGGCCGTGCCCGACATCGTCGACATCGCGGAACAGGTGGCCGACGCCCTCGCGTACACACATGAACAGGGCATCGTCCACCGGGATCTGAAGCCCGCCAACATCATGCGCCTCACCGACGGCACCGTGAAGATCTGCGACTTCGGCATCGCCAGGCTCGGCCACGACATCGGCTTCACCTCGCGGCTCACCGGCACGGGCATCGCCATGGGCACCCCGCACTACATGTCGCCGGAGCAGATCAGCGGCGGCCATGTCGACCACCGCAGCGACCTCTACTCGCTGGGATGCGTGCTGTACGAGATCGCCACCGGCGCCCCGCCGTTCGACCACGGCGACGCCTGGGCCATTCTCGTCGGACACCGGGACACCCCGCCCCAGCCGCCGCGGGGGCGCCGGGCCGAACTGCCGGGCTTCATGGACCGGATCGTCCTCGACCTGCTCGCCAAGACGCCCGAGGGCCGCCCGGCCGACGCCAAGGACCTGCGCCGACGGATCATCGCCGCCCGGTCCGCACCCGCCCCCGTGTCTCCCGCGGTGGTGAAGCCCGACCCGCACCGGTCGCCGACGGCCCGCGAGCGGCGACTGCCTTCCTGGACGCGCGGCATGACCACCGGCCACAAGGCGGCCGGTGCGTCCACGCTCCGCACCACCCCGCCCGATTTCACCGCGGGCCTCACCGGTGAGTGGACCACCGGAGTGGCCTTGCACGCCCCGGTGCCCGTGCAGTTGCCGCGCCCGGAGCGCCCCACCCCGCCGCCCGAACTGCTGGCCGTGCTCACCAGCCGCCACAACGCGGGGCTGAGCCTCGGCAGGCTCGGTCGATGGGAGGAGGCGGGCGAGGTGCACCGCGCGGTCCTGGCGGAGCGCGAGCATGTGCTGGGCCCCGACCACCCCGACTCTCTGGCCAGCCGCTACGAGGTCGGCTTCACCCTCAGCAGGACCGGGCGCACCGTCGACGCGCTGCGTGAGTTCGGCCGCGTCGCCGACGGCCGCGAGCGTTCCATGGGCGCCGACCACCCGGAGACCCTGGCCGCCCGCCAGGAGACCGCGTACGTACTCGGTCAGCTCGGACGTCACTTCGAGGCACACCAGGTCTATTCGGCAGTCCTGGCGTCCCGCGAACGCACCGTGGGACCCGACCATCCCGACACCCTCCGCTGCCGCCACAACCTGGCCTTCAACCTCAGCCGGCTCGGCCGGCTGGAGGACTCGTACCGCATGGCGTACGAAGTGGCCGCCGCGCGGGCCAGGGTACTCGGCGCAGGCCACCCGGACACGCTGGTCACGCGCTACGAGGTCGCCTACGCACTGGGTCAGCTCGGCCGCTGGGACGAGGCCCTGCAGACGTACCGGGAGGTCGCGGCGGCCCGCTCGCACGCACTCGGACCCGACCATCCCGACACGCTCTCCGCCCGCTACGAGGTCGGCATCAGCCTGGGCCGGCTCGGCCGCAGCGCGGAGGCCCTGGAGCTGTACCGTGCCCTCGTCGACGACCGCACCCGGGTGCACGGCCCCGCCGACGCCGAGACCCTGCGCGCCCGCCACGGTCTCGGCGTCAACCTGGGGCGGCTCGCCCGCTGGGAGGAGGCGCTGGCCGAGGCCCGTGACGTCTGCGCGCTCCGGGAGCGGGTGCTGGGGCCCGACCATCCCGACACCCTCGTCAGCCGCCGCGAGGTCGCCGTCGGCCTCGGCTGGCTGGGCCGCTGGGCCGACGCACTCGCCGTCTACCGCCAGGTGGCCGAGGCCCGCGAACGCGTCCTCGGCGCCGACCACCCCGACGCACTGGCCAGCCGCAACGACGAGGCGCACTGTCTGGAGCAGCTCGGCAGGGGCGGTGAGGCGGTCGAGCTGTACCGCCGCGTGGCCGCACTGCGCCAGCAGCGCGGCACCCGGGCCCACTGAGGCGGGCAGGCAGAACTCGGGCAGGCAGAACGCGGCCGAGCAGCCGGGACGGGCCGCCCCTCACCCGTTCGGCCGGGCTCCGCCTGTGGTGGGCCCTGACACACGCGCACACTGGGACCATGACGGACCCCGCCGAAGAGGCGCGGCGCGGCCGCGACCTACGTAAGCAGGTACCCCGCTCGTCGCACGGACGCTGGATCCCCGCCGCGGACCGGCCGGACCCTCTCGGCATCCTCGAGGAGCAGGCCAGGAGCCGTGAGCCGGATCTGGTGCCCATCCGCTACGGGCGGATGGCCGTGTCCCCGTTCACGTATCTGCGGGGCGCCCCCGCCGTCATGGCCGCCGATCTCGCCGCACAGGCGAACACCGGACTCACCGTCCAGCTCTGTGGCGACGCCCATCTCCTCAACTTCGGCGGCTTCGCGTCCCCGGAACGCGCTCTCCTGTTCGACCTCAACGACTTCGACGAGACCCTGCCCGGCCCCTTCGAATGGGATGTGAAACGGCTCGCCGCCAGCGTCGCCGTGGCCGCACTCGACAACGGCCACCCCGCGGCGAAGGCCCGGCGGTCCGCCGTGTCCGCGGCAGAGGCGTACCGGACCGCCATGCGGCGCCTCGCGGAACTCGGCGAACTCGACGTCTGGTACGAGCGGATCGACACCGCCGATCTCCTCCCGCTGTTCGGGAAGCCGGTGCGCCGGCGCGTCGAGACGCAGATCGCCAGGGCCCGCGGCCGCACCAGCCTGCAGGCGCTGGAGAAGCTCACCGAGGTCGTCGGCGGGGAGCGGCACATCGTCGCCGACCCGCCGCTGCTCGAGCCGCTCGACCTGGCCGACGCCGCGGCCGTACGGAAGATCCTCAGCGACTACCGCAGCACCCTGCCGGAGGACCGCAGGGCCCTGCTGGACCGGTTCCGGTTCGTGGAGGCCGCCCGTAAGGTCGTGGGCGTCGGCAGCGTCGGCACCCGCTGCTTCGTCGCGCTGATGACCGGCCGTGACACCGGGGACCCGCTCTTCCTGCAGATCAAGGAGGCGCAGCGGTCCGTGCTCGAACCGTATCTGGCGGCCTCCGCGTACAAGCACCAGGGCCAGCGGGTCGTCGCGGGCCAGCGGCTGCTCCAGGCGGCGAGTGACATCTTCCTCGGCTGGGTGAGCGGCCCCGGTGGCCGTCACTTCTACTGGCGGCAGCTGCGCGACATGAAAGGCTCGGCGGACGTTCCCAGCATGTCCCCGGCGCTGCTCGGCGAATACGCCGCCCTGTGCGGAAGAACGATGGCCCGTGCCCACGCGCGGTCCGGGGAGAGGATCGCCATCTCCGCCTATCTCGGCACGTCCGACACCTTCGACCGGGCCATGGCCGACTTCGCGATGGCGTACGCGGACCGTACCGTCGCCGACCACTCGGCGCTCCGGGCGGCGATCTCCGCGGGCACCGTCACCGCCGAGAGGGACGTGTGACGAGCGGTCCTCCCCGTCGCCCCCTGGTCCGCGGCGATCATCGCGTGCTACGAAGAGGCATGCCAGCAGCCGAAGCCTTCTCCCGAGCCGTGTACGACGCCGTCATCGTGGGCGGTGGCCACAACGGACTCGTCGCCGCCGCCTATCTCGCCCGGGCGGGGCGTTCCGTCCTCGTCCTGGAGCGTCTCGGGAACACCGGGGGAGCGGCCGTCTCCACCCGCCCGTTCGCCGGGGTCGACGCCAGGCTCTCCCGGTACTCGTATCTGGTGTCCCTGCTGCCCGACAAGATCGTCAGCGATCTTGGGCTGCGCTTCGCCGTCCGGAAGCGGACCGTGTCCTCGTACACACCGGTGGTACGCGAGGGGCGGGCGACCGGGCTGCTGGTCGGCGGCGACCGTACGCGTGAGTCGTTCGCTGCCCTCACCGGCTCGGACCGCGAGTACGAGTCGTGGGAGGCCTTCTACGCCAGGACGAGGCAGGTCGCTGAGCGCGTCTTCCCCACACTGACCGAGCCGCTGCCCACGCGGGAAGGGCTGCGTGAGCGCATCGGGGACGAGACCGCATGGCGGATGCTCTTCGAGGAGCCGATCGGGGCCGCCGTCGAGGAGCACTTCACGGACGACCTGGTCCGCGGCGTCGTCCTCACCGACGCGCTCATCGGCACCTTCGCCGACGCCCACGACCCTTCTCTGGTGCAGAACCGCTGCTTCCTCTACCACGTCATCGGCGGCGGCACCGGCGACTGGGACGTTCCGGTCGGCGGCATGGGCGCCCTCACCGACGCGCTCGCCGACGCGGCCCGCGCCGCGGGTGCCGAGATCGTCACCGGCCACGAGGCGATTCGTATCCACACCGGCACCGACACCGACGGCGAGCCCGCCGACGTCGTCTTCCGCACGGAGGAAGGGGAAGGCACGGTCGCCGCCCGCAAGGTCCTGGTCAACGCCTCGCCGCAGGCCCTGTCCGCCCTGCTCGGCGAGGAGCCCCCGGCCCCGGCGGAGGGCGCACAGCTCAAGGTCAACATGCTGCTGCGCCGGCTGCCCCGGCTCCGCGACCAGGCCGTCGACCCGCGCCAGGCGTTCGCGGGCACCTTCCACATCGCCGAGGGCTACGGCCAGCTGGCGGCCGCGTACGCCGAGGCCGCCGCGGGCCGGCTGCCCGAGGTGCCGCCGTCCGAGATCTACTGCCACTCCCTGACCGACCCGTCCATCCTCGGCCCGGAACTCGTCGCCCAGGGCTACCAGACCCTGACCCTCTTCGGTCTCCACACCCCGGCCCGCCTCTTCACCGAGGCCCCCGACGCGACCCGTGACGCGCTGCTGAAGGCCACCCTCGCCGAACTCGACGCCCACCTCGAGGAGCCCATCGCCGACTGCCTGGCCCTCGACGAGGCCGGCCGGCCCTGTATCGAGGCGAAGACACCGCTTGACCTGGAGCACGACCTGCGGCTGCCGGGCGGGCACATCTTCCACCGCGATCTGGCCTTCCCGTACGGCGACGGATCGACGGGCCGCTGGGGCGTCGAGACGGCCTACCCGAACGTGCTGCTCTGCGGCGCCGGTGCCGTACGCGGAGGCGGAGTGAGCGGCATCCCGGGCCACAACGCGGCGATGGCGGCGCTCGGGGGATGACGTCCGCTCCTCAGCCGCCGCTACCGGGCTGACGCCGCGTCACGTGCCAGGTGGGCGGTGACGCCGGACGAGGTGTGGAACGTCCGCCGGTACGTGGCGGGTGAGACACCCACGAGCTCGCGCATGTGCTGCCGGAGCGAGTTGGCACTGCCGAACCCCGCACGGTCGGCGACGAGATCGATGGACAGGTCGCTCGTCTCCAGCAACTGCTTGGCGACTTCCACGCGCTGGGCGGTGAGCCACTGGCCGGGGGTGACGCCGGCCTCGTCGCGGAACCGGCGGGTGAAGGTCCGTACGCTCATCCGCGCGTGCCCGGCCAGCTCACCCAGGGTCAGCGGCCGGTGCAGCCGCTCCAGCGCCCAGGCGCGGGTGGGCGCCGTCGTGGCCGTCGTCGGGGCGGGTACCGGGCGCTCGATGTACTGTGCCTGGCCGCCGTCCCGCCACGGCGGCACGATGCAGCGGCGGGCGACCTGATTGGCGAGGGCGCTGCCGTGGTCGCGCCGCACCAGATGCAGGCACACATCGACGCCGGCGGCCGCCCCTGCCGAGGTCAGCAGATCTCCGTCGTCGACGAAGAGAACGTCTTCGTCGAAGCGGACGCGCGGGAAGAGCCGCCGGAAGTGCCCCGCCTCTGCCCAGTGCGTGGTGGCCGGTCGCCCGTCGAGCAGCCCTGCCGCGGCGAGGACGAACGCGCCGGTGCAGATCGACACGATCCGGGTGCCGGGCCGGATCCGGGCGAGGGCGCCCGCCAGCGGCTCGGTGAGCACCCCTTGCTCGCCGACGGCACCCAGCCGGTGCGTCGGAGCGATGATCACCGTGTCCGCGTGCTCCAGTGCCTCCGGGCCGTGTTCCACGTCGATCGAGAAACCCGCCTCGGTACGCACCGGCCCTCCGTCCGGCGTGCACACCGTCACCTCGTACAGCGCGTCCCCGTCCGCCGACCAGGCGCTGCCGAAGATCCGTGCGGGGATGCCGAGTTCGAAGGTCATGACGCCGTCGAGGGCGAGGACCGCCACCCGGTGCGGGTCCGGCCCAGGCTGTACGACACAGCCCTCGTGCACATCCCACTCACCACTGGCGTCCCGGTACTGTAGAGCGCTCATGGCCAGATTCTGTCACATCATGGCCATCCGGCCAGTTCTGGGTGAGCGGATGAGCGCCGATCGTGGTGACGTACCGAAGGAACGGAAAGGACGATCCATGAACGACACCACGATGCGCGCGATCAGCCCGGCCTCCTGGGGCGGACCCGAGGTGCTCACGGCCGTGACCCTTGAGCGCCCGGTCCCGGGACCGACGGAGATCCTGGTCAGGGTGCACGCGGCCGGGGTCAATCCCGTCGACTGGAAGACCCGGGCCACGGGCGGCTTCGGGATGCACGGTGAGCCCCCGGTGCTGGGCTACGACGTGTCGGGTGTCGTCGCGGCCGTCGGCCTGGGCGTCACTCTGTACCGGCCGGGCGACGAGGTGTTCGGCATGCCCGAGTTCCCGCGCCAGGCCGGAGGCTACGCCGAGTACGTCACCGGGCCGGCCCGTCACTTCGTGCCCAAGCCCGAGGGCCTCGGCCATGTGGAGGCGGCGGCGCTTCCGCTGGCCGGCCTGACCGCCTGGCAGTCCCTCGTCGAGACGGCGGGCGTGAGCGCCGGCCACCGGGTCCTCGTCCATGCGGCGGCGGGTGGCGTCGGCCATCTCGCCGTCCAGATCGCCGCAGCCCGCGGGGCGTACGTCATCGGCACGGCCCGCGAGGACAAGCACGCCCTGCTGAAGGAACTCGGTGCCGACGAGGTGATCGACTACACCCGGCAGGACTTCGTGGAGGCGCTCGAAGGCCGGGAGGTGGACGTCGTCCTCGACTCGATCGGAGGGGACTACGGAACGCGCTCCCTGCGGGTGCTGCGTGACGGTGGCACCCTCGTCACCCTGCCCTCGCCCGACGAGGTTCCGCCCGCCGACGAGAGCGGCCACCGGGGCATCCGCACGGGCTTCACCCTGGTTGAGCCCGACTCCACCGGTATGCGGGCCATCGCCGGGCTTGCCGCGGCGGGCAAGCTCCGGCCCGTGGTGGAGACCGTCCTGCCCCTGGAGCGCGCCGCCGACGCCCACCGGCTGGGGGAGACGGGCCGCACGCGGGGCAAGATCGTGCTCACGGTCCTGGACAGCTGAGACCGGTTCCGGCCGGGCCGGGTGCCGCCCGCACCCGGCCGGGGACCTCGGTCGGCGTGGCGGGGACCTCAGTCGGCCGCGGCGGTCCAGCCCGAGGCCTCGATGCGCTGCGCGTCCTTCGCCCGGGCCTCGTCGAACAGCGTCCTGCCGCCGTCGTCGATCCGTAGTCCGTCCACGTACACCCCGCGCCCCACGTACATCTGATCCGTCGTGTACCGCCAGCGCAGCCGCAGCGGGGCGCCGCGCCAGGCGGACAGATCGCATTCGACGCCGTGCCACACCCGGCCGGACCAGCCCGTGGCCCGGCCGTCGGGGTGGGGGAGTGGCGGCTGCCCCCGGCGTACGGTCGTGAAGGGCGCCGGCCGCCAGACGGCGCCCCCATCCGCGGAAGCCTCCAGGAAGACCGTGTCGGAGCCGGGCTCGGTGTCCCACCACAGGGAACAGCGCAGCCGGGCGCGGCCGGACGACGGGGTGAGCTCGGGCAGGGTCAGGGTCGCGGTCGTCGCGCCGGACATGCCCGAGAACCAGGCAGTGCGGCCTCGGTGCGGACGTACGGCCACGGCGCGGGCCAGATGGTTGGCGGCGGCGACGCGCGGGGCGCTGCCGGAGCGCCAACTGCGCACCGGATGAACGGAGTTGCCGAGCATCACGAGGAACGAGTCCGTCGAAGGGTCGAGGACCAGGCTGGTGCCGGTGAAGCCGGTGTGCCCGGCGGTGCGCGGCGTGGCCATCGCGCCCATGTACCAGTGCTGGTAGAGCTCGAAGCCCAGCCCGTGCTCGTCGCCGGGGAACGCCGTGTTGAAGTCGGTGAACATCAGCTCCACCGACTCGTCGGTCAGGATCCTGGCCGTTCCGTACGCCCCGCCGTTGAGCAATGTCCTGGCGAGCACGGCAAGGTCCCAGGCGCAGGAGAACACTCCGGCGTGTCCTGCGACCCCACCGAACCCATAGGCGTTCTCGTCGTGCACCTCACCCCACACCAGACCGCGGTCCAGCCCCGACCAGGGCAGCCGGGCGTCCTCCGTCGCGGCGATCTTCGGCTTCCAGGAGGGCGGTGGGTTGAAACGAGTGCGGTGCATTGCGAGCGGAGCGGTGATCTCGTCATGGAGCAGCGCATCCAGACCGCGACCGGTGATCTGCTCCAGGATCAGCTGAAGCGTGATCAGATTGAGGTCGGAGTAACGGTACTTCGTGCCCGGCGGATCGGCCGGCGGCTCGTTCCACAGCAGCCGCAGCTTCCCCTCCCTGGTGGGTTCCCTGAACAGCGGGATCCACGCCCGGAATCCGGACGTGTGCGTGAGCAGTTGCCGTACGGTCACGTCCTGCTTGCCCGCGGCCCCGAACTCCGGGAGATACGCGGCGACCCGCTCCTGAAGCTCCAGTGCACCCCGCTCGATCTGCTGCACCGCCAGGATCGAGGTGAACAGCTTGGACACCGAGGCGAGATCGAAGACGGTGTCCTCCGCCATCGGGATCTGCCGGCCGGCCGGGAACTCCACCCCGGTGTCGGTCTTCTCGTCGTACGCCGCGTACCGCACCGCCTTGCCGATCGGCCGGTGCAGGGCCACCGTTCCGCCACGGCCCGCGAGCAGCACCGCTCCCGCGTACCACGGGTGTTCCGGGGAGGGGGCGAGGTACTTCTCGGCGTCCGCGACCAGCCGGTCGAGGTGCGCGGCGATCAGCCCGGCCTGCTCGGGAGAGCCGCGCCGCAGCGTCGTACGGCCGTGACGGGGACCGGGTGCGGCATCGGAGCCCGACGCACGGGACGGGCCCCCGTCACCCGGTTCCGCGGCGGCGGCGCCGCCCGGGAAGGGTCCGATCACCAGCGCACCTCCCAGTGCCAGCAGGCCCCCGCCCAGCCGGCGGCGGCCGATCCCTCTGTCCGCCGAGGCCTCCGTCATGCCTCACCCTCCCTGAAAGAATCCTTCGGGCAGTCGCGCAACACGTGAAACTTTCTTACCGGACCGAGGGGGCGTCAAGCCCTCCAAGAATCTGACGCAGCATCAGAAAACCTCTTCCATCGGCAGTTGTCCTGCGGCATCCTGCCGCCCATGGAGACGGAGCTGAGCAGGAAACTGGGAGTCGAGCACGCCATCTTCGGCTTCACGCCCTTCCCCGCGGTCGCCGCGGCCATCACCCGCGCCGGCGGTTTCGGCGTCCTCGGCGCCGTCCGCTACACCGCCCCCGGCGACCTCGCCCGCGACCTCGACTGGATGCAGGAGCGCACCGGGGGAAAGCCGTACGGCCTCGATGTCGTCATGCCCGCCAAGAAGGTGGAAGCCGCAGGAGGCCGGGCACTGACCGAGGCCGACGTGGAGGCGATGATCCCCGAAGGCCACCGCCGCTTCGTCGAGGAGACCCTCGCCGAACACGGCGTGCCCCCGCTGTCCGACGGCGAGGCTTCCGGCTGGCGCATCACCGGCTGGATGGAGCAGGTCGCCCGCAGTCAGCTCGACGTCGCCTTCGACTACCCGATCAAGCTGCTCGCCAACGCCCTCGGCTCCCCACCCGCCGACGTCGTCGCCCGGGCGCACGACCACGGCGTCCTTGTGGCAGCCCTCGCCGGCAGCGCCCGGCATGCCCGCCGCCACGCCGAAGGGGGCATCGACATCGTGGTCGCCCAGGGCTACGAGGCCGGCGGCCACACCGGCGAGATCGCCTCCATGGTGCTCACCCCCGAAGTGGTCGACGCCGTCTCGCCCCTCCCGGTACTCGCCGCCGGTGGCATCGGCAGCGGCGAACAGGTCGCCGCCGGGCTCGCCCTGGGCGCCCAGGGAGTCTGGCTCGGCTCGGTCTGGCTCACCACGACCGAGGCCGACCTCCATTCCCGCGCCCTCACCCACAAACTCCTCGCGGCCGGTTCCGGCGACACCGTCCGCTCCCGCGCCCTGACCGGCAAGCCCGCCCGCCAGCTGCGTACCGGGTGGACCGACGCCTGGGACGACCCGAACGGGCCCGGGACCCTCCCGATGCCGCTCCAGGGCCTGCTCGTCGCCGAAGCCGTCTCCCGTATCCAGAGGCACGAGATCGAACCACTGCTCGGTACACCCGTCGGCCAGATCGTCGGCCGGATGAACTCCGAACGCAGCGTCCAGCAGGTCTTCGACGATCTCACCCGCGGCTTCGAACGCGCCGTGGACCGTATCGGCCGTATCGCCGGAAGGAGCGGAGCATGAGTGAGCAGCGACCGGGGTCCCCCCGGCCGGACTCCGGGGGCGGCTTCTGGGCCCAGGCGGCGGCCGACCCCGGCCGCACCGTACTGATCGCACCCGACGGCGAGCAGTGGACGGCGGGCCGGCTCCACGCCGACGTCAACCGCCTCGTCCACGGTCTGCGCGCGGCAGGCATGGAGCGCGGCGACGCCTTCGCCGTCGTGCTCCCCAACGGTGTCGAGTTCTTCACCGCCTATCTCGCCGCATCCCAGGCCGGCTTCTACCTCGTCCCCGTCAACCACCATCTCGTCGGCCCCGAGATAGCCTGGATCGTCGCGGACTCCGGAGCCAAGGTGCTGATCGCACACGAACGCTTCGCCGCCACGGCGACCGCCGCGGCCGACGAGGCGCGGATGCCCGCGAGCCGCCGCTACGCCGTCGGAACCGTCGAGGGCTTCCGCCGCTACACCGACCTGCTCGACGGACAGCCGCAGTCGCCACCCGACGGCCGCACTCTCGGCTGGGTCATGAACTACACATCAGGCACCACCGGCCGGCCACGCGGTATCCGGCGCCCGCTGCCCGGGAAGCTCCCCGAGGAGACCTACCTCGGCGGCTTCCTCGGCATCTTCGGCATCAGGCCCTTCGACGACAACGTCCATCTGGTCTGCTCGCCCCTCTACCACACCGCCGTACTCCAGTTCGCCGGAGCGTCGCTGCACATCGGCCACCGGGTGGTGCTGATGGACAAGTGGGCACCCGAGGAGATGCTTCGCCTCATCGAGGCACACTCCTGCACGCACACCCACATGGTCCCCACCCAGTTCCACCGGCTGCTCGCCCTCCCGGAGGACGTACGCAACCGGTACGACGTCACATCGATGCGGCACGCCATCCACGGCGCCGCGCCCTGCCCCGACCATGTGAAACGGGCGATGATCGACTGGTGGGGCAACTGCGTCGAGGAGTACTACGCGGCGAGCGAGGGCGGCGGCGCCTTCGCCACCGCCGAGGAATGGCTGAAGAAGCCCGGGACGGTCGGCAAGGCCTGGCCCATCAGCGAACTCGTGGTCTTCGACGACGACGGCAACCGGCTGCCGCCCGGTGAACTGGGCACCGTCTACATGAAGATGTCGACCGGAGCCTTCAGCTACCACAAGGACGAGGCCAAGACCCGTAAGAACCGCATCGGTGACTACTTCACCGTCGGTGACCTCGGCCTCCTCGACGAGGACGGCTATCTCTTCCTCCGCGACCGCAAGATCGACATGATCATCTCCGGGGGCGTCAACATCTACCCCGCAGAGATCGAGGCCGCACTCCTCACCCACCCCGCGGTGGCCGACGCGGCGGTCTTCGGTGTACCGCACGCCGACTGGGGCGAGGAGGTCAAGGCCGTCGTCGAGCCTGCCGAAGGCAGGCTCCCCGGCCCGGCCCTCGCCGCCGAGATCCTCGACCACTGCGCCGGCCGCCTCGCCGGTTACAAACGCCCCAAGAGCGTCGACTTCATCGACGCCATGCCCCGCGACCCCAACGGCAAGCTCTACAAACGCCGCCTGCGCGACCCCTACTGGGAGGGCCACGCCCGCGCCCTGTGACCCCGGAGCACGGGAACGGGCCGTCGGCCACGCCCACGGGTGGGCCGACGACCCCATCGGCTCAGCACCACGCGCATCCCGGGCCACCGCCTGGCAGCGTGGCCGCCATGAAGACCGGCACGACAGCGCTGACCGCGCAATGGACCACCTGGGTGCCGGTCGTCGCGACGGTCGCGCTCGTCCTCGGCTGGGGCCGCTCCCTGCCCGGATTCGCCGTCGCCCTCGTCGGAGTCTGCCTGGTGGGCGCGGTCCTGGCGGCCGTGCACCACGCCGAAGTCGTCGCCCACCGCCTCGGCGAGCCCTTCGGCTCCCTGCTCCTCGCCGTCGCCGTGACCGTCATCGAGGTCGGCCTGATCGTCACCCTGATGGCGGGCAGTGGTGCCAAGCCGTCCACGTACGCCAGGGACACCGTCTTCGCCGCCGTCATGATCACCTGCAACGGCATCGTGGGGCTGTGCCTGCTGGTCTCCGCGCTGCGACAACGTGTCGCCGTGTTCCACGCGGAAGGCTCGGGCGGGGCGCTGGCCGTGGTCTGCACCCTCGCCACCATGACCCTGGTGCTGCCGTCGTTCACGACCGGCAGACCGGGTCCGGAGTTCAGCACACCCCAACTGGCCTTCGCCGCGGTCGCCTCGCTCTGCCTGTACGGCCTCTTCGTCGCCGTCCAGACGGTCCGCCACCGCGACTACTTCCTGCCGGTCCCCAGAGAGGGCGAGGAGTGCGACCCCGACGAGCACGCCCCGCCGCCCGGGGTCCGTCAGACCTGGTGGAGCGTCGCGCTGCTGTTCGTGGCGCTCGTCGCCGTCGTCGGCGACGCCAAGCTCGTCTCGCCCACCATCGAAGGCGGCGTCGAGTCGGCAGGACTGCCGGAATCCGTGGTCGGCGTCGTCATCGCCCTCTTGGTCCTGATGCCCGAGACGCTCGCCGCCGTACGCGCCGCGCGCCGCGACCGCATGCAGACCAGCCTCAACCTCGCCTACGGTTCCGCCATCGCCAGCATCGGTCTCACGATCCCGGCGATCGCGCTCGCCTCCGTCTGGCTCCCCGGGGCTCTGATCCTCGGCGAGGACGCCACCCACATGGTGCTGCTCGTGCTGACCGCGGTGGTCAGCATCCTCACCCTTGTACCGGGACGGGCCACTCTGCTCCAGGGCGGGGTCCATCTGGTGCTGTTCGCCGCCTTCGTGTTTCTCTCCTTCAGCCCTTGAGGAGCCATTGCCGGAGACCGCCCGAGCGGAGGGCGGCCCCCCGGCCGGGGGATGAGCCCGTGAAGCGGCTCGTCCCCGGATGTTGCTCAGCCGCTGACCCGCACCACTCTCAGCTGCGGCGAGCGCAGAACGTCCTAGCGGACGACTGCCGACAGCCCGCCGGACGACGGACGGTGCCGGTCGTGTCCGCGGGAGTCGGCGGCTGCCGAGGAGGGCAGCGACGCGGTCGCGGTGACCAGGGCGAGAGCGGCCACGACAAGGCGTCCTGTACGGGTGCGGAAGAGCAACGTGCCTCCCGAGGTGACGGTGGTGAACGCCAGTTGGTACATGCACGCAGCAGGCGTGGACCGCTGTCGACATCGCGTTCGGTATCCGCTTCCTTGACCCTCGCGGCGGCGGCGCGCAGGATCCAGCCATGGCAGCAATGGAGCGACTCCTCAGCAGCACCGTCGACGGCGTTGTGCGGCGCAGCGCCCTGCGCGACCCCGAACGCACCGCGGTCCGCCATGCCGGCCGTTCCTGGACGTACGCGGAACTGGACGCCGCCGTCACCACTGCCGCCGCCGTCCTGAGCGACCACGGTCTGAACCCGTACGACCGCGTGGCCGCCTACGCGCACAACTCCGACGCCTATCTGATCGCCTTCCTCGCCTGCTCTCGCGCCGGACTCGTCCATGTGCCCGTGAACCACAACTTGACGGGCGAGGACCTGGCGTACATCCTGAGCCAGTCCGGGAGTTCGCTCGTGCTGACCGACCCGGACCTCGCCGGCCACATCCCCGACGGCATCGCCGTGCGGGCCCTGCGCGACACCGACGACTCCCTGCTGGCCGCACTCGCCGAGCCGCGGGCATTCGACACCGACCGGGACGCGCGCGACCTCGTGCAGCTCCTGTACACGTCCGGGACCACCGCGCTGCCCAAGGGCGCGATGATGACGCACCGCGCGCTGGTGCACGAGTACGCCAGCGCCATCGAGGCACTCGATCTCCGGCCGGACGACCGGCCGGTGCACTCACTGCCGCTCTACCACTCCGCCCAGATGCATGTGTTCCTGCTGCCGTATCTCGCAGTCGGCGCCGAGAACACGATTCTCGACGCGCCCCACCCCGAGACCGTCTTCGACCTGGTCGAGGCAGGGCGGGCGGACAGTCTCTTCGCTCCGCCGACGGTGTGGATCGGTCTCGCTGATCACCCGCAGTTCGCCACCCGCGATCTGACCGCGCTGCGCAAGGCGTACTACGGCGCCTCCATCATGCCGGTGCCCGTGCTGGAGCGGCTGCGGTCCCGGCTCCCCGGGCTCGCCTTCTACAACTGTTTCGGACAGAGCGAGATCGGCCCGCTCGCGACCGTACTCGGACCCCACGAGCACGAAGGCCGGATGGACTCCTGCGGCAGGACCGTACGCCACGTCGAGGCCAGGGTGGTGGACGAGAACGGCGACGAGGTCCCGGACGGCACGGCCGGCGAGGTCGTCTACCGCTCACCGCAGCTGTGCGAGGGCTACTGGGACAAGCCGGACGAGACCAAGGAGGCCTTCCGCGACGGCTGGTTCCACTCCGGCGACCTCGTGGTCCGGGACGGCGAGGGGTACTTCACCGTCGTCGACAGGGTGAAGGACGTCATCAACTCCGGCGGAGTGCTGGTCGCCTCCCGCCAGGTCGAGGACGTCCTCTACACGCATCCGTCCGTCGCAGAGGCCGCGGTCATCGGCCTCCCCGACGAGCGCTGGATCGAGGCGGTCACCGCTGTCGTGGTGCCTCGCGACGGGGTGACCGAGGAGGAACTTCTCGCCCACGCACGCGAGAACCTGGCCGGCTTCAAGGCCCCGAAGCGGATCCTCTTCGTGGACGAACTGCCGCGCAACGCCAGCGGCAAGATCCTCAAGCGTGAGCTTCGCGACCGGTTCGCGGACAGCTAGGCCTTCGTCCGCACCATGCGCAACGTCCTGCGTCACTACGCCGGACGGAGGTACCGCACGGGCTGACGGCCTGTCATTCCGAGGTCGGCGCAGATGCCTTGTTAGGTAGGTGACAAGCAGCCGTTCGAAGGTCCGCTGAAGCGAGGAACCGCCAGTGGCAGGAACGCACGTGATCGTCCTACCGGGCGGTGGGTACGCCGAGCATGCGCCGCACGAGGCGGAACCGATCGTCGACTGGCTCAGCGGTCTCGGGGTGCGGGCGAGCGTCTTCCGCTATCCGCTCAACGCCAGGCACCCGGTACCCCTCCAGGCACTCCGTGGCGAGATCCGGCGCCACCGCGCGAGTGGGGCGGACCGTATCGGCCTGATGGGATTCTCCGCCGGCGGGCACCTGGCCGGCCTTGCGGCCCTCGCACCCGGCGCAGAGGCGCAGGAGGTCGTGGAGTTCGCGGTCCTCGGGTATGCGATCACGTCGATGGAGACCGGGACCTACCGGCCTGCCCGGCTGATCCTGCTGGGGGAGGACGCCACCCCGGCGCTGCGGCGCGCGACGTCTCTGGACGCATTGGTGACGCCCGAGTCACCACCGTTCTTCATGTGGCACACCGCGGAGGACATCTACGTCCCTCCCGAGCACACCTACCGCTTCGCTTCGGCCCTCGCGGCCCACAACGTCTCCCATGCCGTTCATGTGTTCGCGCACGGGCCGCACAGTCTCGGCCTGGCCGTAGGCGCGGGGGACGCGGAGACCTGGACGGCGCTGGCCGCGTCGTGGGTCCGCGAACAGGCGGAAGCCTGAGGCCGGACGCCTAAGGGTTCCGGAGATCCACGATCCGCTTGATCTTGCCGACGGAACGCTCCAGTGTCTCCGGATCGACCACCTCCACCGCCACCGACACCCCGATGCCGTCCTTCACCGCCGCCGCGATCAGCCCTGCGGCCGCCGCGCGCTGCCCGGACGACGTCCCGGCGCGGGCCTCCGCGCGGACCGTCAGCGCGTCCATCCGGCCCTCACGGGTCAGCCGGAGCTGGAAGTGCGGGGCGACACCCGGCGTACGCAGCACGATCTCCTCGATCTGTGTGGGGAAGAGATTCACCCCGCGCAGGATGATCATGTCGTCGCTGCGCCCGGTGACCTTCTCCATCCGACGGAACACCCGGGCCGTCCCCGGCAGCAGCCGCGTCAGATCCCGGGTCCGGTACCGGACGACCGGCATGGCCTCCTTGGTGAGCGAGGTGAACACCAGCTCGCCCTCCTCCCCGTCCGGCAGCACCTCGCCCGTGAACGGGTCCACGACCTCGGGGTAGAAGTGGTCCTCCCAGATGTGCAGACCGTCCTTGGTCTCCACGCACTCCTGCGCCACGCCCGGGCCCATCACCTCGGACAGCCCGTAGATGTCGACCGCGTCGATCGCGAAACGTTCCTCGATCTCCCGCCGCATCTCCTCGGTCCAGGGCTCCGCGCCGAAGATCCCGACCTTGAGCGAGGTCGAGCGGGGATCGACGCCCTGCCGCTCGAACTCGTCCAGCAGCGTGAGCATGTACGAAGGGGTCACCATGATGATCTCGGGCCGGAAGTCCTGGATCAGCTGGATCTGACGTGCCGTCATGCCGCCCGACGCCGGGACGACCGTGCAGCCGAGCCGCTCCGCCCCGTAGTGCGCGCCGAGGCCGCCCGTGAACAGGCCGTATCCGTATGCCACATGGACCTTGTGTCCCGGCCGGCCGCCGGCCGCGCGGATCGAGCGGGCCACGACGTCCGCCCAGGTGTCGAGATCGCGGTCGGTGTAGCCGACGACCGTGGGCCGCCCCGTCGTTCCGCTGGAGGCATGGATGCGCCGGATCCGGGACTGCTCCACGGCGAACATCCCGAACGGGTAGTGGTCACGCAGATCGGCCTTCGCCGTGAACGGGAAGCGCGCGAGGTCGTCGAGCGAGCGGCAGTCCTCGGGACGCAGCCCCGCCTTGTCGAACGACTCCCGGTAGAAGCCGACGTTCTCGTACGCATGAAGCAGGGTCGCGCGCAGCCGCTCCAGCTGAAGTGCCCGGAGCTCCTCGTGGCTCAACCGCTCGCCGGCGTCCAGCAGATCCGCGGGGTTCGTCAGGTCCGTCAGGTCCGTCCGGTCACTCATACGGAAGGCTCCCGTGTTCCGCTCGCAAGTCGGACGACCGATCATTCGGTCGAGCTGTCCGGGATCAGTAATCCAGCCGCCGCGCCAGGCGTCAAGACCTCGGTGCCCCCACGCCGGTCTGCGCTTTCGGCGTAACCGGCCGACCGGTGCCCGAACCCGTTGGCGTGATCGCGAGGGCCCGGAGAAGATCGCGGTATGCCGACCTTCAGTGGACCCGACGGGACCTCACTCGCCTATCACGTCGAGGGGGAGGGAGAGCCGCTGATCTGTCTGCCGGGCGGTCCGATGCGTGCCTCCGCCTATTTCGGCGACCTGGGAGGGCTCACCGCGCACCGCAGGCTCGTACGGCTCGATCTGCGCGGCACCGGTGACTCCGCGATGGCGGAGGACCCGGCGACGTACCGCTGCGACCGGCTCGTCGGCGATGTCGAGGCGCTCCGCGAACACCTCGGACTCGACCGCGCCGACATCCTCGCGCACTCGGCCTCCGGGAACCTCGCCCTCCTGTACGCCGCCGCGCACCCCGAGCGCGTGCGCTCGCTGACCCTCGTCACCCCCGGCACCCGGGCCCTCGGTGTCGCAGCCACGGAAGAGGACTGGCGCGGCGCGCTCGCCCTGCGTGAGGGCGAGCCCTGGTACGAGACGGGCCGGGCGGCCTGGGACGCATTCCTGGCGGGCGGAGAGCTCGACGACCTCTGGTCCGACATGGTGCCGTTCATGTACGGCCGCTGGGACGCCACGGCCAGGGCGCACGCGGCCGACGACGCGCACCAGTCCAACCACCAGGCCAGGGGTCTCTACTACGGGGAGGGCGCCTTCGACCCGGCAGCCACGGTGAAGGCACTGTCGGCGCTGGACGCGCCGGTCCTGGTGCTCGCGGGCGAGTACGACGGCGGCCCCACGCCCGCGCGCGCGGCGGAGTCGGCCTCGCTGCTGCCGCACGCCGAGGTCGCGGTGCAGGCCGGCGCCGCGCACTATCCCTGGCTGGACGACCCCGGCGCCTTCCGCCGTACCGTCGCCTCGTTCCTCGACCCCGATGTCCACAGCGCCACGACCCCCCGCGGGGTGCGGCTCGCCTACCGCATCTGGGGCGAACCGGACGCGCCGCCCGTCGTCCTCGTCCACGGCCGCGGCGGCGGCATCGGGGAATGGGTGGGCATCGCGGAACAGCTCGCCGCCACCCACCGGGTGTACGCCCTCGATCTGCGGGGCCACGGACTCAGCGACTGGCCCGGCAGCTACTCCTTCGGGCTGTTCCGCGACGACCTGCGCGCCTTCATCACGGCCCTGGGTCTCAAGGGCACATCCGTGATCGGCCACTCGATGGGCGGTGTGGCCGCCTATCTGCTGGCCGAGGACGACCCCTCTCTCATCGGCCGGCTCGTCCTCGAGGACAGCCCGGCGCTCTTCCCGCTCGACCCGCCGCGACCCGAGGCCGCACGGCCCGAGGGTGCCCTCGCATTCGACTGGCCCGTCGTGACGTCGACCGACGCCGAGCGCAATGCCCCCGATCCGGCCTGGCGCGAGCGTCTCGGAGCCATCACCGCACCGGTCCTCGTCATCGGGGGCGGGGCGAGCAGCCACGTCAACCAGGAGCATCTGACCTGGCTCGCCGAACGCATTCCCGACGGTCGGCTGGTCACCCTCGACGCCGGACATCTCATCCATGAGACACGGCCGGAGGAGTTCCTCTCGGCGGTCAGGGAGTTCGGCATCTGACGGAGGCCGGCAACGGTCCCGCGGCACGACGGGGCGGCGCGTGAAGTTCTGCTGTCGGCCCGCTTAAGAAATCCTCGATGGACTGAACGGTCCGATCTCGGCAGATTGGTGCGCGTCCACTGATCAAGCGTCGCGCCTGGTCAGCCCCGCCATGCCTGGAGCCGCACCATGAAGGCACTTGTCAAGCAGCACGCCGAGCCCGGGCTGTGGCTCCTGGACGTGCCCGAGCCCGAGTACGGCCCCGGCGACGTGCTGATCAAGGTGCTCCGTACCGGCATCTGCGGCACCGATCTCCACATCCGTTCCTGGGACGGCTGGGCGCAGCAGACGATCGACACCCCGCTCGTCATCGGCCATGAGTTCGTCGGAGAGGTGGCGGCGACCGGCGCCGACGTCCAGGACATCGCCGTCGGCGACCTGGTCAGCGGCGAGGGGCACCTCGTCTGCGGCAAGTGCCGCAACTGTCTCGCGGGCCGCCGCCATCTGTGCCGCAGCACCGTCGGGCTCGGGGTCGGGCGCGACGGCGCCTTCGCGGAGTACGTCTGTCTCCCCGCCTCCAACGTGTGGGTGCACCGCGCGCAGGTCGACCTGGACATCGCCGCGATCTTCGACCCGTTCGGCAACGCCGTGCACACCGCGCTCTCCTTCCCGCTGGTCGGCGAGGACGTACTGATCACGGGCGCGGGCCCCATCGGTGTGATGGCGGCGGCCGTCGCCAAGCACGCCGGCGCGCGCAACGTCGTGATCACCGATGTGAGCGAGCCGCGCCTCGAACTCGCCCGCAAGGTGGGTGCCACCCTCGCCGTCAACGTCGCCGAGACCGACATCGCCGAGGCGCAGCGCAAACTCGGCCTCAAGGAAGGCTTCGACATCGGCCTGGAGATGTCCGGCCGCCCCGAGGCCGTGCGCGACATGATCGACAACATGACCCACGGCGGCCGGATCGCGATGCTCGGTCTGCCCGCGCAGGAGTTCGCCGTCGACTGGTCCAAGATCGTCACCTCGATGATCACCATCAAGGGCATCTACGGCCGCGAGATGTTCGAGACCTGGTACGCGATGACGGTTCTCCTGGAGGGCGGGCTCGACCTCAGCCCCGTCGTCACCGGCAGCTACGGCTACCAGGACTTCGACGCGGCTTTCGACGAGGCCGCCACCGCCCGCAGCGGCAAGATCATCCTCGACTGGACCGCCTGATCACTGCCTGATTCCGGCTCGGCTCGCCCTGCACGCCTCTGTTGTCACCCCAAGGAGCACCCACATGTACGCGTCCGTTCGCGACGACCTCCGCGCGACACTCGACGAGATCCGCGCCGCCGGTCTCCACAAGCCCGAGCGTGTCATCGGCACCCCCCAGTCCGCCTCGGTCGCGGTCACGGCGGGTGGAGCCCCCGGTGACGTGCTGAACTTCTGCGCCAACAACTACCTCGGTCTCGCCGACCACCCCGAGGTCGTCGCCGCGGGCAAGGAGGCCCTGGACCGCTGGGGCTACGGCATGGCGTCCGTCCGCTTCATCTGCGGCACCCAGGAGGTCCACAAGGAGCTGGAACAGCGGCTTTCCGCGTTCCTCGGTCAGGAGGACACGATCCTCTACTCCTCCTGCTTCGACGCCAACGGCGGCGTCTTCGAGACCCTCCTCGGCCCCGAGGACGCCGTCATCTCCGACGCCCTCAACCACGCGAGCATCATCGACGGCATCCGCCTCTCCAAGGCCCGCCGCCACCGCTACGCCAACCGCGATCTCGCCGACCTGGAGCAGCAACTCAAGGAGACGCAGGACGCCCGCCGGCGCCTCGTCGTCACCGACGGCGTCTTCTCCATGGACGGATACGTGGCGCCCCTGCGCGAGATCTGCGACCTCGCCGACCGCTATGACGCCATGGTCATGGTCGACGACTCGCACGCCGTCGGCTTCGTCGGCCCCGGCGGCCGTGGCACCCCCGAACTGCACGGCGTCATGGACCGCGTCGACATCATCACCGGCACCCTCGGCAAGGCCCTCGGCGGCGCCTCCGGCGGCTATGTCGCGGCTCGGGCGGAGATCGTGGAGCTGCTGCGCCAGCGTTCCCGCCCGTACCTGTTCTCGAACTCCCTCGCCCCGGTCATCGCGGCGGCCTCCCTCAAGGTCCTCGACCTGCTCGAGTCCGCCGGTGACCTGCGCGAGAAGCTCGCCGCGAACACCGCGCTCTTCCGCACGAAGATGACCGAGGCGGGCTTCGAGATCCTGCCGGGCGACCACGCCATCGCCCCCGTGATGATCGGCGACGCCGCGGAGGCGGGCCGGATGGCCGAGCTGCTTCTCGAGCGCGGTGTGTACGTGATCGGCTTCTCGTACCCCGTCGTCCCGATGGGCCAGGCCCGCATCCGCGTGCAGCTCTCCGCCGCGCACTCCACAGAGGACGTGGAGCGGGCCGTGGCGGCGTTCGTCGACGCCCGGGCGACAATGGCTGGGTGATCGACCCCCGCAGGCTCCGCATACTGCGCGCCGTGGCGGACCACCGAACGGTGACCGCCGCGGCCGCAGCGCTGTATCTGACTCCCTCGGCCGTCTCCCAGCAGCTCGCCGCGCTGGAGCAGGAGACCGGCCACACGCTGCTGATCCGCAGCGGCCGCGGCGTACGTCTCACCGCGGCGGGCGAGATCCTGCTCGCCCACGCCCATGTGGTGCTCTCCCAGCTGGAGCGTGCAGAGGCCGAGCTCGCCGCGTACGCGGGCGGCGCGGCCGGTGAGGTCACCGTGGCGGCCTTCGCGACGGGTATCGCCGAGGTCCTCGCCCCCGCGATCGGAAGGCTCGCCGACGAGCACCCCGGCATCCGCGTCCGGGTCAGGGACGCAGAGGGCGACGAGAGCCTGCCCATGGTGCTCGACGGGGAGGCCGATCTGGCCCTCGCCGTCGAATACCGGGGAGCACCTCGCGAGGACGACCGCCGGCTCGCCCGCGTCCCGCTCTACGCGGAACCCTTCGACGCCGTCCTCCACTGCGGCCATCCGCTGGCGGGGGGCCACCGGGTGGAGCTCGCCCAACTGGCCGACAGCGACTGGATCGGCCCCTACCCCGGCAACCCCTGTCACGACGTCATGCTCCTGGCCTGCGAACTCGCCGGATTCGAGCCCAGGCTCGTGCACTCGTCCGACGACTTCCGCGCCGTCGTGGCCCTCGCGGGCGCGGGCGCCGGAGTGGCCCTCGTACCGCGCTCCGCCCTGCGCGGCATGGAGCTGAAGGACACGGTCGTCTTCCCCGTCGGGGACCCGGCCGCCACCCGCCGGGTCTTCGCGGCGGTGCGCCGCGGCGCCGAGAGCCACCCGCTGCTCAGCCCGGTCCTGGAGGCCCTGGTGCGCTCTGCGGCGGGGCTGTCCACCGGCTGACACCCACGACGGTCATCCCGTTTGTGCAATATCTCCGCGTGGTGTTGCGTGAGGGACATGACCCACGCGGTACTGATCACCGGGACCTCGTCGGGCATCGGCCGGGCGACCGCGCGGAGACTGTCCCGTCACCCGCAGCTGACGGTGTACGCGACCGCCCGCCGCACCGAGGCCGTCGAGGACCTCGCCGCGGCCGGTGCCCGCACCCTCGCCCTCGACGTGACCGACGAGTCGTCGATGAAGGCCGCCGTCGACGCGGTCGCCGCCGAGCACGGCCAGGTGGACGTCCTGGTCAACAACGCGGGCTACGGACAGTTCGGCACCATCGAGGAAACCGGCCTCGACGACGTGCGACGCCAGTTCGAGACCAATGTCTTCGGCCTCGCACGCATGACCCAACTGGTGCTCCCCGGCATGCGCGCCGCCGGAGGGGGACGCATCGTCAACGTCGGCTCGATGGGCGGACGCCTCGTCTTCCCTGTCGGCGGCTACTACCACGCCAGCAAGTACGCCGTCGAAGCCCTCACCGACGCCCTGCGCTTCGAGGTGGCCCCGTTCAACATCAAGGTCAGTCTCGTCGAGCCCGGACTGATCCGCACCGCGTTCGGCGAGACCGGCTCCGACACTCTCGCCGGAACGGCAGGCGCGTCCGGCCCCTACGCCCGGCTCAACGCCGTCGCCGACCGGCAGATGGCCGACCACTACCGCAGCACGCTGCTCTCCGCGCCGGCCGAGACCGTCGCCAAGGCCATCGAGCACGCGATCACCGAGCCCAGGCCGCGCACCCGCTATGTCATCACCCCTGCCGCCAAGGCCCTGGTACAGACCCGGCGGCTGCTCGGCGCCCGCGTCTTCGACGCCTTGCTGCGCACCCGGTACAGCGGCACGGCCGACTGAGCCGGGCCCGGCCCGTGGTGCGTCGGCCCGCGGTCAGGCCGACGGCCCCGGCCGGTACAGGTACGGCGTCGTCGTGCTCAGCGCGGTGAAGCCGAGACGCCGCAGAACCGGCCGGCTCGTGGGCATCGCGTCCACCTGGAGGAAGCGGTAGCCGCGGGCGGCCGCCAGGCGGGCGCGGAAAGCGACCGAGGCACGGTAGATCCCACGGCCGCGCCACCCCGGCACGGTTCCACCGCCCCACAGACCGGCGAAGTCCCGGCCCGGGGGCAGCTCCAGCCGGGAAGAGCCCACCGGCACATCACCCGCCATGGCCACGACCGCGACCACCGTGCCCGTGCCGGCGGAGAGCTGGTCGAGCAACCGGTCCTGCAGCCGGCGGGCGTCCGTGCCGAACGCCTGCTCGTGGACCTGCGCCACAAGCTCGACCCCCGGCGCGTCCGTCACCTCACGCAGCTCGATTCCCTCCGGCAGCCGTGCACCGGACAGCAGGCGATTCGTCTCCGCGGCCAGCAGGGTCTCCTCGGGCTCCGGTTCGAAACCGGCGGCCAGCAGCCGTCGGCCGAGATCGGCCGGACGGTCGTGCGCGTAGAGCTTCCACTCGAACTCGCGCCCGAGCGAGGTGAAATGCCGTACCTGTTCCGCGATGGCGGCGTCCGCCGAGTCCGCGTCGAGATCCGACCACAGGATGCCGTCCCAGCCGTGGTCCCCGCCGGTCTGCCGAACGACGCGTCCCGTGCGCTCGACCCGCGCACCCGGCCCGTCGGCCGGGGCGCCCTTGCGCATCTGCCGGTCGTACAGCGCCAGCACCGCCTCGTGGTTCATCTGGCCACTTCACCAAGGGTCCGTCGCGCCCGGCAACCGAATTCCGGGCGCGGCGCGCGGGGCCACACGGCCTGGTCGATCAGGCCCCTCTGATCAGCCTGTCCACCGCCGGGGTGCCGGACCCGTCGTAGGGCAGCGCGAGCGCGGGCATCGGACCGGGTCCCTGACCCGTCACGGGTACCGCAACCGGCGCCTGAGCGTATGCGGGCACCGGAGCCTGCGCCTGCGGGTGGTGCGTCGCGTACATCGCCCGCTCCAGCCCTGCCACCAGCCGCTGCACATCCGCCTGCGGCCTGACCACGAGCCGCAGATAGCGGCTGGAACTGCCGATCTTGTTGCCGCACTCGCGGACCAGGACACCGTGCTCCTCCAGCAGCCGGTCGCGCAGCGCCGCCCCGTCGACGCCCTCCGGCAGCCGTACGTACACGAAATTCCCCTGTGACGGGTACACCGTCAGGCCCGGCAGCCGGCTCAGATGCCAGATCATCTCCTGGCGGTCGCGCTGCACCAGGCGCAGACTGTGCGCGTACTCCATGCGGTGTTCCCTGAGCATGAACACCACTGTCTCCGCGAAGGAGTTGAGGTTCCACTTGGGCAGCGCGGCGCGCACCCGCCCCGCCAGACCGGGATTGGCGACGAGGTAGCCGAAGCGGACCCCGTGGAGCCCGAAGTTCTTGCCGAGGCTGCGCAGCACGATCGTGTTGGGACGCAGCACGGCATCCGCGACGACGCTCGAGTCCGGCTCGGCGTCCGCGAACTCGAGGAACGACTCGTCCACGACGACCAGGTCCAGATCCTGGAGCTGGTCCAGCAGCGCGAGGACGCCGTGCCGGGGCAGCAGGCCGCCGTCCGGGTTGTTCGGGTTGCAGATGACAGCCGTACGCGACCCGCGCGAACGTACGAACTCCACGAACGAGGCCGGATCGAGGGCGAATCCGTTGGCCTCGGGCAGCGGGAACATGTCGACGCGCTTGCCCGTCTCCATGGGCTGGTCGGTCCACCGGCCGAAGGTCGGGACCGGCACCGCGAGCGAGTCGCGCACCAGCAGATGGTCGATCCAGGTGATCAGTTCGGTGGAGCCGTTGCCCATGGCGACGGTCTGCGGGTTGAGCCCGAGCACGGAGCACAGCTCGGCCGTGATGGTGTCCGCACTGCTCGGGTAGTACGTGAGGATCTCCCGCAGGCGTCCGCCCAGCTCGCCGAACATCTCGGGGGTCGGGAAGTACGGATTGCACGGGATGCAGAAATCCGTGATCGGCGCACCGGTGCCCTGTGCGCCGCCCGGCCCTGCGGCCCCCGCCCTGCTCAGTGTGAAGTACGAGGGACTGTGCGCCGTGGACGCGCGGAAAAGCTCGGTGACATTGCTGCCGGCTTCGGGCATGGGGGTCCTCCGGAGGTGGCTGCCTGCCGGGGAGTACGTACATCTGCGCGACCTTGCTCAACCGGAACAGAGCTTACGAGTCCATGACGCCTCCGGGACTCGTGAGGGCGGGAAGGGATTCCGGTTGCCAGAGTGAGCCGCCGACGGGGGTCGGCTGTCCGGGAATCCGCCCGGACGGCTGGTGCAACCCAGGAGAAAGCGGGTCCACTTCATGAATCAGCGGCACAGGGCGAACCGCACCCGGCGAAAGGCGATGCTCGCCGTGGCCGGTCTGGTACTGGGCGGCGGTGGGCTGGTGGCTGTCAATGCCGTGGCCAACGCCGGCGGTTCCGGTGAACAGCGCGCCGGCGGTGTGGTCTGCCCTTCGGTCGAGAAGCGGCTTCCTGAGATTCCCCCGAGGGCCCGTGCCGAGGTGCGCCGGGAGCTCGGACTGATGGAGCAGGACGTCAGGTCGGCCGGCACACGGCTGTCCGCGGAGCACGGTGTGTCCTCCCGTACCGTTCTCGACCCGTTGTGGTCCAAACGGTCGGCCGCTCTGGAGCGGATCGAGATCGCGGTCGAGCGGGCCGGGGCCGAGCGGCCGCGGAACCTGCAGAGTCTGGCGACCTGCGCCACCGGTGCCCCGGGAGCGGCCGAGGTCCTCGCCGGGGGAGAGGACGCCGCGGGGACGGGGCAACAGGCCCCGCAGGGCGGCCCGTCACCCGAGGACTTCGTCGACATCACGACCGTACGGCCGAATGTGCGGAAGGCGCGGGGAGGTCCCGGGGCGTCCACGGGGACCTTCCGGTCACGGTGCGGTGTCAACGCAGAGGGGCGGTTCAACTCCGACAACGTCATCGTGGCCCCCGGAGTCACCAACGGCGCCCACCACACCCATGACTACGTGGGTGCCATCGGAGTGAACGGCTTCACCAGCAACCGGTCCCTGGCAGCGAGCCGAACGACCTGCACCAACGGTGACCGGTCGACCTACTACTGGCCCGTGCTGCGCGACCGGGACGGGGTCCAGGAGTCGGACGCGGACAAGCAGGGCGGCGGCGCGGAGGGCAACATCGGCGAGATCCTGACGCCCGCGTCCGTCTCGCTGCAGTTCGTCGGCAGTCCGCGGTCCAAGGTGACGGCCATGCCACGGTTCCTGCGCATCATCACCGGGGACGCCAAGGCCAACGCCAACGGCGGCGCCAACGCCAACGCCCGCTTCACCTGCACCGGATTCGAGAACCGGGTGGAGCTGAAGGACAAGTACCCGATCTGCCCGCAGGGCAGCAATCTCGTGCGGGTGGCGAAGTTCCAGAGCTGCTGGGACGGCAGGAACACCGACAGTGCCGATCACCGTTCCCATGTCGCCTTCGCCGACGCCCGGGGCTCGTGCCCCGCCGGGTTCCGGGCCATCCCGCAACTCGTCCAGCGCGTCACGTACAACGGGCTCGCCGGTACCACCGGCTTCGCCATCGACAGTTTCCCCGAGTCGCTCCACAAGCCCGTCACCGACCACGGCGACTTCATCAACGCCCTGCCGGACGCGCTGATGAAACAAGCGGTGACCTGCATCAACACCGGCCGCCGCTGCGGCTGACACGGCTGTGCGCCCCGGCCCGGCGACGCTCACCGCGCCGCCGGGCCCGGGCCGGGCCCGCCGACAGACCCCTAGCCCTCGCCGCCCGCCTCCGCCACGGCCCGCGCCCATCGGTAGTCCGCCTTGCCGCTCGGCGAGCGCTGGATCGCCGGCGTGATCACCAGCTGCCGGGGGATCTTGTACCCGGCCAGCCGGGTGCGGCAGTGTGCCTGGACGGACTCCAGGTCGAGCGTGCCCGCACCTTCCTGGAGCTGCACCACAGCGGCCACGTGGTTGCCCCACTTCTCGTCCGGCACGCCGGCCACCAGCGCGTCGTACACATCCGGATGGGCCTTGAGAGCCTGCTCGACCTCCTCCGGATAGACCTTCTCGCCGCCCGTGTTGATGCACTGCGAGCCGCGCCCGAGGACGGTGACGATGCCGTCCTCGTCGACGGTCGCCATGTCGCCGAGCAGCACCCATCGTTCTTCGCCCTTGCGGAAGAAGGTCTCTGCGGTCTTTCCCGGGTCGTTGTAGTAGCCGAGCGGCACATGGCCGCGCTGCGCGATCCGGCCCGGCTCGCCGACGGCGACCGGTTCGTACGTCACCGGGTCGACCACCTGGGTGCGGGCGTTGACACGCAGCCGGAAGCCCCTGTCCTCGCCGGAGTCGTCCGTCGCCGTACCGTTGAAGCCGGACTCGGACGACCCGAAGTTGTTGAGCACCAGCACATTCGGCGCGAGCGCCCTGAACTGCTCCCGTACCGTCTCGGACATGATCGCGCCGGACGAGGAGACGCTGAACACCGACGACAGGTCCGTCCCCTTGAGCGGTCCGTTCAGTGCGTCGATCAGCGGGCGCAGCATCGCGTCGCCGACCAGCGACACGGAGGTGACCCGCTCCTTCTCCATCGTGCGCAGGACCTCCTCGGGCACGTACTTGCGGTGCAGCACGACCCTTTGCCCGAAGTTGAAGGCGATGAACGCGGTGAGCGTCGACGTACCGTGCATCAGCGGGGGAGTGGGGAAGAACGTGATGCCGTCACCGGCCGCCGCGACCCTTTCTGCGAGCTCCTCGGGCCTTTTGACCGGTTCCCCGGTCGGTGCGCCGCCGCCGAGCCCGGCGAAGAAGAGGTCCTCCTGCCGCCACATCACGCCCTTCGGCATACCGGTGGTGCCGCCGGTGTAGATGATGAACTGGTCGTCGGCCGAGCGCGGTCCGAAACCGCGCTCCGGCGAACCGGAGGCGGCCGCTTCCTCGTAGGACGGGCAGTCGAGCGCGGGAGCGCCGTCCGGGGAGGGCCCCACGCGCACCAGATGGCGCAGCTTCCGCGTCTGCGGCACGGCGGCAGCCACCCGCTCCGTGAACTCCGCGTCGAAGACGAGAGCGGCGAGATCGGCGTCGCGGTAGAGGTAGACCAGCTCCTCCTCCACATAGCGGTAGTTGACATTCACCGGGACGATGCGGGCCTTGAGGCAGCCGAGGAGCGTCTGCAGATACTCGACGCCGTTGTAGAGATGGAGCCCGAGGTGTTCGCCCGGCTTCAGTCCGGCGCCGGCGAGGTGGTGGGCGATCCGGTTCGCGGCCGCGTCGAGCTCCGCGTAGCCGAAGCGGCGCTCCGCGCCCGTACCGGGATGGTCGACGTACACGAGCGCCTCGCGGTCCGGAACCACGTCCACGACCGACTCGAACAGGTCGGCAAGGTTGTACTCCACCAGTCCTCCTGACCCCGGTTCGCGCGCACAACTGCCTCGGAGCGGTCATTAGAGCGCCGTCCCAGGCAACTGGGAAGGGCTCCCGCACAAGAAATCTGACTACCTGTCAGAAAACTATTGAACTGGACTCCGGGCTCCTGCAACCTGTTCTAGGTCGTGAGACGGGAGGACGGTCATGGCTGGTACGGAACACCTCACCGTGCGGCGTGAGGGCGCCACGCTGGTGCTCACGCTCAACAGGCCCGAGGCGAAGAACGCGCTCTCGCTGCCGATGCTCGTCGGGCTCCATGACGGCTGGCTGCAGGCCGACGAGGACGACGGCGTCCGCTCCGTCGTCCTCACGGGCGCGGGCGGTTCCTTCTGCGCGGGGATGGACCTCAAGGCCCTCGCCGGCAAGGGAATGGAAGGTGAGCAGTACCGGGACCGGCTGAAGGCCGACCCCGATCTCCACTGGAAGGCGATGCTCCGCCACCACCGGCCCCGCAAACCGGTCATCGCCGCCGTCGAGGGTGCCTGCGTGGCAGGCGGCACCGAGATCCTCCAAGGCACCGACATCCGGGTCGCGGGCGAGAGCGCCACTTTCGGACTCTTCGAGGTCCGGCGCGGCCTCTTCCCGATCGGCGGCTCGACGGTCCGCCTCCAGCGCCAGATCCCGCGCACACACGCTCTTGAGATGCTGCTGACGGGGCGCCCGTACACCGCCGCAGAAGCCGAACGCATCGGGCTCGTCGGCCATGTCGTCCCGGACGGCGCCGCCCTGGAGAAGGCCCTGGCCGTCGCGGAGCAGATCAACGCCTGTGGCCCGCTCGCCGTCGAGGCCGTGAAGGCGTCCGTCTACGAAACCGCCGAGATGACGGAGACCGAGGGGCTCGCGGCCGAACTGGGGCGCGGCTGGCCGGTCTTCGACACCGCGGACGCCAAGGAGGGCGCCCGCGCCTTCGCCGAGAAGCGTCCGCCGGTCTTCCGGCGCGCCTGACGACCGACCCTCCCGCCGGCCGCAGAAACGGCCGCAAGAAACGGCCGCAAGAAACGGAGCCCCGCCCATGTCAGCCGCCCCCGCACCGGAAGTGCTGCGCGCACCCCTGACCGTCGAGTTCCCGTTCACGCGCTCCCTCGGACCCGTACAGAGCGCATTCCTCACCGGCCTGCGTGAGCGCACCGTTCTCGGTGTGAAGACCGCCGGCGGCCGGGTGCTGGTCCCGCCCGTCGAGTACGACCCGGAGACCGCCGAAGAGCTCCGCGACCTGGTCGAGGTCGCCGGCACCGGCACCGTCACCACCTGGGCCTGGAACCCGGCCCCCCGCCGCGGCCAGCCCCTCGGGGCACCCTTCGCCTGGGTGCTGGTGAAACTGGACGGCGCCGACACCGCCCTCCTCCACGCCCTCGACGCCCCCGGCCCCGACGCCGTGAGCACCGGGATGCGTGTCCGCGTCCGATGGGCGGCCGAGCGCTCCGGGGCCATCACCGACATCGCCTGCTTCGAACCCTGCGCGGGAGGCGGGGAGCCCACCGTGGCACAGGGCCACAGCGGGGAGTTCGAGAACCCCGTCACCGGAATCACCGCCCCGGCCCGGCTCGACTACACCTACAGCCCCGGCCGTGCCCAGTCCCGCCACATCAACGCCCTCGCGGACCGCCGGATCACCGGCGAGCGCTGCCCTTCCTGCCGCAAGGTGTACGTCCCGCCCCGCGGCGCCTGCCCCACCTGCGGCGTCGCCACGGCCGAACAGGTCGAGGTCGGCCCGCGCGGCACGGTCACCACCTACTGCATCGTCAACATCAAGGCGAAGAACGCGATGAACGACGCCATCGAAGTGCCCTACGTCTACGCACACATCGCCCTCGACGGCGCCGGCCTCGCCCTGCACGGCCGCATCGGCGGAATCCCCTACGACCAGGTGCGCATGGGACTGCGCGTCGAACCGGTGTGGACCGAAAGCGGACGTCATCCCGACCACTACCGGCCCACCGGCGAACCCGACGCGGACTACGACACCTACAAGGAGCTGCTGTAGCCATGCGAGACGTCGCGATCGTCGCCTTCTCCCAGACCGACCACCGGCGCAGCAGCGAAGAGCTCTCCGAGGTCGAGATGCTGATGCCGGTGCTGCACGACGTCCTCGACCGGACCGGGCTGCGCACCGGCGACATCGGCTTCACCTGTTCCGGCTCCTCCGACTACCTCGCCGGACGGGCGTTCTCCTTCACCATGGCACTCGACGGCGTCGGCGCCTGGCCGCCCATCTCCGAGTCGCATGTCGAGATGGACGGCGCCTGGGCCCTCTACGAGGCCTGGGTGAAACTCCTCACCGGCGAGGCCGACACCGCGCTGGTCTACGCCTACGGAAAGTCCTCACCGGGCTCGGTCCGCGATGTGCTCACCCGCCAGCTCGACCCCTACTACACCGCGCCTCTGTGGCCCGACTCGGTGGCCCTCGCCGCCCTCCAGGCCCAGGCGCTCATCGACGCCGGCGACACCAGCGAACCGGAGCTCGCCGGCATCGCCGCCCGCAGCCGCACCGCCGCTGCCTCCAACCCGCACGCGCAACTGCGCGGCCACCGCGATCAGGGTGAGTACATCGTCCACCCGCTGCGCACAGGAGACTGCCCGCCCATCGGGGACGGAGCGGCAGCGGTGATCCTCGCCGCCGGCGACAGGGCACGGGAGCTGTGCGAACGGCCTGCCTGGATCCGCGGCATGGACCACCGCATCGAGGCGCACAGCCTCGGCGTACGGGACCTCACCGACTCACCCTCCACCCGGCTCGCCGCCGAGAGAGCCGGAGCGTTCGAAAGCCCCCATGGCCCCAAGGGCATGGGAGGCGCGCCCACCGTGGACACCGCCGAACTGCATGCACCCTTCACCTCCCAGGAGGTCGTGCTCCGCAAGGCCCTCGACCTCGACGACAGGGTGAGGGTCAACCCGTCCGGCGGCGCCCTCGCCGCCAACCCCGTCATGGCCGCAGGCCTCATCCGGATCGGCGAGGCCGCCGCCGGCATCCACCGCGGAATCTCCGACCGGGCCCTCGCCCACGCCACCTCCGGCCCCTGTCTGCAACAGAACCTGGTCGCCGTCCTCGAAGGAGAGCCGCATGTCCGGTAAGGAGCCCGTGGCCGTCGTCGGTATCGGCCAGACCAAGCACGTCGCGGCCCGCCAGGACGTCTCGATCGCCGGACTCGTCCGCGAGGCCGCCCGCCGGGCGCTGGACGACGCCGAGCTGACCTGGGCGGACATCGACGCCGTCGTCATCGGCAAGGCTCCCGACTTCTTCGAGGGCCTGATGATGCCGGAGCTGTATCTCGCCGACGCGCTCGGCGCCGTCGGAAAGCCGATGCTCCGTGTCCACACGGCCGGCTCGGTCGGCGGCTCCACCGCCCTCGTCGCGTCGAACCTCGTCGCCGCACGCGTCCACCGCACCGTCCTCACCCTCGCCTTCGAGAAACAGTCCGAGTCGAACGCCATGTGGGGCCTGTCGCTGCCCATACCGTTCCAGCAGCCGCTCCTCGCCGGCGCCGGCGGCTTCTTCGCCCCGCACGTACGGGCGTACATGCGCCGCAGCGGCGCGCCCGACACGGTCGGCTCCCTCGTCGCCTACAAGGACCGGCGCAACGCGCTGAGGAACCCGTACGCGCATCTGCACGAGCACGGCATCACCCTCGAGAAGGTGCAGTCCTCACCGATGCTGTGGGACCCGATCCGCTACTCGGAGACCTGTCCGTCCTCCGACGGTGCCTGCGCGATGATTCTCACCGACCGCGCCGGAGCGGCCCGTTCACCGCGGCCGGCCGCATGGATGCACGGCGGCGCGATGCGCAGCGAGCCCACGCTCTTCGCCGGAAAGGACTTCGTGTCCCCGCAGGCGGGCAAGGACTGCGCGGCCGACGTCTACCGCCAGGCCGGGATCGCCGATCCGCGCCGGGAGATAGACGCCGTCGAGATGTACGTACCGTTCTCCTGGTACGAGCCGATGTGGCTGGAGAACCTCGGCTTCGCCGCGGAGGGCGAGGGCTGGAAGCTGACCGAGTCAGGGGCGACCGAGCTGGACGGCGACCTTCCGGTGAATCCTTCCGGCGGGGTGCTCTCCACCAATCCGATCGGCGCCTCGGGGATGATCCGTTTCGCCGAGGCCGCGCTCCAGGTACGCGGTCAGGCGGGCGAACATCAGGTCGACGGCGCCCGGAAGGCCCTCGGTCACGCCTACGGAGGCGGATCGCAGTTCTTCTCCATATGGCTGGTCGGCGCGGAGCCCCCGGCGAACTGACGGGCCGCGCACCGCAGGCGACGGCCGAGGGAACGGTCGATGGCATTACGTTCCGCCGCCTCCCGCGGCCTGTCCGTGACCGGCGACGATCGCTAGTCTGAGCGCGGACGACGAACCGGGAGGAGTACGGACGTGGCCGAGAGCATCATCACGGAGCAGCCCCTCAAGGGCTGGGACAAGCCGGACCTCGACCTCAGCCAGGCCGACTGGCAGTCGGGCACCCAGGGCGCGGGGGACGTTCAGATCGCCTTCGTCGAGGGCTTCATCGCGATGCGCAACAGCGGCAGGCCCGGGAGCCCGTCACTGATCTTCACCCCGGCCGAATGGCGTGCTTTCGTCCTGAACGCCCGTGAGGGGGAGTTCGACCTCACCTGACGTCCTTCTCGTCCGACAGGCAGACCCGTTCCCGCCACCGGCCGAGGGTGACCCGGCCACTACCCGACGACCGGCCCGGCCGCTCTCGCTGCCGATGGCGGCCCCGCAGCGGCCGTAGCCCGTCGAGCGGGCGCGCCGCCCCGGGCCGGGTTGATCGCGTGGGGGCGCGGAATCTGGGGCGCGCCGGCCGTGGTGTCCGGTGTCCGTGGTTCCACCGCGGACACCGGCGCCCTCACCGGCGCCCGGGAGCCGCGCGCCGGTCCTTGCGGCAACAGCACCTCGCCCGCGTCGCCTCACAGGTCCCTGCGACCATGACGTCATGGGACATGAACGCCACGACACCCGGCACCATGTGAGCTCTGGTTCGCCACTGGAGCCGGAGATCGGCTTCTCGCGAGCCGTACGCAAGGGCGCGTACATCGCCGTCGCCGGAACCGCTCCCATCGGCGACGACGGCACGACCGTCGGGCACGGTGACATGTACGCCCAGACCGTCCGCTGCCTGGACATCGCCGAGCGCGCGCTGAACGACGCAGGAGCGTCCATCGAGGACGTGGTGAGAACCCGCGTCATGCTCACCGACATCGACCGGTGGAAGGAAGCCGCACGAGCGCACGGCGAGCGATTCGCGTCCGTGCGCCCCGCGTGCACGTTCGTCGAGGTGTCCCGCTTCATCGACCCCGCCTGGCTGGTCGAGGTGGAGATCGACGCCGTCGTGGACTGACCGTCCGACCCCGGCGCGCGCGGCACCGGCCGCCGTACCCAGGTCGGCGTGGCGAGCCCTCGTACACGTACCATGGCGGCATGTCCTTCCTCCGCCGCCGCAGCGCCGCCACTCCCGCCGGCCCGGACTTCGACGTCCTGGCCATGGACCCGGGGGACTGGCCCGGCAATCTCGGCGCAGGGCTGCTGCCCGCGCCGGACGGCAGCTGCCAGGGCGTCTTCCTCCGCTACGACCTCTTCGGCGGTCGCGGACCTGCGATGATCATCGGCAATCTGCCCGAGGGGTCGCCCGCCCGGGAGCTCGCGGAGGGGCAGATCCCCTTCGAGGTCGCCCAGCTCCTCGCGGCGCTGGAGAACGACGAGGAGGTCACGGTGACCGGCACCGAGGACGTCCCCGTCATGCAGGGGGACAATCTGCTGATCGTGCGCCGGATCAAGCTGTCCGAGAGCCGTATCTCCTGCGTCCAGTTCGACCGCAGCGACAACGTCCTCGTCACGATCGCCAGCTGGGACAGGCCGATCACCGACGATCTGTACGCGCTGCTCAAGCCGCTGCCCGCGGAGCTCTTCCAGCAGGGCTGACCTCACGGGACATGCCGTGGCCCGCCGCGACCTGGTGTCGCGGCGGGCCGCTGCCGTGCGGCGCACCGAGGGCGGCTACACCCGGACCACCCCACCGGACGTGTCGGGCAGACAGGACGACGGCCGGCGCAGCAGCGTGACGACCCTGGCCGCCGACATGCCGAGCGCGGTGGGTCCGGCCGTGCGCAACGGCGATCCGGCACCGCGCTCCAGATCCTCCTCGCTGTACCGGCGCGCGGCCCGGTGCCAGTTCAGGATTCCGGCGAGCCAGTCCTCCAGCTCCCGCACATAGGTGTCCAGCGCGGCCCTGCCCCGTTCGTCCAGTCCGAACTCCTCGTACAGCAACGGCAGTTCGTGCTCCTTCAGATGCAGGAACTGGCGCAGCCGCGAGCGCATCAGATCATCCGTGATGGCGACGGCCGCCGGGTAGTCGCAGCCGAAGAAGGACTGCACCACCAGGAGGCAGTTGTGCACCTCGCCCTCGACCTCGATCTCCTTCTGGTACGAGAACAGGTCGTTGAGCAGCGTGGCGTAGTCCGACGCGGAGCTCTCCAGGCTGCGTACCGTCCCGCTCCGGTGGACCTCTGGCGGCAGGTCCCCCTCGTGCCGCAGCCGGCCCAGCAGCATCGTGAGATCGGAGCCGAAGGTCACCCGCCGCATCTCGATGTAGTCCACGGGGTCCGGAACCCGGTGCTGGGCCTGGTTGTGGAGCTCCCACAACCAGCTCTCCAGCATCACATCGACCGACCGTCGCAGCGCGGCCCGCGCGTCCGGGCCCATCGGTCCCGCGGTCCGCGCCCACAGATCGGCCAGTGCCCGCTCCATCGGACTCACCGCGACCGCCGCGCCCGCGGCCGGATCGTCCACGGGCATACACGCCGTCAGCCGGTCCGTGCAGGCCTTCGCCTCGAACAGCCGCCGCGGGCGCCCGAACACCAGCGGGTAGTAGTCGTCCGCGTACGTCCCCCAGGTCAGCCACTCCGCACTGAGCTCCAGCTCCTCCGGCGTGGCATCCGGGTCAAGACCCGCCGAGCACAGCGCGAAGTCGAAACCGGCGAGCATCGGCTCGTCCCAGATGTCGCCGAGCAGACCCATCCGGCCCGCCCAGGCGACGGACTTCTTCCGCGCGTCGTCCAGATGGGGACTGAGGGTCAGCGGGAAAGGGACCTCGAAATCAGGCAGCAGCGAGGGCCCGGTCCGCTGGTGCGGCACATGGGTGAGACTGCGCAGGCGGGCCGTGGCCGGGCGGCCGAAGAGGGTCCTGATGTCCAGGGCCGAGGTGCCGAGCACCCCGCCGGACAGCGACGGCCCGGTCTCCACACCCTTGTTCATGTAGCGGCTCGAGCGCATGTGCCATTCATGACCGCCGGACTGCCAGTCCTGGAGTCCCTTCGTGTACGCCGCGATCGCCGCGCACTCCGCCGGATTCAGGGCCTTCTCCACACAGAGTCCAGGGACTTCGGTCAGCGCGGTGTTCTCGAACTGCTGCAGTCGTGAGGTCAGCAGATCGTTGACGGCTTCGGCCGCCTCCTGTGTCGTACAGCCCAGGAAAGTCTCCAGGACGAGCACACCGTTGCTCAGCTCGCCCTCGCTCTCCACCTCGCGCTGGTACGAGAACAGATCGTTGCGCAGATGCACGGCGTCCGCGAAGGCCTCGGTGAGAACGCGCAGCGGCCGGGAGCCCGCCACCTGGGCCGGCACCTCGGCGCCCGCCGCGTACTCGACCAGCCCCGCCGACCAGGGGGCGCCGCCGACCTTGCGGCGCATCTCGATGTACTCGACCGGGTTGGCGATCCGCCCTTCGTTGATGTTGTCGAGCTCCCACATCGACTCGTTGAGCAGATGCTCGGTCGCCAGCGCGAACCGGACCCGCCAGTCGTGCGACATGCTCGGCACGGTACGCGACCACAGGTCGGCGAGACCCGCCTCGACCTGATTCACCGGCTCGGGCGTGCCCTGGCCCGGGTCCATCGGCATGAACGCCGGCAGCCGGTCCAGATACGCCTTGCTCCCTTCGCGGTCGCCGCTGCGTTTGTAGACCTCGAGGAAGTGGTCGTCGAAGAAGAACACCCACACGTACCAGTCCGTGACCAGCGAAAGCGCCTCGGCCGAACAGTCCGGGTGCGTGTACGCGCACAGCAGGGCGTAGTCGTGCGCGTCGAGATCCTCCTGCTCCCAGATCCCCGACCCCTCCAGCATGCCCATGCGGCGCGCCCACTCAGTGGTGTGCTGACGCGCCACATCGACATGGGGGTTGAGACGCGCCGGATACGGGACGTAGAAATCCGGCAGTTCGAAGGGCTGTGCCATGCTGCCCGGCCTTTCGGTGAGCGTCCGCGCGCGAGCCGCGCGGACCGGTCGCGTACGGGCCAGCCCTACCCGTCGCCCATCCGGCCCACGCGAGCGCGGTGATCACCCGTCCGGATGAACCCGCAGCTCCGGCCCCCCTCCTACCGGGTCAGCACACGCACATCCGCCGCCTTCACAAAAGCGACCCGGTGCCCGAACTGGATCTCGTGGTAGACCTCCTTGCCGCGCACCACCGTGTGCCCGCTCGTGTCGTACACCGGCGCGTAGTAGTACTCGCCCGCGGTCCGCTCGCCGGCTACGTACCGCTGGCCCGCGAGCAGCCTGTACGGCAGCGGCGTCACGGCCTGCACCGGAACACCCGCCGGGTACGCGGAGGCCTCCGGGTAGGCCCTTCCGTACACCGGGACTTCCGCGAGGCCCTCCCGCGGCGTGACCATGGATGCCCACGCGCCCACCGCGGTCGGCTGCCGCGACGGGTTGTGGAACCAGGCCTTCTGCCCGAGGTACCAGATCGCCGTCCAGTCCCCGCGCCGCTCCGCGACCGCGTACCGCTGCCCCGTCGATGCCCGGGCTCCCGTGTCGTTCACACCGGTCGTGGAGGCCTCGCCGCCCGGCCGCAGACCGATGTCCTTCACCAGAGGGGCGGAGGCGTCCGGCCCGGTGTGCAGCCGCACCGCACCGGAACCGTGCGGGACACAGGAGTCACCGGGCTTCGCACAGCTCGTGTAGGGCGGCTGGTGCGCCACGTAGTCCGGACGGATCGTCACCACGGCGGAACCCGGACCCGCGGAGGGGATGAACGGCCGCCCGAGCAGGGCGAAGTAGTGCGCCCAGTCCCAGTAGGGGCCCGGGTCCGTATGCATCCCGGGAACGGTCGAGGGCACCGTGCCCGGCACATTGTCGTGGCCGATGATGTGCTGCCGGTCGAGCGGGATGCCGTACCGCTGGGCGAGATACCGCACCAGACGCGCCGAGGATCGGTACATCGCCTCCGTGTACCAGGCGTCCGGGCTGACGAGGAATCCCTCGTGCTCGAGACCGACCGACTTGGCGTTGACGAACCAGTTGCCCGCGTGCCATCCGACGTCCCTGAGCCGCAGATGCTGCGCGATGTGACCGTCGGACGAGCGCAGCGAGTACTGCCAGGACACATAGGTCGGGTCCTGGACCAGCCGGAGGGTGGTGTCCCAGCTCGCCTCGGTGTCATGGATGACGATGTAGTCGATCGACTGGGAGGCCGGCCGGTCCGCCTTGTCGTGGTTACCGTAGTCGCCCTCGCCGAACTCCTCGTACGGTGCCGGGATCCACTCGCAGGCCACCGTCGGCGGGCACTCCGTCAGGCCCGCGTCGACGGTGCGCAGTCCGAGGCGCGCGGCCGTCGCCCTGTCCGGCCGCAGAGCGGCGTCGGCGAGCAGCACGACCCGATCGCCGGTGTCGGTGGTGCGGCGCTGACCGGAGCGGATCACCTCGTACACGTCATCGGCATACGCTGTCGCGGTCGCCGTGTCGTCGGCGCCGGAGAAGCGTGCCACCGCCCCGTACCAGTCCGCCGGATCCGTGCTCGGGTCCTGGCCGAGCCGGCGCTGCGCGTCGGCGAGGAGGGCGGCGCCGCCGCGGATGTTGGCCGCGGGGCTGGTGCGCAACCGCTCCGACGGAGTGCCGGTGAGCGCCGCCGCCCGCGCGAGCGTCCGCAGCCGGGGAGGCAGAGCGGAAGCATCGGGAGCCTTCACGGCCTCCCGCTCCGCCCGGTGTGCCTGGTGCGGCCGGGAGTTGTCGCCGCGGGCGTCCTCGGCGCCGTGCGAATGATGCGGGGCCTCGGCCAGCGCCGTGGCGGCATCCGTCAGATGCATGGGCCCGTACCCGCCGGTGACACTCGGCGCACCGCCGTGCCCGTCCCACCGGGACTGGAGGTAGGAGACCGCGAGCAGCACCGACTCCGGGACGCCGTACTCGGACGCGGCGGCGGTGAAGTCCTGCTGGAGAGAGCCGGCGGCCGGCTTCGCTCCGGCCGGTGGTCCGGCCGCGGCCAGTGACAGCAGCAGCGCCGCAGCCACGACGGCACTCGCGCGGGGACCTTTCGGTCGACCGGGGGCGGATCCTCGTCCTCGCAATGCAGCCTCCAGAGAGGGGGGTTACGCAGTGGGACGTGCGGGGTCAACTCGCCTACAGGGGTAGCGAGTATCGAACGGCTCGTCAATGGATCAATCCTGGTGGCGCCGTGGCCTGTGGTGCTTCACCGGAATGGACCAATGTCTTTCCGGATCGGGTCCGATGAGTGGTCATCGGATCAGCGGCAGTCTGATGGTCACGATTTCAATGAGTGACGCCGAATGTGCGAAGCGTAATCGATATGGCGCAAACCGGCCTTGAGCCCACCCGCGCCAGCCAAAAGACTTCTCCTGTGCCCAGGGCGGAACGGATCGTACCGGGCCCCGTGGCACGACATCCGCGTTCACGAGGAAGAGAGGAGACCGCAGCTATGCCCGCCTCCGGCCCTCGAGGTACGGAACACCCGATCACGCTGACCGACGGCACCACCACCCGGACCCGGGAGGCGACTTCCGCCGATCTCGCACCGATCCAGGCGCTGCACCGCCGTTGCTCGCCCGGGAGCCGGGCGCTGCGCTACCACATGGGCAAACCCCAGCTGTCTCCGGCGGGATGGCGGCTGCTTTCGGACCCGGAGCGCGGCACCACTCTGGTCACCACCACTGCCCAGCGCACGGATCGCATCATCGCCATGACCAACGTCATGCGCACCGAGCAGCATGGCGTGGGGGAACTCGCCGTACTGGTCGAGGACGAATGGCAGTTCAAGGGGCTGGGTACGGCGCTCGCCGCGCATGCCGCCGACGTGGCCCGCCGGGACGGACACCAGGTGCTGACCGCATCGGTGGCCGCGGACAATGCGCCGATGCTCCATGTGCTGGAAAGTCTGGACGCGCCCTCGACGCAGGCCAACGGGTCCGTCCTGGACATCCGCATACCGCTCTAGACCGACCTGTGTGACGAGGTCGCTGGTCGGTCCACGGCCGGTCGACCGGCTCAACCGTTGTCGACCAGGTCGACGGCTGAGCGACCCGTCCTGGCCCGTGGCGCTCTCGCCACCCGGTCCGTTCACGATCTGCGGGAGGACAGCAGTGTGCTGATCGTCCGCATTACGGAGTCCGCAAGCGCGTCCGGTACGGCCGCCTGCATCCAACCGAGCCGTTCGGAAGGACGTCGGCGGCGCCGGTGCTCCAGGCCTGACTCCTCAATTCGCCAAGGCAGCCGCCCGGTTGACCGGCGGTGGGGCGAACCGCCCGGCCGCTGCCCGGACGTGTTCCTTCCAGCGGACCTGCAGGAACTCCACCGTCCAGCCGGGTCGGCGGGAGTCCAACTCGCCAGCTTCCGCCACCGCGTTGAGCAGCCACCGGCCGACCCGTCGTCGCGGTCGGCGATACCGCTAATGATCGCGACTCCGCAGGGACCGACAGAGCGCTGCGCGCCCGGTGTGTCGGCACTGGGCGCGCAGCGCTCTCCCCCCGTCGGCGGTCAGCGAGTGCCGACAGCAGCGCGCACGGCACGCCGTGCCAGCGCGCAGTCGTCGTGCAGCCGCCGCAACAGCAGTCGCTGTTCCTCCCCGGACGAGATTCCACCGGGTGGCAGAGGCACGGTCCCGGCCGGAGCCGCCTCCCGCATGGTCCGCTGCACCGCGGTCTCGTACGTCCGGATCTCCCGGGTCAGCACCAGCATCAGGTTGACCAGGAACGCGTCACGCGCCGCGGGTCCCGACTGCTGGGCGAGCTGGCTGATCTGCCGCCGGGCCAGGGGGGCGTCGCCCATGACGGCCCACAGCGTTGCCAGGTCGTAGCCCGGCAGGTACCAGCCCGCGTGCTCCCAGTCGACGAGCACCGGACCGGTCGGCGCCAGCAGTATGTTCGACAGCAGGGCGTCGCCGTGACAGAACTGTCCCACGCCATGCCGCCCGTTCGCATGCGCGAGGCCGCGCATCAGCTTCTGCAGATCGCCCAGATCACGGTCGGTGAACAGCCCCAGCTCGTGATAGCGGGCGATCCGCGACGCGTAGTCCAGCGGAGCATCGAACATCCCGGCAGGCGGCCGCCACGAGTTGAGCCGGGTGATCGCCCCGAGCACCGCCCGCACGTCCGCACGCGGCGGCGCCTCGGACGGATGGCGGGTGAGGGCGGCCGGCCGTCCCGACATGCGCTCGATCACCAGTGTGCAGTTGTCCGGATCCGCGGCGATGAGCCGCGGCACCCGCACCGGCGGGCGGTGTCGGACGAACGCACGGTATGCAGTTATTTCGTGGCGGAACCGTTCTTCCCACACCGGAGACTGGTCCAGTAAACACTTGGCGACCGCCGTGGCGCGGCCCGTGCTGCCGACGAGGAGGACCGAGCGTCCGCTCCTGCGCAGCACCTGCACCGGATTGAACTCCGGGCAGATCCGGTGCACCGACGCGATCGCCATGCGCAGCTGCGCGCCCTGGGGACCTGACAAGTCGATTCTCCCGCTGAGCGGTTGGCCGGAGGTCGCCGGCCACCTCCGTGTGCGCCCTGCTGCGGGGGTGGGGTCGAGAAACGGCCTGCCGCCGACCGGCACGGAGCGCTGCGGCCGGGGCGGGGCGGACACGGAGGACGATGCTGTGTACATGGGCGAAACAGATCCCTTCGTGTGCCGACAAGTCGCGTGCGCGGCCCTGCCCCGGAAGCCTTCGGCACCTGGGGAATGCGGTCAGGTTGCCGGGGCGGGGTGGCGCTTTCCTACCTGACACCCGGTCGCGGGTGGCACACCATCTGGCGGACCCTGGCGAACCCTGGCGAATAGTCGCCACGCATCTGACACGGGGTTACTGTCAACTCAGCCGAGAACCTGGGGGCTTGACGTGACCGGAGAACCCAACACCCGCCTTTCCGACCTGTTCGGCCTCGCCGGATGGTCCAAGGGCGAACTCGCGAGGCTGGTGAACCGGCAGGCGGCGGCCATGGGCCATCCGCAGCTGGCGACCGACACCTCGCGGGTGCGGCGTTGGATCGACACGGGAGAGATCCCGCGCGATCCGGTGCCCGAAGTGCTGGCAGCTCTGTTCACCGAGCGACTCGGCCGTGTCGTGACCATCGAGGACCTCGGTTTCGTACGGCAAAGGCGCACAGGGAAACGGCGAGACGTCAGCAGCACGCACAACCCTGACGGCCTGCCATGGGCGCCCGAACGTACGGCGGCGGTCCTCACCGAATTCACGGGAATGGACCTCATGCTCAACCGACGCGGCTTGGTGGGCGCGGGCGCCGCGCTCGCCGCAGGCTCCGCACTCAGCAGCGCCATGCACGACTGGCTGCACACCGACCCCGCACTCGCCGACGACGCCCCTCGCTTCAACGACCCCCTGCACGCCGACCCCGCTGGGTTCGACCGCTACGAGGCCGCCCCCATCGGGTCGCAGGAGATCGAGGCACTGGAACGCTCCGTCGAAGTGTTCCGTGCCTGGGACGCGGCGCGCGGAGGCGGGCTCCAGCGCAAGGCCGTCGTGGGCCAGCTCAACGAAGTGGGCGGCATGCTCGCCTACCACCACCCCGACCATCTCCAGCGGCGCCTCTGGGGCGTCGCCGCCAACCTCGCCGTACTCGCCGGCTGGATGTCCCACGACGTCGGCCTCGAACCCACCGCCCAGAAGTACTTCGTCATCGCCGCCCACGCGGCCCGTGAGGGCGGCGACCGCCCCCGCGCAGGCGAAGCCCTCTCCCGGGCCGCTCGCCAGATGGTGCATCTGGGCCGCCCCGACGACGCCCTCGACCTGATGAAGCTCGCCAAGTCCGGCTCCGGCGAGGAGACCCTGCCCCGTACGCACGCGATGCTGCGTACCATCGAGGCCTGGGCACAGGCTTCCATGGGCCGGGGCCAGGCCATGCGCCGCACCCTCGGGGAGGCCGAGGAGCTGTTCGTGTCCGACAAGGGGGACGTACCGCCGCCGAGCTGGATGCAGCTGTTCGACGAGGCGGACCTGCACGGCATGCAGGCCCTTGCCTACCGCACCCTCGCCGAGCACGAACCCGCCGCTGCGAACACCGCGCAACGCCACGCCAGGCAGGCGCTGGAACTGCGGGAGGGCGGCCGTCAGCGATCCAAGATCTTCGACTACATCTCGCTGGCCTCGGCCTGCTTCATCGCCGACGACCCGGAACAGGCCGACCGGTACGCGCGGTTGGCTCTGGTGTCGATGGGGGAGACCTCATCGCTGCGTACCTGGGACCGACTGCGTGAGATGTACCGCCTGACCGGACACTATGCCGGCTACGCGAAGATCCAGGACCTCCGCGAGGAGATCCAACTGGCCCTGCCCGACAGCGCCTCCAGCCCCTCCAGGCGCACCAGAAGCGCGGAGATCTGAGCGCGCGGTGGACGCCCGGCCCTTGAGGACGACGTGACCACCCTTGCTCGTCAACTGCTCGTGCATCCCGTTCATGCCGGACACCACTCCGCAGCACCGTCCGGGAAGTACGTCCGTACGCCCTCACCCGGCCAGGCGAACAGGCCGCCGGGACGACGGGCCGAACAGCCTCCCGTGGTGGGCTAGTTGATCCTGGCAACCATCACGCAGGCGTCATCCTCACGCTCGTTCTCGCCGAACTCCTCGACGATGGTCCGTACGCACTCCTGGGCGCAATCGGAGACGGCGAAGCGGGAGGCGAGAGCGAGGAGGCGGTTCACACCGGAATCGTCGTGCGCATCGGCGCCCCGGACCAGCCCCTCCGTGTGAAGCACCAGCAGATCGCCCGGGAGCAGTTTCACCTCGGCCTGCTCGTACACCGCACCCGGCGTGGCCCCGAGGAGCACCCCTTCCGGTGGCGTCAGCACGCACCCCGTCCCTTCGCGGAACAGCAGAGGGGCGGGGTGTCCCGCCTGCGCCCAGGAGAGCGTCCGCGTCGCCGCGTCGTAGTGGCAGCACGCCGCGCCGCCGAGGGACGGCTGCGACGCGGTGTCCAGCAGCTGGTTGAGGTGCCCCAGCAGCGCGGCCGGCCGGATACCCGCCACGGCCATTCCACGCAGCGCGCCGAGCAGCATCGCCATCGTGGAAGTGGCCGCCACCCCGTGGCCGGTGAGGTCCCCGACGCTCAACAGGGCCCCAGCATCAGGAAGCTCAAGGGCGTCGAACCAGTCCCCGCCGATCAGGGTGCCGGTCGCGGAGGGAAGGTGGTGGCCGGCCAGATCCAGGGCCGCGGGCCCGTCCTGCGGGAGGGAGAGCGAACCGCGCCACGGTGGCAGGACGGACTCCTGGAGCTCGACCGCGATGCGGCGCTCCGTCCGGGCGATGTGCTCCCGGCGGGCCAGCGTGTCACCCGATTCGCGGGCGGCGCGCTGGGTCCTGCGCAGTTCGCTGACGTCCCGTAACACCGACCACATCGAGGCGGTACAACCGTCGGGGTCGAGGACCGGCTCGCCCATCATATGGAGGGTGCGGATGCTGCCGTCGGCCCGCACGATGCGGAACTCGCCGTCGATCGGCTTCCCGTCGATGAGACAGTCCGTCACCATCGCGGTGAGCAGGCTCTGGTCCTCGGCGAACACCACGGAGGGCAGCTCGTCCAGCGACATGGGGTCGCTGCCGGCCGGCCTGCCGAAGATCTGATAGAGCTCGTCCGACCAGCTGACCTCGTCCGTCAGCAGATTCCACTCCGCGCTGCCGACCCTGCTGAGCAGCGACCCGGCGCCCGGTGACACCTCCGCGTACGGACCGGCGACCTCGTCGTCGAGGCTCCCGCCTCCGGAGAGGCCGGATGCGTCGGCGGGATCGGCCAGAGCGGGTGGACCCTCCTTGAGCTGGCCCAAGTGAGCGCCCAGGTCATCGAGATGATGGACGGCAAGGTCACACAGTGCCCGCTGCCAGCGCCCCTGTGGGTCGTCCTCGTCCACCACCGCGTCGCGCCGGACCGCGTCCACATCACCGCGCAACCTGCGGGTCTGCGAAATCAACTCGTCCACCGTGCCGCGCCTGGGCGGCTGCGGGGCGGGACGGTCCGCGAACAGATGGGACGGCATGTCGTACTCCGATGCAGGCGCGTCACGGCCAGGTCCGAGATGAGGACCGGTTACGACTGTTGCACAGGGAGCAAGCACGCGTAAGGGATTTGGCAACACTCGATACGGTGGTGCTTCTGGCATGTGCCAAAGGCCGGGTGGTGAACAAGCAGGCCCAGGCGGGCAGTTGATGGCACATGCACAAGGCCCGAGGGCCGGGGCGGGCGCCCGGTCACGTCTCCGTCCGCCTGAGCCGAACCACCGGAATGTCACGCTCCGTGCGCTGCTGGTATCCGGCGTACGGAGCGAACACCTCGACCAGGTGCGGCCACACCCGCGCCTTGTCCTCCGGCGACAGCGTCTGAGCGACCGCCGCGAACCGCTCCTTGCCGACACGCAGCCACACATCAGGCTCGTCGAGCAGATTCAGGTACCACAGCGGATGCCGGGAGGACCCGCCGTTGGAGCCCACGACGAGAAGATCGTCGCCGTCGCGGCCGTAGATCAGGACGGTCCGGCGCCAGACACCCGACCGCCGCCCCTTGTAGTCGAGCAGCAGACAAGGGGCGCCCTGTATGGTCGTCCCCTTTGTGCCGCCCGACTCCTCGTACAGCTGAGCCTGCTTGGCGACCCACCCGGTGGGACTGACGTCCACCACATCCGGAACGGGGCCGACAGGATGTCCCGCCTCGTGTTCGGTCATGAGGCCACCGTAACTCCATGCGGCCCGGCGGGCCGAAGCACGGCACGCACAGGAGCGCCCGGCTGCAGCGTGAGTCCCGGCTTCGGCGGCACCACACCGCGTCCCGCGTCGACATGGAATCGCTGTGCGAGCGTCGCCAGCACCAGGACGGCCTCCACCATCGCGAACCGCGCACCCAGACAGGCCCGCGCTCCGCCGCCGAAGGGGAACCAGGCGTGGTCCGGTGCCACCTGCCCCTCGCCCGCCTCCCACCGCTCCGGCCGGAACGACTCCGGGTCGGGGAACCAGCGGGGATCCCGGTGCGCACTCCACTGGCTGGACCACACCACCGTCCCCTCCGGCACCGGAAGTCCGCCGAGCTCCGAACCCTGCTTCGCTGTCCCTGTCATCAGCCACACGGGAGGGAACAGGCGCAAGGTCTCCTTCACCACCTGCTCGGTGTACGCAAGCCGTCGCAGATCGTCGAACTCCGGCGCGCGGCCGCCGAGAACCGCGTCCAGCTCCTCCCCGAGGCGCAGACGGGCGCGGGGGTTCCGCGAGAGCAGGTACCAGGCCCAGGTGAGCGTCGTGCCGGTCGTCTCATGCCCGCCGATGTAGAGGGTCACCGCCTCGTCCCTGATCTCCTTGTCGGACAGCGGCAGCCCCTCTTCGTCCCTGGCCGCCAGGAGCCGGCTCAGCAGATCGTCCCGATCCTCGCCACTGCGCCGCCGTGCCTCTGTCACCCGCCCCACCTCGGCGTCGATCACCTCGACGGCCCTGCGCAGTCCCCGGCGGCCGGGTGTGGGCACCCACGGGGGCAGGAACAGCGTGATGCCCCGGAACTCGTCGCCGATCGCCCGCTGCGCCACGTCCATGGCCGAGCCGATCACGTCCTCCCGCCCGGCGGTGTCGGCGCCGAACAGGGTCCGTACGGCGATCCGCTGAGTGAGCGCCAGCATCTCGCGCCGTACGTCGATGCTCCGTCCCGGCCGCCAGGCGTCCGCGAGCCGGGTGGCGCACTCCGTCATCGTCCGCGTGTACGACCTCACCTGCCGGGGCCGCACGGCGGGCTGGACGAGCGCCCGCTTGCGCCGCCATGCCGGACCCTCCGACGTCACGACACCGTCCCCGAGCACGAGCTTGAACGCCCATCCCAGCTCGGGGTGGCGGAAGACGGTCTCGATGCCCGTCAGCAGCTCGCCGATGTGCTCGGGGCGCGACACGAAGAGCGCGCGCTGCGGTCCGAGCCGCCATTCGACCAGGTCCCCGTGACCCCGCAGCCGTACGAAGAAGCCGAGCGGATCGCGCGCGAACGCCGGAAGATTGCCGAGCCCCGGCAGCCGCCGCGGACCGGGCACGACATCGGTGCGTCCAGGGCCGGTGGCGCCCCGTCCGGGAACAGTGGCTCCTGCGGTCATCCCCATGCCTCCCCGAAGTGTCGGCCGCCGGGCGACCCGGCGGCGTCGCGCGCGTACGTCATGTGCACGACCACTTTGCATGACGGTATGACGCGCCGTACGCCGCATCGGGGACTCGGACGGCCTGGCCCGGACGGCCGGCGCGGCACCAAGCCGGACGGCCCGGCGCCGACCGGGCGTGTGTGGGCCGACGGAGCAGGGGCACCCGGTACGGTGAGGAACGCTCACGTCTCTCCGAAAGAGCGATCCGCGACTGCTGCGGGAACCTCCAGCGCCGACCGGCCGCCTGACCGGGCACAGCCGGCCGCCGCGGACTGCGATCGCGGTGACGGTTCCTACCGCTCGAAGTGGATCCGTACGGTGGTCCCCTGCTCGCCGGTGTGGACGCGGACCAGATCCGAGACCTGGTGCACCAGCAGCAGGCCCCGGCCGCCGATCTGGTCGCGCCGGGCCGGGCGACGCCCGGCGAGCGGGTCACCGAGCCGGCCTCGGTCCTCGACCTGGCACACCACCCGGCCGTCTTCGCTCCAGAGCCGTACCGTACCGGAGCCACCGCCGTGGACCACGCTGTTGGTCGTCAACTCGGCAACGGCCAGGGCGAGATCGTCCACGTCCCGTCCGGTCAGGCCGAACCCTTCGGCCTGACCGACGGCGAAGTACCGTGCCCGGGGCAGACGATCGGCATCGAAAGCGAGAGCCACGGCCGAGGCCGGGGCCGGCAAGGCCCGGTTGTAGGCCGCGACGACGCCCTCGGGACCGTAGGTGCCACTGGGCTGCTCCTGACCGTCGACCACCACCACCGGATGCGTCGCATGCGCGTCGGCGAGCACGTCGGAGTTCAGCCGGACAGCGTCGTACGGGCACAGAATGGTGACCGCCCGACCGCGGAAGGCAAAGTTGATCAGCGCCTCGTGCTGTACGCACGCGGGGTATTCGGCCTGGGAGCGCCCCGCCCAGATCGGCTCACCGATGATCCGTACGCGCCCGGACGGGTGCCGATCGGCGAAGGCCCGCAGCACACCGGGGATGATCCGGCCCGGGTTCCGCCCGGCCTGCATCATGTCGAGGAACTGCACGTCCGTGGCGCTCGGGCCCAGCTCGGCCCTGACCAGCTTGAGGTTGTCGCCGGGAACCGCCACTGCCACCGGCTCACCGGCGTCCAGCCCGTCGCGGACGAACGGCACTGTCCCTGCCAGGTACTCCTCTTCGTCCCGGTAGAACAGCGCGGGGTGCACGAAGGGATCGACCACGGTCCCGGCGCTCAGCACTTCGTCACCTCGATAGCGGCCGCGTCGGGCCAGAACAGGTCCAGGGCGCGCCGCAGAGCGGGCGGCGGCTGATCGAGCACCATACGCCGGTCCCCGTGCAGGCGCTGTGCCGCGAGAGCCAGAACCGAGGCCCCGGCAACATCGACGAACGTGACGCCTGACAGTTCCAGGTACACGTCGCCTCCTCGCCCCACCACGCCGTCTCCCTGCCTCACCGCGTCGTCCGCCCGTCCCACCAGACGCTCCAGCTCACGTTCCCAGACCGTCCGCGTGGACAGGCTCACTTCCCCGGCGGCCCGCAGCCCCACCTTGTCCGTCAGCGGGCTGACCTCCAAAGCGGCACTGCCCTGCGGCGAGGACGCCACCGGCCGGGCCGCGGCCCGTCCCACACCCACCTGCTCCTCCAGGATCCTCGGCACTTCCCTGTTCCCGGACGCCACTGGAAGGCGGCGCCCGAGGTGCGCATACAACCCTACCGGCGCTCATGAGCGCGCAATCCGAGTTGCGAGGCGCCGACGGGACGTGGCTCACGGGACCGGCGACGCCTCAGCGGGGCGGACGGAGCTCCTGCTGCTGGTTCCACCGACAGAAGAATGAGTCTGGACAAGAAATGTTGTCGGTGAGAGGGTGGAGCCATGCTGGATGTGACCGTGATCGAGGACCCGTCGGCGGCAGCCGTGTCGCTGGACCCGATGCGGGCCAGGCTGCTCGCCGAGCTGGCCGGAGGCCCCGCATCGGCGGCGATGCTCGCGGGCCGCGTCGGGCTGCCCCGTCAGAAGGTGAACTACCACCTCAAGGCCCTGGAACGGCACGGGCTCGTCGAGCTGGCAGGGGAGCGCCGCAAGGGCAATGTCACCGAGCGGCTCATGCGGGCCACCGCGGCGTCCTATGTGATCTCCCCGCTCGCCCTGGCCGCCGTGCAGCCGGACCCGGCCCGCTTCCGCGACCAGCTCTCCGCACGATGGCTGCTCGCCGTCGCCGCCCGCCTGGTCCGTGACGTCGGGACTCTGATCACCGGCGCGGCGAAGGCCCGCAAGCGCCTGGCGACGTTCGCCCTCGACGGCGAGGTGCGCTTCGCATCGGCGGCCGACCGCGCCGCATTCGTGGAAGAGCTGACCCGTGGAGTCAGCGCCCTCGTCGCCAAGTACCACGACGAGGACGCAGAGGGCGGTCGAGAGCACCGCGTCGTCGTCGCCCTCCACCCCACCGTCAAACCGGCTCCCGAGACCGCTGGAACCTCCGGGAGCCCAAGAGCCCCGGAGGCACCGGAGGACCAGGAAGGTCCGGAAGCCCCGGAGAGCCCCCGCCCCGTCACCCGCGCGCCCGAGCGCACATAAGGAGTCGTCATGTCCAAGGAATCCGGGTCCAAGGGATCCGAGTCCAGGGAATTCGAGATCGTCCGCGAGTTCGAGGTCGACGCGAGCCCCGAGCAGGTCTGGGAGGCGATCACCACCGGTACCGCCGGCTGGCTGTGGCCCCTGGAGTACGAGCCGAAGCAGGGTGGCGCCGCCCCCTTCGGCGGCACCGTCACCGTATGGGACCCGCCGCACCGCCTGACCGGCCGCACGGAGAACGTCGAGGGCATCGCGCAACAGACCTTCAACCAGCTCGACCACGTCATCGAGCCCCTCGTGGACGGCGGTTGCCGCGTGCGCTATGTGCACAGCGGGATCTTCGTCGAGGACTGGGACAACCAGTACGACGGTGCCTCCAAGCACACCGACTTCTATCTGCACACCCTGCGCCAGTACCTGACCCACTTCACCGGACGCCTCGCCGCGTACGCCTCCGTCGACGCCCCCGGCGCATCGACCGCCGCCGATGCGCTCGACGTCGTGAGCCGCGGTCTCGGTCTGCCGGATGATGCCACCGAAGGGGCGACCGTACGCATCGACCTCCCCGGCACGGGCACGGCCGACGCGGTCGTCGACTACCGCAACCGGTACTTCGTCGGGCTGCGCACCGGCGACGCCATGTACCGCCTCTTCGGCCGCAACCACTTCGGTGCCCCGGTCGGCGTCAGCGTCCATGACTTCGCGCCCGGCGCCGACCCCGCCAAGACCGAGAGCGCCTGGCGCACCCGGCTCGAGGCACTGTTCGCCCAGTGACAGCCGTGCGGGTCCGGGGCCGCACAGGAGCAGTCCCGACCCCGCACGACGGGCCGCCGCAGGCTGGGGCTCAGTGGATGGGCGTCATCACCTGAACCTCGCCCTGCGGCTTCCCACGGCGGGCCTCAGGTGCGGCACGCCGCCGCGGCGCGCCGCACATCGAGCACGAACCGCTCAGGCGAGTGCAGCTTGAAGGACTTGTACGCCGGCTTGGTGTTGAACGCCGCCCCGAACGTGACCACTCCTTCGAAGTCCCCCGTCAGGGCGAGCCCCTTGAGTGCGGGCAGCCAGATCTTGATCAGCCGGGGCCCCTTGTAGACGGACTTTCCGGCGTCGTTGTGGGCGGCGGCGGGGGAGAGCTTGATCTCCAGGAAGTACTTCCCGGCGAGCGGGACCTTCTTCCCGGAGCCGTCGTACCGCAGCACTTTCACCGGCTTCACAGTGACCGGAGGCAGCTTGCCGCGGACGTCGATGACGATCCGGTCGTAGCACCCGTGCCCACCCCACCGGGCGTTGGTGACGAGTGCGATGGGCGGGGGAGCGGACTGCGGGACGGCGGACCGCGTCGCAGCCGCCGAGGCCGGAATCGTGGCGCCGATCCCGGCGATGAGAAGAACACCCGCGGCGACAGCCGCAAGGCGCGGACGGTAGTACATGGCGTCCCCCCATTTCTTCCGATACGGGGACAGTGGTGTCACCGATGAAGACACCGGCGGAAACCATACGGTTTCCGGAACTGGGCAAAAACCTCAGCTTCTTCCGAACCGGGATGGTGGCGCCATGTGCTGGAGCGCGACCGCGGACCTCGTCGCGGGGACGGCCATCGCCGCGACCGGCGTCGCCTGCGTCACCCAGGTGCGCCGCCCCCGCGAGCTGCTTCTTGCCGCGCTCCCCCTGCTCCTGGGCACCCACCAGGTCGTCGAATCCGCCGTCTGGCGGTCCGGGGGTGGTACCGGCTCGGCCACCCTCGCCTGGGCTGTCATCGCCCTCGTGCTGCTGCCGATCTGGGTTCCCGCCGGCGTGCTGCTTGCCGTACCGCCCCCGGCCGCGCTCCTCCGGACGGCCCCGATCGCCGCCGGCCTCGTCGTTTCGAGCGCCTTCGCATACTGTCTCGCCACGCGCCCTGTCAGCGCCGAAGTACGCGGCCACACACTGGGATACGTCCTCGACCTGCCGTACGCACCCCTCCTCCTCATGGGCTACCTGCTGGCCACGGTCGGATCGCTCCTGCTCGCGCCCGACCCGGTGCTGCGGGCTCTGGGTGTCGTCGTCGCAGCCGGCGCGGTGCTCTCTGCGCGCTGCTGTCGCGGCTGGAGTTCGTCTCCACGTGGTGCGCGTTCGCGGCGGTGGCCTCGGTCATGCTCCTCGCCTTGATCAGAGGAGGCCGGCGGGGGCGACCGCACCGACGGAGGTCGTCACCGGCGCGAGGTGGGGCCTGAGCCGGGATCAGGACTTCCGGGTGTCCTCACCTTCGCCGCCGGTTGCCGCGTCGGCGGGCCCTTCCGCGGCTGCCGGGTCAAGGATCCGGGTCAGGAAGTTCCGCGTCCGCTCGTGCCCGGGGTTGCCCACCACCTGCTCGGCGGGCCCCTGTTCGACGATCATGCCGGCGTCCATGAACACCACCCGGTCGGCGACCTCCCGGGCGAAGCTCATCTCATGCGTGACGACCATCATCGTCATGCCCTCCGCGGCCAGCACCCGCATCACGGCGAGCACGTCCCCCACGAGCTCCGGGTCGAGCGCCGACGTGGGCTCGTCGAAAAGCATCACTTCGGGATCCATCACCAGGGCCCGCGCGATGGCGACACGCTGCTGCTGCCCGCCCGACAGCTGCGCCGGGTACGCGTCGGCCTTGTCGGCCAGCCCCACCCGCTCCAGATTCCGGCGGGCCACTTCCGCGGCCTGCGCCTTGCCCCGCTTCAGGACGCGGCGCTGCGGCAGCGTGAGGTTCTCGGTCACCGTCACATGGGGGAAGAGGTTGAACTGCTGGAAGACCATGCCGATACGCCGCCGCACGGCATCGATGTCGACATCGGGATCGGTCACTTCCGTGCCGCCCACGAAGACCTGCCCCTGGGAGGGCTCCTCCAGCAGGTTCACACAGCGCAGCAGGGTCGACTTGCCCGAGCCCGAGGGCCCGATGACGCACACGACCTCGCCCCGGGCGATGTCGAGGTCGATGCCCCGCAGGACCTCGTTGTCGCCGAACGACTTGTGCAGCTCCCGGATCTCGACCTCGGGGCCGCCCGCGCCGGCCGTCCTTCCCGGCGTTTCCGTCCTCTGCTTCATGCCGTCGTCATCTCGCCTTCTCCGTGCGGGCTTCGAGCCGGCGTACGACGAAACTCAGCGGAATCGTCACCAGCAGGTAGCACAGGCCCGCGACAAGGATCGGTGTGGAGTTCGCGGTCTGACTCGCCAGGTCGCGGCCGAACTTGGTCAGTTCGCGCTCGTTCAGCGTCACTCCGAGGAACAGCACCAGCGACGAGTCCTTGAAGAGCAGCACCAGCTCGTTCGTCAGCGGGGGGATGACGATGCGGAACGCCTGCGGAATGATCACCGACACCATGGCGCGCGCATACGAGAACCCCAGCGAGCGCGCCGCCTCCATCTGCCCCTTCGGCACGGCCTGGATCCCGGCTCTGATGGTCTCCGCCATGTACGCCGCGGCGACCAGCCCGAGACCGAGTGCGACCTTTCCGTACACACCACCGGGGATCTCCGTCCCGGGGAACGCGAGCGGCACCGCCACACCCACGAAGATGAAGATCAGCAGGGCGGGCAACCCGCGGAACAGCTCGATGTAGACGCTCGCGACCCATCGGTACGGTGCCACCGACGACAGCCTCATCAGCGCGACGACCAGCCCGAGCACCAGACCGAAGAGGAACCCGGAGAGTGTGTAGACCACGGTGTTGCGCAGGGCGATGGTGATGATGTCGGGGAACAGTTCGCTCGCGAGATCCTTCTGCGCGAACTGGTTCTGCAGCCGCCCCCAGTCGGCCAGCACGGCGACCGTGACCACCGCGGCGACGAAGACGGCGTACTGGATGCTCTGCGAGACGCGGCGTCGCTGCCGCCTGGTCAGCCGAGAGATCACGACTGTCCCTCGGGCAGCGGCCCGATCCACTGCTTGTACAGCTTGTCGTACGTGCCGTCCGCCTTGGCGTCCTGGATCGCCTTGTCGATCGCGGCCAGCAGCTTCTCGTTGCCCTTCTTCACGGAGAAGCCGTACTGCTCACCGGTCTCGATGTTCTGGCCGAGGGCGAACGCGTCCGCGTTGGCCTTGTCCTTCAGCCAGCCCTGGACGACGGGGTAGTCGATCACGACGGCGTCGACCTGACCGGTCCGCAGCCCGTTCAGCACGGCGTCCGAACTCTCGAACGCCACCGGGTCGAAGCCCTGCGACTTGGCATAGCTCTCGCCTGTCGTCTCCGCCTGCGCGCCGAGCTTCGCGTTCTTGGCCTTGACGTCGGCGAGGGACGTCACCCCGCTCTTCTTGGTCGCGAGCAGCGCCTGAGTGGCGTCGAAGTACGGGACGGAGAAGTCCACGTTCTTCTTGCGCTCCTCGGTGATCGTCATGCCCGCCGCGGCGAGATCGCACTCGCCGGAGTTCAGGAACGCACCGGTCTTGAAGTTCTCGAACGGCGTGTCCAGGACCTTCTGCTCGACCTTGAGGTTTTTCGCCACGAGATCGACGAGCGCCACGTCGAACCCGACGACCTTCCCGTTCTGCTCGAACTGGAAAGGCGGATACGGCAGATGCGTGCAGGTGGTCAGTTTCCCCTTCTCCACCACGGGGACGCCTCCCGCCGCCTTTCCGGGCCCTTCGTCACCGGAGGAACAGCCCGTGGCGAGCAGCAACCCCGCCACGACCGCTCCGGCCGCCGCGAAGGTACGAGCGCGCCGGGCGCGATGACCGCCTGCAGACCTGGACATGATCAACCTCCAAGGGCGCCGGGCGGCGGTGCTGGGGCAGACCGCCGAGTCATGATCGTAGGACACCGGACGGGTGACGTCGCGGCTCTTCTCAGGTTGTCCGGATCAGGCGTTCCCGGCATCCGGCGGGGCTGGGCATCCTCTCGCGCATGAGTGACCCGCATTGCTCGAAGTGCTGCCCGGTGAAGCCCGCGGCCCCTGCGGTGCCTGAGCCGCTGCCGCCCGGTGCCCTCCTCGCCGTGCTCGTCGTGGCCCTGGTCATCGGCGGCGGCTGGCTCGCGGTGGTCTGGGCAGGCGCGACGCTCTTCCCCGGCTGAGCCCAGGGCCCACGTGTCGTTCGGGTGACCGGCCCCGGGGCCCATGGAGCCGGTCCTGCGGAAGGGCTGCGGCTGCCTATCGTGAGCCCATGGACCTGCATGAGCCCATGGACCAGGACGAGCCCATGGACCTGGACGCCGATCTCGACGGGTTGGGCCGTGACGAGCTGATCGCCGAAGCAAGACGGCTGCGCGCGGGTATCCGTGCACACCGGGACAGCACCGGGCACGAGCTGTGCTGGCACCACCCGCAGCTGTGGGCGCTGCTCCCGGAGCGCGTGGAGCCGGACGTGGCGGTCCCCCCGTGGCCGAAGTTCCTGCGGGGGTGCGTCCGCTACCGCGAGTCCCTCGACCGCCAGATCCCGGATGCACCGGTGCATGACAGGGAGTTCGGCGAATAGAGGACCTGCCCACCCGTTTGTCGAGGGCGGATTCCGGTCATCGCTCCCAGCCGGGCCGCCGGCTCAGTCGACGGGCCATGTGTGGGCCGGGGCGTTCAGATGCATGTAGTCGGCGTACTGCTGTGTCATCCGCCGCAAGGCCTCATGGTCGTCGACATGGCTGGTGTCGGCGATGTGGTGGAACATCTCCGACTGCCAGACGGCGCCGTTGCGGACGGTCACGCACCGCTGCTCGATGATGCCGAGCAGTGGCTCCCGCCACGTCGCGTCCATACCGGAAAGCTCCAGACCTCGGTGCGCCAGCGGCAGCAGGCGCCGCAGTACGAGCTCGGCCACCGGCACCTCGCCCACCCCGGGCCAGTACAGGCGCGCATCCATCCCGTGCCGCGCCGCCGCGTGCAGGTTGTCCTCCGCCACCGAGAACGACATCCGCGACCACACCGGTCGCTCTTCCTCGACCAGTGCGCGCGTCAGCCCGTAGTAGAAGGCGCCGTTCGCCAGCACATCCGCCACCGTCGGCCCGGCGGGGAGCACCCTGTTCTCCACGCGCAGATGCGGACGGCCGTCGGCGACGGCGTAGACCGGGCGGTTCCAGCGGTAGATCGTTCCGTTGTGCAGCGTCAGCTCGCCCAGCTCGGGAACGCCGCCGTCCTCGAGTGTCCTGAGCGGATCCTCCTCGTCGCACAGCGGCAGCAGAGCGGGGAAGTAGCGCACGTTCTCCTCGAACAGATCGAAGACGCTGTTGATCCACCGCTCCCCGAACCACACCCTCGGCCGCACCCCCTGCACCTTGATCTCCTCGGGACGGGTGTCGGTGGCCTGCTCGAACAAGGGGATACGGGTCTCGGACCACAGTTCCTTGCCGAACAGGAACGGCGAGTTGGCCGCCAGAGCCACCTGCACACCCGCGATCGCCTGCGCCGCGTTCCAGTAGCCCGCGAACTCGTCCGGGGCCACCTGGAGATGGAACTGGGTGCTGGTGCACGCCGCCTCCGGCGTGATGGTGTCCGCGTACGTCCGCAGCTGGTCGACCCCGTCCACCGTGATCTTCAGATCCTCGCCCCTGGCGGCGAACACCTGCTCGTTCAGCAGCCGGTAGCGCGGATTCTCCGACAGAGCGGCCTCGCCCACGTCCTGCTGCCGCAGTGTCGGCAGGATTCCGACCATGACCAGATGGGCCCCCACTGCGGCGGCCCGCTCCTCGGCATGGTTCAGGGCGTCCCTGATCTCCTTCTCCCAGGCATCGGGCCCGCCGGCCGTCAGCTCCCGCGGAGGAATGTTGATCTCCAGGTTGAACCGCCCCAGCTCGCTCGCCCACGCCGGGTCCGCGATCGCCTCCAGCACGTCGGTGTTGCGCATCGTCGGCTCGCCGGCGCCGTCCACCAGGTTCAGCTCGATCTCGAGCCCCACCTGAGGCCGCTCGGACTCGAAGCGGTCCTCCCGCAGCATCTGTGCGAACGCGTCCAGGCACTGCTGCATCTTGTTCCGGTATCGGCTGCGGTCATCACGGGTGAATACCCGCGCCGGGACATCTCGCCCCATGGGCCCTCCGGAGTCTCCTCGGCCGCTTCCCCACCTCCAGCGTCCCACTACCCGTCCTTACGGACCACCTTTGGATCACGTCCCCGGTCATGAGGGGCTGTGTGCAGGGGTGTCCGGGCCTCCGCGCAGGTCACAGGCCTGTGCGGCGATTCCGGGGGCGGTGCTGTCGGCGGGTGTCGTGTGTGGGGCGGCCGGGCAGCGGTGGCGGGTCAGGCGGAGGCGCGAAGGACGCGGCCCGCAGGCTCCAGGCGTTGAAGCCATATGCCCGATTCAGGCAGATTTACTGCTTTTGATTAGTAGGGTCCGTTTACGTTGTCGATGGACCCGTAGCGCTTGGCTGCGTAATTGCAGGCAGCGGTGATGTTGGCGATCGGGTCATATATGTCCCACGAGGTGCCGTCCACGTGGTATGCCCGAAATGTGGGGTCGATGACCTGCATAAGACCCTTGGACGGAATGCCCGCCTTCGCGTTCGAGTCCCACAGGTTGATGGCGAACACGTCACCGCTCGACTCGCGCATCAGGTTCCGGCGGATCCCCTCATGGCTCCCGGGGATTCCCTTGGCCTTCATGACCAGCAGGGCGTGGTCGATCCAGACGTCGACCCGCTGCGGGCTCGACGGCGCCGCCGCGGCCGGGGTGGGGAGGGTCGCCGTCGTCGCCGCCAGCAGGCAGACCGCGGTGGCGGTGCCGCCGGCCAGATAGCCGGCGATCTTCGACTTCGTCCGCTTCGGGAGAATGGAAAGCCCCATGAGTCGCTCTTTCACTGGATTCTTCTGACGATGATCCCTAACAAGGCGGTTCTTCCGGGAATAAGGATTTTTCCGCCGTGGTTTCCACCAGCATCCGAGTGAGGGCCTTCTGCCACAAGTGTCTTTTTTGTGATTGCCACCACAAGTACACAAATGCGATGTGACCGTTTTGCCGTTTTTCAGCAATGAGGTCCGTATTGAGGAGCGCTCCGGGGGCTCCCGGCCCGCCTCGTCGTCGCTGCGTCCCCGCGGGCTCAACTGCACGTAAATCAGGGCTTATTGGTGATGGCTCGTGGCGCGCCGCACGTTCTTGGGTATGCCGACCGGACCTCCTCGTGCGTGGAGCGGGCTCGGCCCATCGGTCGTGAGGGCGCAGTGTCGACGTAAAAAGCCCCGTACATGGACAAACCGGCTCTTGTCCGGCGGAATGCGCGCCGGCGCGGCCCAGAGCCAGGTGGCCGGACCCGGTCACGTACGGAGCGAATGGCCGCCAGCCGCTCGTCGTCGGAGATCCTCGCGATGTCCCCGATCCTGCTGGCTCCCACGCCTCCTGAACATGGCCGGGCCCGAGCCGGTCCCCGAGACCGGCCCGAGGATGCGCTGGTCCACCTGGTGGCCACCCGGGGCCAGCGGAGTGACTGCGGCCGTACCTCCCACACAACGGGGCGGCATACCAGGATCATGACGGGTGAGACCAGGGCAAGGGAGGAGCAAGTCATGGGCCATGGTGGAAACGTCATTGACGAGCTGACTGCGGATCACCGCGAAGTCGAGTCGCTTTTCGCGCAGATCGAGGCGCTGCCTCCTGGCGATTCCCGGCGCCGACAACTGGCGGACCAACTGACGATGGAGCTGGTCCGGCACTCGGTCGCGGAGGAGGAGCACCTGTATCCGGCCGTGCGGCGCGTCGTGGACGACGGCGACGACCTCGCCGACAAAGAGATCGCCGACCACGCAGCGGTCGAGCGCATGCTCAAGGAGCTGGAGGGCTGCGAGCCCGGCGACGGCCGGTTCGACACCCTTGTCGTGGAGCTGAAGACGGCGGTTGCCTCGCACGTGGCGGACGAGGAGAACCACCTGTTTCCCGCGCTGGCCGAGTCGTGCTCCGCCGAATCACTGCAGAAACTGGGCGAGAAAGTGCGCCGCGCCAAAAAGGTTGCCCCTACCCGGCCTCACCCTGCGGCCCCGGACACTCCGCCGGCCAACAAGCTCCTTGCCCCCGGAGTCGGCCTGGTGGACCGGGTACGCGACATGCTCTCCGGCCGGGGGAAGAGCTGACCCGGCGTCGCGTCGGGCTCACTCCGCCCTCGGTGCGCGGGGCGACGTCTGACATGCCGGTACCGCCCCGGCTGACGACGGCTGCGGTCGGCACCGTGGCGCATTCCATCGACGCGCCGATGGCGTTGACGCGCCGGGTGCCGAGGTGATCGGGAGCGCGAGCAGATCGTCCGCGAGGGAGGCGTACGTGTGGTCGCCGTCCACGGGGCCGCCGGTGGATCGGCCATGGCCCGGGCGTCGTACCGGACCGGGCGCCGGCCCGCGTCCAGGACCGGCGCCCGGTCGAACAGGCCCATCCGCTCCTCGGTGGCCTGACTGGTGAACCCGCCATGGGCGTAGACGGCGAGAGGGCCTCCACCCGCGTCGGTGCAGAAGAGCTCAGCCCCGCGATGGGGTAGGACGCCTTGCTTGACGGTGTGCCTCGTCCCGTGCCGCCGTGCCGGGGCTGAGCAGGCGCGGCAGGCAGTGACCACCGCCGCCGCAGTGCGGCGCTCGCCTTTGCCCGGTCAGGACTCCTTGCCGGGCCCGGTCAAGGTGTCGCTCATCCGGTTCGCGATCACTCGAGCGCGTACCCCGGCGGCTGGACGCAACCGTGCGCGGTCCCTCAGATACCGGAGCCTGAGACAGGCCGGGAGTCCACCAGGGGGTATTCGCCTTCGAGCCGCTCGAGAAGTCCGGCATGATGCAGATCGGCGACGGGCGCGAGCAGATCGGGATGACGCAGGAGCGGAGCGGCCTCGCAATCCCGCTCGCCCGGGGTGACCAGCCGCCTGAATTCCGCATCGGTCCCCTCGTGAGGCGTGGAACCGGCGAGCACGTTCTTGGCGGCGACGGCCAGTTCCGGCCGGCTCAACAGGGACGCCGCCCAGCTCGCCACGACCTCGTCGACCCAGCTGCGCCAGGCGTGGTCCTCGTCCTCGGCGAACGGCGTGCCGTCACTGCCCGCGATCCAGTCGAGACGGGCGGAACCTCCCGGGCCGGTCATCATGACGAGCGCCACGTCCATCTCGGTCGGATACCGCAGTCGTGCGGCGGCTGTGACGGCCTGGTGTGCCTGCACCTCGGCGAGAGCACGGCTCAGCGCCCCGTTGCCGGACGGATAGGCCTGCGTGAGCCACTGGGCGGTCGCCGCTATGAGCGGGGCCAGGGAGTTTTCCATGGACACTGCTGTCTCCACCCTGATGACGAGGTCAAGTCAGGCGAAACTACGCGCTGGGTTCCGGTGACGAAATGACGCAGTTCACCGCAGGGGAGTGGGCTTCGTCATACCACTGCCGCAAGATCGGCGGCCGGTCCGGCATGCAACCCGGCGCATGCCGGACCGGGGCAGCCCCCAGATGCACACGGTGGGCCGGTCCCGGGCCGAAGAGCCCAGATCTGCCGGCAGCGCAGAGCCCCCGCCCATAGGGCGGAGGCATGGAACGGGACGCCTGCTCGCAAGCGGCCACGGGCAAGGTCCGCCGACGGTGCGACTCGGGACGCATTGCCGGGGCGTACCGGGGCAGGCGCGCTGAATGCAGGGACATCACGCGTTGCCCATGACCTCACTGCGACGGCTCCCCTGGGGCCTGGCCGTAGCGAAGGACCGCCGGTATGCCAGGGACCGGCGGTCCGGACGGCTGCGGGGCCGTCGGCACCGCAGAATCCTCGCCCACCGGAGCATCGAGTTCGTGCAGTCGCCCGCGCCCGGGAGGGAGAGGAGTCAGTGTCTGCTGCTGGTGCACATTCGCAAGGTGGTCGGGCAGGTGGGCTATCAGGTCTGCGACAGGTGTGCCGAGGGGGTGATCACGGAAGTGGTCATCGAGGAACCGTTCCACGACAGCGGACTCGGGACGAGGGCGCTCTCGCATCTGCGGGCCCGGTATCCGGGAGTGGCATGGCGCAGCACACTCGAGCGGCGCCGGACCCGTGACCTCCTGCGCCGCATGCGTGTTCCCGTGGCCACGTCAGGCCCCGTGTGTTCCCACGCGGAGCCGGCGGCCGCGCCGCGTGCCGGAAGGTGAGCGGGTCGGCCGAGCGGCTCACAGCCAGCCGTTGCGGCGGAAGAGGCGGTGCAGCACCGTGCACGCGCCGACCATGACCGCGACGGCGACCGGATAGCCGTAGTCCCATTCCAGTTCGGGTATGCGGGCGAAGTTCATGCCGTAGACACCGGCGATGAGGGTGGGCACGGCGCAGATGGCGGCCCAGGCGGAGATGCTCCGCATGTCGTCGTTCTGCCACGTCCCCACGCGGGCCAGGTGGGCGGCAAGGACGGAGTTGAGCAGGTCGTCCAGGGACCGGACCTCGGTGTCGGTGCGGTGCACATGATCGGCGACATCCCGGAAGTACGGCATCGCGTCCTCGTGCCAACCGGTGCGCGGACCGGCGAAGTCCTGAAGCACCGGCACCAAGGGCTGTACGGCGTCACGGAATTCCAGGACCTCCCGTTTGAGGGAGTACACCTCTTCGATCACGTCCTCGCGCCCCGGGGAGAACACGCGACGCTCCAAGTCGCCCAGATCGCTGCGCACTTCCTCCGCGATGGAGCCATAGGTGTCCACGGTGACGTCCAGGAGGGCATGCAGCACTGCCACCGGGCCGAATCCCGGCATGGGCGGATCACCGAGCAGTCGCCGTTCGGCTTCAGGAGCGGGATCGGTCTGTCCGTGGCAGACGGTGAGGACGAACTTCGGGCCGACGAAGATCATGAGCTGGCCCGATTCGACCTGGGAGGTCCGCTCCACGTACCGGAGTGTCCTCAGGGCCACTGCAAGGACATCGCCGTAGCGCTCGCGCTTGGGCCGCTGGCGGGCCTCCAGCGCGTCCTCCACCGCCAGCGGGTGCAGTCCCAGCTCCCGGGCCAGGGTCTGGACCTCCTGAGCCGAGGGCTCCACCATGCGGATCCACCCGAAACCGTCCTCGTCCGCGTCCCGCAGCAGCTTCAGGGCGGCCTCGCTGCTCTCCACCGGTTCGGAACATGATGCCCGGGAGGCGTCGCCGTCACTTCGATAGATCACACACTTCATGTCTCTACGCCTGCGCGCAGGACTCGGATTCATGCCACCTGTCCGTCGGACGGCGTGGGTTCGCGCTGCCGTGACCGCCACCGTGGTGTAACGCATCGTGAAGCTGCCGCCCCTCGCGTCGATGGCGCCCCCGACGCCCTCCAGCACCTCCGCGAGCTTGCCCGGCGGAAGCTGGGTGAGGGGCCTTGGGTCGGCATCTGGTCCGGCCATGCGTCCCGGGTGTAAGACCACTCCCAGTCGAATCGCCACTGCTCCGGTTCGCCGAATCCGCCCACCTCCCGGATCCCGTCGGCGGCCTTGGTGAACAACGCCTTGTACCCGCCCAGGGCTTGTTTCGTCATCGCCTGGACGTTGAAGGGCGCGTCGGGCATCACCCGCCGGTACACCGCGGCGAAGGCTTCCGCCACGTCGGGCGGAAGCTGGAACGCGTTCGGGAATGCTGCCAGTCGGCCGTCAGGGCGCAGCACCTGCGCGGCCTTGGCAGTACCCGCAGCGGGATCTGTCCAGTGCCAGGCCTGGCCGGCGACGACCGCATCGAATCGACGGCCGGCCGGGTCCAGTCCTCGAACGTCGCTACGTCGACCTCGATCCCGAACTGCCGCGCCACGTCGGCCATCCGCGCATGGGGCTCGACGCCGAGCACACTGAAGTCCGCCGCCCGGAACTGCTGGGCGGCAATGCCGGTGCCACAGCCGACGTCGAGGAAGTCGGGGCCGGGGCCGGCGGTGACGATCCGCTCCACCATGGCGTCGGGATAGCGGGGCCTGGCCCTGTCGTAGCGCTCGGCATCCGAACCGACCGCTTCAGCGGCCCGCGGCCCTTGTGCCAGAGCCGAACCCCAAGCTTCGGCCGACCTCGAGCTTCAAGAACGTCCCCGGCGTGGACTGCCGACGCCCGTGGTGTCGTCGGTGCTGTCTGCGTCTGCTGCGTTCGCTGCGCCCGCAGTCCACTCCGCGAACCACCAGGCACCCGTCACCACGCACGACCACAACAGCCCGGCCAACACCGCGGTCAGCCACGGTGCATGCTCCACCCGGCGCTCCACGCCTGCCAGCACCACCCAGCCGCTCAACAACACAATCGCAACCCGTGCACTTCGATGCCTGAACATATGCGCCCGACTACCCGGCTCGGCAGCGATCACGCGGACGTGATCTTCAGGTTTGCGGCGGCGGCCGGGCAGCGGCGTGGCGAGCCTGGTCGTCGGTGTCGTCGGCGTCGTCGCGGCCGAGTTCGATGACGTCCCAGTCCGTGTCGTCGGACGGACCGTGCTCGCGAGCGACTACCAGTGCGCGCCGTGTGCTCATCCTCCCGCCGACGAAGCCCCCTCGCTACCCGACCGCGGCAGCGTGGGCCTCCGACTCGATGCCCTTGCGGGCGATGCGTTGCCGGATGCCTCGCCGGCGGAGGCGGCGTGCGATCTGTCGGATGACCTTTGGGCTCGGACGGAGCCCGTCTACCGAAGTGCGTGGGACGAGGCGGGCGTTGGAAGTTCCACCGCAGGGTGATCACTGGAATTCTCTTCCGGCAGCGGACCGGCATACCGTGGCGGGACCTGCCGACACGGTTCGGGAAGTGGAAGACGGTGCACGACAGGCGTCGACGCCGGCGGGCGGACGGCACACGGGAGAAGTTCCTGCGGGCAGCTCCACAAGAAACAGTGCGGCGAAGGCTCCAACCACGAGCGCACCGGCGGCGGCAGCTGCGAAACACCACACGACCACACTGGCGACGACCAGAATTCCCGGACCGAAATGCGCGGCGGGCAAATCGGCACGGGCCACCTCCCGCAACGCCCTGCGCGTCGCTCGCGCGTCAGAGTTGTACCGCTCCCGCGCCGTTGTACCGCTCCCGCGCCGCTTCCGGAGCGGCGACCGGTCCCTCGGCACGGGCTCGGCAGGCCATGGACCGCGGTGAGGCCCGGCGGACCCTGGATCTGAGGGGTTGGTGGCTCGCCACTCGGGCCTGGCGGATGCGATCACCACCGGGGCGGGTGACCCTGTTGTCATAACGCGCGGACCACTGCCGTGCCTGCTCGACCGAAGCCTGCGCGGCACTGGCGCGCCACGGGACAGCCCCTCAACATGCGCCCTGGCCAGCAGCCATCCCGAGATCCCAAGGAGATCGTCATGTCCCCCCAGTCCGCCGGTAGCCTCGTTCTGGAGCCTGCCTCCCAGCAGATCGCCGATGCCACCTCGAAGCCGCCCTTCCTCTACCAAATGGGGCCGGAGAAAGCCCGCAAGGTGCTGGACGACATCCAGGCGGCGCCGATCGACAAGCTTTCCGTCGACTCGGAGTGGATCACGGTTCCCGCCGAGGTCGGTGACGTCCGCGTCCGCATCGTCCGCCCGAAGAACGCCGCATCACCCCTCCCGGTCATCCTCTACATGCACGGCGGGGGCTGGATCCTCGGCAACGCCGACACCCACGACCGGCTGGTGCGCGAACTGGCCGACGGGGTGCGAGCCGCCGTTGTGTTCGTCGAGTACGCCCGCTCGCCCGAGGCTCACTACCCCGTGGCGGTCGAGCAGGGTTACGCCACCGCCCAGTGGATCGTGCGCGAAGGGGCGGCTCGCGGCCTCGACCCGGATCGCATGGCGGTGGCGGGCGATTCGGTCGGCGGCAATATGACCGCCGCACTGGCTCTGATGGCCAAGGAGCGCGGCGACGTCCGCTTCGTCCACCAGTCCATGTACTACCCGGTCACCAACGCCGACATGGACACGGAGTCCTACTCCGACTTCGCCACGGGTTACTTCCTCACGGCCAAGGCCATGGAGTGGTTCTGGGACGCCTACGTGCCGGAGCGTTCGCAGCGCAGCGAGATCACCGTCTCTCCGCTGAAGGCGAACCTCGACCAGCTCGCCGGTCTGCCGCCTGCCTTCGTCATCGTCGACGAGGCTGACGTCCTGCGCGACGAGGGCGAGGCATACGCTGCCAAGCTCCGCGCCGCGGGCATCGACGTCACCACGGTCCGCTACGACGGGGTCACCCACGACTTCATGATGCTCAACCCGCTGAGCGACACCCATGCCACGCGTGCGGCCGTCGCCCAGGCCATCTCAGTGCTCAGCGACGCCTTGGGAACGAACAACAAGGAAGCGTAGGTGCGCGAAGTCGGCTCCCGTGGCCGAGCGAAAACGCCCAGCCGGGACTCGATCAGCAAGCCGCTCACCCGCAGCTCTTTCGGGCCGCTGTGGCCTCCAGCGACAGGTGGCCGGAGACGATGGGAAGTCCGCTGGTGAGCAGCCGGCCTGTGCTCAAGGCCGGGTTGGTGCTCAGAGGTGGTCGGCCACGGCGGTCCCGGTCTCCCGATCCCTCCGGACAAGACCTAGGGTGTAGTGGATTTCTCGGGCCCCACCGACAAGGGTCTCTCCGGTGGGGACGAATCCGGTGCGGGTGAGCACGGTCTGCGAACCGATGTTGTCGAGGGTCGTGACGGCCCGCAGCCGGGTCAGGGCGTAGTCCGCGGTGGCCAGTGCGCACACCTCACGGACGGCTCTGGTGGCCAGGCCCTGGTGCGTGGCCTTCTGTGCGATGCGGTAACCGAGTTCGGCGCTGCCGTCGGCCACGTCGATGAGGTTGACGCGTCCCACGATCTCACCCTCGCCGCCCACGAGGACATGGAAGAAGTGCAGCCCGGCGGCCTGTTCGGTGAGCAGGTCGTTGTGCCGTGCGTCGAAGTGGGCGAAATAGTCGTCGCCCCGGTCCGGGACGGAAGCGGCGAAGTAGGCCCTGTTCTCCTGCTCGAAGGCGAGCAGGGCGGGAGCGTGATCGAGGCGAAGGCGCTGGAGTTCGGGCATGGGGCAACGTTATGCGCGCCCATCGCGGTGCGGTGCCGCCTTGTGCGGGCGGCCTGCGGCATGCACCCCGAGCCGGTGCGCCGAGGCCCGGCAGCGCGGTGGGGGGCACGCTGCCGGGGGCATGGGGTCATCCGGGGCGACCGCCCCGGGACCGGTCTTCTGGCCGGTCCCGGGAGCTGCTCCCGGATCTCTCGGAACGTCTCAGCAGAGCACGTTGAGTGCGCCCGGCCGCACTCTCACCGTCACGGGCAGCGTGGCCTCGACCTCGCCGTCCGCGCCATAGGGGATGGCCCGGTCGGCCGCGATGCGGATCTCCTTGCCCCGGAGGATCTCGATCTCGGGGCGGGCCAGGTGGGCGCCCGTCTTGAGCTCGTTCATCATCGCGAAGAACAGCCGCTTCGGAGCATGCTTGATCACGACCACATCCAGCAGGCCGTCGTCGAGCCGCGCTCCTGGAGCCACGTTGCGGCCGAAGCCGTAGAAGCCCGAGTTGGCCGCCACGACGGTGTATCCGCGCCGCTCGTACGGCACCCCGTCCACCGTGATGTGGTAGGCGGCCGGCCGCCAGGTCGCCACGGCCCGCAGGCCGCCGGCGTAGTAGGAGGCCGCGCCGCGCAGCAGCCGGGACGTGTTGGCGTAACGGTTGGCCACCGCGTCGACCCCGGCGTACACACTGCCCAGCACTGCCACCCCGGGGTGAACGGCGGATTCGACCTCGATGGTGTCGATCGCCCGGGGCGAGCCGTTCAGCAGCAGTTCGGCAAGGGCGGGGGCATCGGTGGGAAGCCCCAGGGCCCGGGCGAAGTCGTTGCCCCGTCCGGCCGGCACGATGCCGAACACGGCGTCCGTGCCGCTGAGGGCACCGCCGACACAGCCGACTATCCCGTCGCCGCCCACGGCGAGCACGATGCGTCCCTGCTCGCCGGCGGCCCGTGCCACCTCGCGGGCGTGCTCCAGGCTGCGGCTGTACTGGGTGTCGAGCTGCGCGCCCGCCTCCCTCAGGAGACGGGCCAGCACGAGCAGGGCCGCTGTGCCGCTGGACCCTCCTGCGGTGGGGTTGACGACCGCGGTGAACTGTCGCATGAATGCGCCTCCGGGGGCAGGGCAGGACGGGCAGGCCGGTCAGCGGACGGGGATGAGGACGCCGGGACTGAGGATCCCGGCCGGATCGACTTCGGCCTTTACGGCCTGCAGGATACGGACGCCGACCGGCCCGATCTCCTTCGTGTACCAGTCGCGGTGGTCGGTTCCGACGCCGTGATGATGGCTGATGGTGCCGCCGGCCGCCAGGATCGCGTCGCACGCGGCACGCTTGGCCGGCGCCCAGTGGGCCACCGGATCGTCGCCCTGGGCCGAGACGACCGTGAAGTACAGCGACGCGCCGTTCTCGTACACATGCGAAATGTGGCACATGACCAGGGGCGGAGTACCGGCCTCGGTCAGCGCGTCCGTGAGCGCCCCGCGTACGGCGTCGTAGAGCGCCGGAAGAGCGGACCAGAAGGCGGCGGTCTCCAGGGTCTCGGCGAACGCGCCGGCGTCCAGGAGCGCGTCGCGCAGATACGGCGCGTTGTAGCGGCCGTGGGCCCAGCGCTCGCCGGGCTGTTCGCCGGCGAACTCGCCGCCGCAGGCGAGAAGCACCTCACGGGCGCGCGCCCGTCGCTCCGCCGTCTCCTCTGCGGTGCCCTCGTATCCGGCGATCGCCATGCACCCGGCTTGCTGAGGAGCTTCCGTGCCGCCGATCTCGTCGGGCTGTGCCAGACCGATGAAGGTCTCCGTCTCGTCCGACAGGCGCAGCACGGTCGGCCGGGGGCCGTCCTGGGCGAGCCTGCGCAGCGCCGCGGCCCCCGCCTCGAAGGACGCGAAGCGCCAGCCCTCGTAGACGCGGGTCTCCGGCAGCGGGCGGATGCGTACGGTCACCGAGGTGATGACGCCGAGCGCGCCCTCGGAGCCGAGGACCAGGTGGCGAAGGTCGGGACCGGCCGCCGAGCGCGGGGCGCGGCCCAGCTCCAGCGTGCCTTCGGGGGTGGCGAGGGCCAGACCGAGCACCATCTCGTCGAAGCGGCCGTAGCCGGCGGATGCCTGGCCGCTGGACCGGGCCGCGGCGAATCCGCCGATCGAGGCCCATTCGTAGGACTGCGGGAAGTGCCCCAGCGTGAAGCCACGCTCGTTGAGCAGCGCCTCTGCCGCCGGCGCACGCAGCCCCACCTGGAGAGTGGCGGTGCGGGAGATCTCGTCGAGCGCGAGCAGCGAGTCGAGGCGGCGCAGGTCCACAGCGACGAAGTCCCGCTTCCCCTCCGGCGTCAGGCCGCCGACGACGGAGGTTCCGCCGCCGAACGGCACCGCGGCCAGACCGTGCGCGGCGCACGCCTCCAGGACGGCCAGCACCTCGTCGTGGCTGCCCGGGAGCACGACGGCCGCCGGAATGTCGTCGACCTCTCCGGCGCGGATGCGCAGCAGGTCGGGCGTGGACTTGCCGCGGGTGTGCCGGATCCGGCTCTCCGCGTCGGTGCGTACGTACGCCTCGTCGCCGACACGGTCCGCCAGGGCCTGGCGCGCGGCGGCACTCAGCGCGGACTCGGGGACGGCGATGGCCTCGAGCGAGGCCGGCCCGGTCTCGCGCGGCCTGACCCCCAGCAGATCGCGCAGGAGTCCGGTCACCGTCTCCGGCAGCGGGGCCGCCTTGGCCGGGTCTCCCCAGCCGCTCCACAACATGTCCACTTGGGCTGTTCCTCACCGTCGGTTTGGCCGGGCGTCGTCCACGCGGCCCGCACTGGCATTACACTGTGACAGATGACGCCCATTCGTCACAACCAGTCGGACCAAGACGCCGTCCTCGACGCAGCCCGCGACTGCGTCCTGGCCGTCGGCGTACGCCGCACCACCCTGACCGACGTCGCCCGTCGGGCCGGTGTGTCCCGTATGACGCTCTACCGCCGCTGGCCGGACGTGCGGACCCTCGTCGGTGACCTGATGACCAGGGAATGGATCGGCCTGGCCGTCTCCGTCATGCCTGCGGCCGAGCCCGGTACCCCCACCCGTCAGCGCCTCGTCGACGGACTCGCCGCGGGGGTCGCCGCCTTCCGGGCCCATCCGCTGTTCCACAAGATCCTCGACGTCGACCCCGAACTGCTGCTGCCCTACGTACTCGACCGCCGCGGCGCCAGCCAGGACGCCCTCCTCGGCCTCATCACCGGCGCACTCGCAGAGGGCCACGCCGACGGATCGGTGCGCCAGGCCCACCTCGACCTCCAGGCCCGCGCAGTGCTCCTCGTCGTGCAGTCGTTCACGCTCTCGCTGCGCACCATGACCGACGAGGCCGACCCCCACCTCACCGACGCCGCCTTCATCGAAGAGCTTCGGACCCTTCTGGAGAGGACCCTTACGCCATGAGCAGCAGCAGCCGCCGGAGCACCCCCGCTCCCGCCTCGTCGCTGAACGCGGCCCGCCGCGCCCGGGAGCTCACCGAGCTCGCCGACGGCATCCGGGTCGACACCCTCGTCGTCGGTCTCGGCGCGACAGGCGCGGGCGCCGCGCTCGACGCCGCCTCACGCGGCCTGACCGTCGCCGCCATCGACGCACACGACCTCGCCTTCGGCACCTCCCGGTGGAGCTCCAAGCTCATCCACGGCGGTCTGCGCTACCTGGCCACCGGCCAGCTCGACGTCGCTCACGAGAGCGCCGTCGAACGCGGCATCCTCATGGAACGCACCGCCCCCCACCTGGTGCGTCCCCAGCCCTTCGTCCTGCCGCTCACCCCGCTGGTGTCCCGGAGCCAGGCCGCTCTCGCCTGGGCCGGGTTCCGTGCCGGCGACCTGCTGCGCGCCTCGGCCCGCACCTCCCGCACCACCCTCCCCGCGCCACGGACCCTCAGCGCCGTGGAGACCCGGCACATGGCCCCCTCCCTGCGGCCGACGGGGCTGCGCGGAGGACTGCTGTCCTGGGACGGCCAACTCACCGACGACGCCCGCCTGGTGACCTCGATCGCCCGCACCGCCGCCGCCCACGGCGCACGCATTCTGACCCGGGTCCGTGCTCTTTCCCTCAGTGGCTCCGGGGCCCGGGTGCGTGACGAGCTCACCGGCGAGGAGTTCGACATCCAGGCCCGTACGGTCATCAACGCCGCCGGCGTGTGGGCCGGCGGACTGGTCGACGACATCCGCCTGCGGCCCTCGCGGGGCACGCACCTCGTGCTGCGCTCCGAGGACCTCGGCAGCCTCTCGGCCGGAATGCACATCCCGATCCCCGGGGAGTCCAACCGGTTCGTCCTCGTACTGCCGCAGGGCGACGGGCGGGTGTACGTGGGTCTCACCGACGAGCCGGTCGACGGGGGCATCCCCGATGTCCCCGACGTACCCGAGACCGACATCGGCTTCCTCCTCGACGTCCTCGGCTCCGCCCTCGACGTCACCATCACCCGCGACGACGTGGTGGGAGCCTTCGCCGGACTGCGCCCCCTCCTGGACACCGCCGGACCGGACCAGGCCGGCCGCACCGCCGACATCTCCCGCAAGCACGCGGTGCTGACCACGTCAGAAGGGGTCGTGACCGTGGTCGGCGGCAAGCTCACCACCTACCGCAGGATGGCGCAGGACGCCGTCGACGCAGCCGTCGCCGTGCGCGGCCTGGCGGCCGGCCCGTGCGCCACGGCCTCACTGCCGCTCGTCGGCGCGGCCCACCCCAGCACCCTGAGCACCCTCGACGCGCCACCGCGCCTCGTCCGCCGCTACGGGACCGAAGCCCCGGCCGTCCACGCCCTCGGTGTTGCCGACCCGGCCCTCGCTCAGCCGGTTGTCCCCGGCCATCCCGTCACCAGGGCCGAACTCCAGTGGTCCGTACGCCACGAAGGAGCGCTCGACGAGTCCGACCTCCTCGACCGGCGCACCCGAATCGGGCTGGTTCCGCACGACCGGGAGACGGCTCGCACCGCGGCCCGCGAAGCCCTCGCCGGCACTCCCTGAGCGCGCCCGCCCGGCGGGGGAGAGGTGGTGACGGGGTGCGTTCGGCGCCGTGACCGGCAAGCGTGGGCCCGACCGGCCGTGGTACGAGGGCAGTCGGGCCGCCCGCACGACCGGTGAGCACCGGGGCGTCCGGGCACACGCCGGACCCGTCCCCGACGCCGGTCCGGTCTTGCCGGCCATGGCGGACACCTCGTAGCTGCACGACGTCCGGACGTCCGGACGTCCTACGAGACCGTCGCCGCCGACCACGCCCGGCTCCTGCCCACCGAGCTCGTGAGGAAGCTCCTGGACCGTCCGATGCCCGCCGCGTTCGCCGGACTCGTGCGGAGCGGCGACACCGGCCCGGTCGCCGACCTCGGCCGCGGGCCGCTGTCCCGACGCCGGCCGGCCGCAGTCCGACTGCCGAACTCGCGGGTAAGGGTAGGAGTTGAAAAGCCGTCACCGGGTTCCGGCGAAACAGCGTGCTGTCCTTCACACGCGGCATGGTCAACGCTTCAGGGGCACGGTCCGTATAGCTCGGAGAGATCCGCGCGGTCCTGGTGGTGTGCGCGGAGCCCGACCGAGGAGCAGCCGCATCATGGGCGAAGACACGCGTTCATCCCGCTCACGCCGCACGCGAGGCGCCGGCCGTCCGCGTCTGATCGACTACCCGCGGCGGGGGAGAAACGGTGTCCGCCGCTGGCTTCCGTCGTGGCGGCTGCTGCTCGGCACCTCCCTGGCCTTCATCGGCGGTCTCCTGGCGCTGTTCGTCGCCATCTACGCCTACGTCGACATTCCGGGTGAGAACGCCGCCGCGCAACAGCAGGCCAACGTCTACTACTGGGCCGACGGCAGCCGGATGGTGAGTGTGGGCGCCGTGGACCGGCAGAACGTGCAACTGTCCGCGGTGCCCGTCTCGCTCCGCAACGCGGCCCTGGCGGCCGAGAACGCCGGTTTCTACACCGATTCCGGTGTCTCGTTCACCGGAGTGGCCCGCGCTGTCGCGAACATGGCCCGCGGCCAGGAGACCCAGGGCGGCTCCACGATCACCCAGCAATACGTGAAGAACACCTATCTGTCGCAGGATCAGACTCTCTCCCGCAAGGTGCAGGAGTTCTGCATCGCGCTCAAGATGGACAGCCGCAAGTCCAAGGACGAGATCCTCCAGGGGTACTTCAACACCAGCTGGTTCGGCCGTGGCGCATACGGGGTCCAGGCTGCGTCGAACGCCTACTACGGCCTCGATGTGAAAGAGCTGAATCCCAGTCAGGGCGCGTTCATGGCCGCACTGTTGAAGGGAGCGGGCGAGTACGACCCGGCACTGGGTGAGGAGAACCGTCGGCGCGCGGTCGAACGCTGGTCGTGGATCCTGGACCGCCAGGTCGCCCTCGGCATGATGACAGCGCGGGAACGCGCGCAGTACGTGACGTTCCCGGAGCCCCGCAAGCAGTCCTTGTCCACCAATATGAGCGGCCAGACCGGCTATCTCGTCGACCTCGCCAAACGCTACGTCAAGAAGCAGACCGGCCTCGCCGACGCCGACCTCGACCGGGGCGGCTACCAGATCCACACCACGTTCGAGAAGAACGCGGTGCAGCAGCTGGCACGTTCGGCCGCCGGCGTCCTCGAGCGTCACATCGACCCGGAAGCCCGTCGGCAGGACCAGCACGTCGAGGTCGGCGCGGCGTCCGTGCGGCCGGACGACGGGGCGATCGTCGCGGTCTACGGGGGCGCCGACGCGACGAAGCACTTCACCAACAACGCCGACACCTCGGGTGTCCCCGCGGGGTCCGTGTTCAAGCCGTTCGTACTGGCCACCGCGCTCCAGCACGGCACAGTGGCCGAGGACGGCTCCGTGCAGCCCGTATCCACGGAGAGCTTCTACGACGAGACCGGAAGGCTGTCCACGAGCCTGCTGCCCGTACCGGGACCGAACGAGGCCGCCTCCCCACTGGCGGCCTTCACCCGCTTCCCGACCCTGCGCGAGGCCATGATGAGCTCCGCCGCCACTCCGTTCCTGAAACTGGGTGCGGACACGGGCCTCAGGCGTGTCGAGCACATGGCCGTGGGCGCCGGAATGCTCAAGAGCAGCATGGCGCCACGGGACGGGGAGTTCCCCCTCGGCACCTCGTCGCCCAGCGCGATCCGGGTGGCCGGGTCCTACGCGACGTTCGCCGGCGACGGATTGCGCCACGAGCCGTACTCGGTGACCAGGGTGCTGCGGGGCGGCAAAGCGGTGGGCGGGCTCGAACGGTCGCCGGCGCGACGGGTCATGGATGCGGCAGTGGCGCGCGACGTCACGTCCGTTCTCCGGGACACGGCCGGGAACACCCCGGCAGCGTCGGCAACCGCGGCACTCGGCCGCTTCGCGGGAGCCTCCACCGGCGAGAACGACACCCAAAGGGCGGCGTGGTTCGCCGGCTACACGGAGGAGCTGTCGACGGCCGTGACGATGTTCCGGTCCAGGCCCGGTGAGGCCCTGCTGCCGATGAACGGCACCGGCGGACAGGGCTCGGTGCGCGGCAGCGTCTTCCCGGCGCAGATCTGGGCCGACTACATGACGAGCATCGCGCCCGCAGGTCCCTCGGCGGTCGTCCCGCCGCAGGCCACCGGATGAGCGTGCACCGCCGTACCCACCGTCCCCGCGGCTGATCGGGCTCCGAAGCGCGGGTACCGCGGCCGGACGGGGCCGTCACCTGCCGGTGTCCAGGCTGTGCTGGGGGAGTTGAGCGAGCAGAAGCCGGCCGTCGGCCCGGATGTTGCATTCGCTTATGGTCCGCGATGCCTCGCTGATGTGTCCGTCCCTGGTCTCCAGGTGCAGCGTCACGGTCACCTCGCCCAGCCCCTGGCGCGGTCCGTCCTCCTCTGCGAGCTGCCGGTAGAGGGTGTTCGGCCAGCGGGCGGGATCGGTTTCCTGCCACATCTGCAGAGTGCGGTCGCTGTAACGGCAGTGCTGGCCGCCGTGCGGTTCCTGCAGGAGCGAGTGGCTCATGGGCAGTGCACCGAGGATGGGCGCGAGCCGTTCGCGCAGCCGGTGGTTCTCGACCAGGCGATGCTGCTGCCAGTGCCGGCCGCTCGGGGCCGTCATACGCAGCGTGACCATCAGAAACGGATGTCCGTCGGGTGAGACGGTGGGGTAGTCGGCCCGCCATTCCGGCCAACGCGGCAGGCCCGCCGACGTATCCGGCGTAGCCGACCCCTGCCTGTGCCTCCCGGCCAGGTGCACCACCTGCTCATCTCCCACCGGGAAATTATGGCCCAAGCCCGGCCCGGGCGCGGGCGCCGGTACGAACTCCTTCATCGGCCGCAAACGACGGCGCGGCGCCGGGAGCCATGAGTTTCACCCTGGGGACGGATCTGACAGGATCCGCACCGTATGAACGAGAGTGCGGGCTGCGTTCTGTGCGGCGGAACCGTTGCCCCCGATGGCTACTGCTGGAACTGCGGCGAGGCGCAGCCGGGTTTCCGCTCCCATGTGGAGATCACGGCGGACGGCGGTGCGGCGGGCATCAGCGACCGGGGCAGGCACCGGGGCATCAACGCGGACGCGATGGCGCTGACCGAGAGCGGCCCGTGGACGATCGGTGTCGTCTGCGACGGGGTGTCCATGTCGCCCCGGTCCGAGCGAGCGGCCCAGGTCGCGGCCGAAGTCGGCGCGACAGCCCTGGCAGCGCGGCTGCAAGCGGGTGTTCTGCCGGAAGTCGCGCTCGGCGAAGCCGCCGTCCGCGCGGGTCGGGCCGTCGCCGCCCTGGCCGCCTCGGTGGACGCCGCTCCGGCGTGCACATACGTCGCGGGCATCGCGGGCCCGGAGGGTATGTGGAGCGCCTGGATCGGTGACAGCCGTGCCTACTGGCTGCCGGACGAGGGCCCTGGCATGGCGCTGACCGAGGACGACACGGGTGAGCATGAAGCGCTCGCCGCATGGCTGGGAGCCGACGCCGGCGAACCGGCGGCCAGCATCCGGAGCTACCGGCCGCCGGGCCCGGGGCGTCTGCTGCTGTGCACGGACGGTCTGTGGCGGTATCTGCCCGATGCCGGAGCGCTGAGAGCGGCGCTCAACCGTCGCCGGCGCGGGTCCACGGCCGACAGGGGTCTTCTGGACGACGTACGGATGCTGGTGACGTACGCCCTCGACGCCGGCGGGCACGACAACATCACCGCCGTGCTCATCCCCGTCACAGTCGGCGGGCCGGCCGCGACCGCGACGCCGACGATCCCTTCCGGCCACGGCCACTGGTGAACGTGCCGATGGCACCCGCCCTGGCCGGCGGCGGGCGGCTCGCCTGCTCCCTCCTCGTCCGCGACACCGGCTCCTTCGGGCTGCCCTCGCACCGCTGAGTCGTGCCGGTGCCCGCCGGCACGCAGGGGAGGTGGGCCACGGCCGAACGGCGTTCCGACGCCGGATCCGGGAACACCAGCTCCCGCCCGGACGCTGATCCGGTTATGACTGCACAGACACCACGGAGCACGCCCCATGCCGGACGCCACCGGATCACGGTCGAGCCGGGCGCCGAGCATGTCCGGGTCGTAAGGGACGGGCGGCTGCTCGCCGAGAGCAGGCGGCCCCTGGTCCTGCGCGAGACGGGTTGCCCGGTCCGGTACTACTTGCCGCCCGCCGACGTACGCACCGACCTGCTGATCCCCTCCGCCTCGAACTCGCACTGCCCCTTCAAGGGCGACGCCTCCTACTGGTCGGTGCCAGGCGCGGACGATCTGGTCTGGGCCTACCCCGATCCCAAACCCGAGGTGGCCGCCATCGCCGGGCACTACTGCTTCTACGACACCGAGGTGGTGGAGTGAGCGAGGCCCGACGGGCCCGGGGGGCCTCCGCCGCCGAGGTCTTCGACGAGGTGGGCGCGCGTTACGAGGAGGTGTTCGCCGGTGTGCCCGGCCAGATCGCCGCCCTGGACTGGCTCACCGGCTGCCTCGCACCCGGTGCCCGCGTCCTGGATGTGGGCAGCGGCACCGGTCGCCCGACCGCCGAGGTGCTGACCCGGGCCGGCTTGGCGGTCACCGGCATCGACGTGTCGGCGGAAATGGTCCGGCTCGCCAGGGAGCGTGTGCCCGCCGCCCGCTTCGAGCAGGCCGACGTCCGCACCTACCGGGCACCGGACGGCGGGTACGACGCGGTGTGCGCCTTCTTCCCCTTGCTGGTGATGGACCAGCCCGAGGTGGCGGCCTCGCTGACGAGGACGGCGTCCTGGGTCGCCCCCGGCGGATCGTTCGCGATGGCCACCGTGCCCGGGGACATCAGGAGTCTGGACATCGTGTGGATGGGCCACGAGGTCACCGTCAGCAGCCTGGCCACCGAGGACCAGTTGAGGGTGCTGGAGGAGGCCGGCCTTGAGGTGGTGCACCACCACACCGCCCTGTACCGCCCGCACGGGCAGGGCGCGGAACCCGAGCAGCACCTCTACGTCCACGCTCGCCGCCCCTCCTGACTGCGGCGCGCAACGCCGAAACCACCGACGCGGTTCATGCATCGGACCGGGCTGGCGAGGAGGGCTGAGCGGTTCTGCTCCACCGTCCTGGAGAGCCCTGCATGGCGGTGGAGCGCCTGCCCGTCCCACCGACGGAGACGACCGACTCGTGCAAGAGATCGTGGCCGTGCGTGCTGCGCGTGTGCTCGTGCGTGTTGCGCACCGCGCGCTCGCGGTCCGTCCGGAACCGGCAGGTATTTCGGCCTATGACGGTTGCGTGGTTCCGAACTTCCGCTATGCGAAGGCCAATCCGCTTGCGTACGCGGCTGTAACCTTGGAATGTACTCAGAGTGACGGGTTGGATGAACATGCGGAGTGCCCGACCGCCAGGGACACGGGGCACGCCGCCACATACCCGGCTCGCATTCGACCTGAGGCCGTACACGGGGGAAATGGTGCTCGAGCGACTCCACATGCGCCGACTGTGCAGCGCTCTGCTCGACGAGGTGGGCGGGCTTCCGGCCCCTGTGGAAGTCGACGAGTTGTGCGCCGCGATCTGCGAGGTCTTCGGCCGGCGCAGAAACCGGCCGTGCCACTACCGCACGCGGGTGCTCCCGGCGGCCTACAGCGGTCTCTGCTTCCGCATGGAGGACCGTGACATCCTCCTGGTCGAGGAACGCGCGGCTCCACTGCTCAAGATCCGTGTGATCGGCCATGAGCTGTGGCACGCGTACAAGGGCGACGGCCACCTCGACGTACTGGGACACCAAGTAGCGGCCCGGGCCCTGTCCGTGGCCGGGGACGACCTCGAGGCGGCTGTCGAATCGCTGCTCACCGTCGCCGCCCGGCAGGCAGGCGGCGATCGGAGCGGCGGTCACAACCCCAAGGCGGAAGAAGCGGCGGAACTTTTCGGTCTGGTGCTCGCCACCGGATTCGGCAAGCTCCTCGTCGATCCCGGCGACCGGCCCCGCGATCCCGGCGACCCCTTAGCCGACCGCATCAGGGCGTCCCTGGGCAGCGCGAGTGCGAAGGCGGACGGTGGAAGGCACTGACCTCTACGTGCCGGCAGCCGCGTTGGCAGTCGCCGTCGGAATCCGCCTGCCCGCACTGCGCCGCTCCTGGCACGACCCCCTCGTCAGGTCCGTGGGTCTGGTGCTCGCGCTGGGTAGTCTGACCTTCGTCTGTGCCGCTCCACCGACGATCGCGGCAGTCAACGACTTCACAGGGATCCCCAACTTCTCCGGGCCGCTCGTCTACAGCCTCGTCACCCTCTACGGCCTTGCCAGCATGCTTCTCATCATCAGCTGGCGAGGCGGTCCGGAGGTGTATGTACGCAAACTCACCCGGCGCTGGGTAAGCGCCTATCTGTGCATCGCCGGTGCCCTGCCCATCCTGTTCGCGCTGGGCGACGCGCCGTTGGAAAGGCTCCGGGACTTCGACACGTACTACGCCGGGACCCCGTTCGTCCGGGAGATGATCCTTCTCTACCTGCTGACCCACACCGTGACGACCGGCACCATGATGACCATGTGCTGGCGATGGTCCAGAAAGGTCGGCGGCTGGTTGCGCGCGGGCTTGACGGGCATCGTCATCGGCTACCTCGTCAACGGGACCTTTTCGGTCGTCAAGCTCCTTGCCGTCGGGGCTCGTTGGACCGGCCGCGACTGGGACACCCTCAGCACGGACATCGCGCCGCAGTGCGCATCGCTCGGGGCGTTCCTGTGCTGCATCGGCTTTCTGGCACCACTGATCGGGGAGCGCCTGTCCGCGCATCTGGGTGTTCTGGCGCACCTGCGTCGCCTCCACCCGCTCTGGCAGGAGGTACGCGAGGTCTCCTCGCCCGGCGGGACGCCGGCGCACATCTGGTGGGCTCCCCTGGACATGCGGCTCACCCAGCGCGTCTCCGACATTCACGACGGACTGCTGAACCTCAGGAGCTATCTGGACCCGGAGACACGGCGCGCCGCGGCCACCGAGGCCGCAGCCGCCGGTGCCGATCGCTCGCTGGCCGAAGTCGTAGGCGACGCGGCGATGGTCGCCGCAGCCGTACGGACCAGGGTGCTTGTCGGCAAGGGCTGTGTGCTCGAGTGGATGCCACCGGTCCCGGGGGTGGTCACCAGCAACTTCGAGGACATGTCCCGGGCGATGCGCCATTCCTCCGTCGTCAGGAAGTACCGGGACACGGCGGCGGCAGCAGCGCGCGTCCTCTCCTGATCGACGACTGCCCGCGAACGGAGGCGCTGCGCCGGTTCCCACCCGCCGACGGAGGTGTTCCGCGGGCGCCGCTCCACGTGAACGAGCGTCAGTCCAGGAAGCGCTCCTGCGTCTCACGCCAGAACTCGCCGAGTCTGAACTGATCGCCGGGTGCGATGCCCAGCTTGTCGTAGAGAGGGGCCAGATAGGCGCTCACGGTGCGGGACGTGACGCCGAGTTCGGAGGCGATCTGCGGTTGCTTGTGGCCCGCGCTCATCAGGCGCAGAATGCGTCGCTGGGTGGTGGTCGTCAGTGTCTTCTCCGCCGGACGTACATGTCCGCCCATCCACGGCTCTGCGCGGTGCCACTGTTGCCGGTAGACCTCGATCCACGCTGCGACGAGTCCGGGGTGCGTGATCTTCCAGGCAGGTCCTCTGATGTCGGCGCCGGGACGGTAGTCGGACAGCAGGACGAACACGTCATCGACAATGATCATGCGCATGAATCCGCCTGGCAGGGTGCGCACTTCGGCACCGTGCTCGGTGACCTGCTCGGCCCAGTGGCACATATGGGGTCGATTGCGCGCGCTGTTCGCGTAGATCGTGCGAAGTCCGAGGTTCCTCTTCAGGTTGTCGATGTCGCGGGGGAGGGACTGCAGTATCGACCCCTCCGCGCGGTCGATGGGGTGGGCAGTCCATACGTGCGAGGTCATACCGGCCAGCGCCTTGATGATCTCTGCGTTCGCCTCGGCCTTGTCTGCCATGTACTCGCAGCTCCCGTCCGCCTGGGCGAGCACCTGAGGCAGCTGGCTCATCGCGTCGGGCATCCGCAGTAGCCGCGCGGCAGCTGCCGCGATGACCGCGACATCACGCTCCACATGGGTCTGGTAGACGTGATACTGGTCGGCCAGCAGATAGAGGTCGGGCTCGTAGGGATTGCGCACCGCGAGGCCTTTTTCGACGAGCTCCGTCAGACCTGGTGTGCCGAGGGGCCAGACGAGGCTGCCCCGGGCCATGTGGTGGTATAGGGCCAGAGCTTCGGCGGTCAGCTCGAGCGACATGCCCTGCCCATCTGACTCTTTCTGCTTCGGGGGCATTTGACACACCTGCGTATACCGGAAGCTCGTTGGCACGAAGCCGTGAAAGCTTGATCTCAGTGGGCGTGGACGTGGAGCATACAGACAAGATCCCGCAGACTTCACCCCGGCCCGTTCGTGTGCTGCACGACGATGGCCTTCGTGCGACCAAGGCCGAGGGATCGTGCCACCGGGCCCCGACGAAGGTAGGTAACGGATGAGGGTAGTGCGTAGGAGGACCGTTGCGCTGGCACTGACGGCGGCAGCCGCGGCGCTGGTTCTGGGCCGGTCGGCACCGGGCATCGGTATCCAGAGTGATCCGGTCTGGGATCTGGCGGACTCGGCCTCCGGTGCTGCGCATGCCGGTCTCGTAACTCAGGCGGAAGGGCAGCGGGTGCCGGATCCCGTCTGGGACTGACCGGCCGCAAACGGGCGGGATGTGTCCCACGGGCGCGTCCCGCCCGGCCGTCCTGTCGGCCGGCGCGGCGAGTCCGGCCGGCCCCCGCCGGCTGCCGAGCGGACCGGCGGGCCGACGGGTCGTTCGGGCTTCTCCGGGTCATTCGGCGTTCTTGGTTCCGCGCACCTCGTCGAGGACGCCTGCGAGGAAGTCCAGCAGCTCGGCCGGTACTTCGCCCCCGTCGCCGCGAGCGGCGATCCCGATGAGCCCCTTGCTCACCAGCCGCGCTCCGCTGACGATCCTGTGCACCTCGTGATCGTCGCTCTCGAAGAAGAGCGGAGGGATGTCCAGGGCCCCCGCGAGCGCCCGGAGGACCTCCTGCGTCGCCGACGACCGTGCTCCGGTTCGCAGTTCACGGACCAGGGACTCGCTCAGCACAGGCCGTCCCACCGCCGCGTTTCCGCGATGGGCGATCTCCGCGTCGTCGGGCCGGGGGAGTCCCTGCGAGTCCGTTTGCTCCAGCAGATACTCGATCTTCTCGACAATCGTGCGCGGTAGGCCCGGCGGGGCCGCAGCGGCGCCCTGCGGCGACGCCGCTGCTGATGGCGCGGCAGGGGTCGGGGACATGCCTTCCTCGCCGAAGGACCGCCGCTGCGCCGCCAGCAGGTCGTCCACGCGGACTCCGTACGCCAGCGCGAGCGGCTCCAGATACTTGTCGGCCAGCGGGGACTTGCCGCCTTCGGCGTTGGCCACCGGCTTGGCGGAGCGGGTCCGGGTGATGGCGGCGGTCTCCTGCTGGGACAGCCCGGCGTCGGCGCGCAGGTCCGCCAGGTCGGGGAGGGTGTCACCCCGGGGAAAGAGCTCATCGAGGCTCTGGTCGAGCAGTGCCGCCAGCACGGGAAGCTTCTCGGGTGCCGGAACGGAGCGCCCTGCCTCCCAGTTGGAGACCGACGAACCGGCTGCGCCCACGGCGTGCGCGACATCGTCCTGGGTGAGATCTCGTGCTCTGCGTACTTCGCGGAAGCGCACGCGATTGAAGAAGCGATCAGGCATGGAGACCTTCTACGCAGGGCCGGCGGGTTGGCGAATACACTCTAGTCACTTGATCAGGCGTCCAGATGGAGATAACTTCAATCTGGCGACCTTGAAGGGGCAGGCTTCATTGCCTGTGCTCCGCCGTGCCGGTTGATGTACCCGACTGGAGGCAGGGATGAGTGTGGCATCACAGCGAGCCTTCGAACAGGCCCTGTCCCCAACTTCGGTTCGTGGCTGCGAGTTCGGACCTCTGCCCGCGCCTTCGTCGCAGCGACCCCGGGCCCTTCGCCCGTGAAGCGGAACTTACGAGACCAGAGGAACGGAGTGTGGCGTTGAGCGGGCTCGACGGCGGATCCGCACAGGGACGTGCGGACGCCGGCAAACCGCATCCGGGCCGGGTGTACAACGCCCTGCTCGGAGGCAAGGATCACTACCTCGTGGACGAAGAGGCGGCGACGGGGATCATGCGCCGCCACCCCAACGCCCGCCGCTCGGCCTGGGCAGCCCGCCATTTCATGGAGCGCAGTGCCTACTTCCTCGCCCGGAGCGGTATCGACCAGTACCTGGACGTCGGCTGCGGCGCTCCCGTCGAGCCGTACCTTCAGCAGATCGTCCGCCACGCCGTGCCGGACGCCCGCGTCGTCTGCGTCGACAACGATCCGATCGTCGAACGCCATGCAGAGGCCCTGCTGAAGGCCCGTGGGGGACGTACGGTCTTCGTCCGCGCCGACCTCGCCGACCCCGCTTCGATCCTCGACGCGTCACAGATCAAGGCCACGCTGGACCTGACCAGACCGGTCGGCCTCTGCCTCAACAATGTGCTGTGCTTCGTCGACGACGCGCAGCAGCCGCACGATGCGGTCACCGAACTCGTGGACGCGCTCGCACCCGGCAGCTATGTGACGATCTCCCATCTCACCGGTGACTTCTGCGACATGACCGACGTCGTCACCGCCTACAACACCACAGCCGGTACCGGTCCCCTCCGGCTCCGCACCCGCTCGGAGATCGAGCGCTTCTTCAGCGGTCTGGAACTCGTCGACCCCGGGCTGGTGGCCTGCCACCGATGGCGGCCCGACGTCGTCGTACCCAGGCTCGACGACGGTTCGATCCGCCGGATGGACTCGTTGGAGATCACGGACGCGGAGGACTCGAAGTACGCAGGAGTGGGCCGCAAGGTCTGAACGGCCTTTCACGTGGGAGGAGAACCCGTCGACAACATCGCCTGTCCCAGGGATGCCGTCCCCGGTCGCAACCACATTTGAACTGGAGGTATTTGATGTCTGCCACGCACACGATCCCGAGCACGAAGCCCTCATCGCACCTGTCCTCAGGGCGGCAGCCAGGGGTCCTGGCGATGGAACCTTCCTGGGACTGAGGTCTGCCGGCTGATCACGGCCGCACCCGGGTGCGCGGGGTGTGGCCAGAAGCACAGGAAGTGTTGGCCGGCCTGATACGGCGCCGGGGCTGTCATGCCGCGGACGGCCAGGTACCCCTCCTGGCCGATGTCGAGGCGGGCGGCCCGGCCGACGTCCGCCGCCCACTCGTCAGCGGTGCAGTCCCGTCCGCCCGCGGGCACGCGGGTTTCGACCTGGCGTGAGTGTCCGGCGTCGCGAGTGCGGGCCTGTTGACGGCGAACGGTGGGCAGTTCGAGAATGACACGTCATTCCGTGGCGTGCCGACGCAGGGGGGTCCTTCGTGCCCAGAGGCGTGGTCGACAAGCGTGAGGCGATCCTGCGCGCGGCGGGGAGGGTCTTCGCCGAGCGGGGCTACCACGCGACCGGGATCTCCGACATCGCGCGCGAACTCGGCGCCGGACACGGGACGTTCTACCGCTACTTCAAGAACAAGGAGGACATCGCACGCAGCGTGGTGTCGAGGGCGCTGCGGCAGGTGACGGATGCGCTCTCCGACGAGGACCCCGGCTCCTCCGCGACAGTGACGCAGTACCGGGAGCAGGTCGGGCGGATCGGCCACAAGCTGTTCGACCTCGTTGTGGCGGAACCGGAGTTGTGCCGCATCCTGTTCTACGACGCGATAGCGATCGACCGTGCCGAGCCCGACCTCGCCGGACGGGCGATGGAGGCGGCAGCCGCGTACACCGCCGCGTTCATCCGCAACGGACAGGAACGCGGATTTCTGCGCCGTGATCTGGACGCGCACATCGTCGGGCTCGCGGTGAACGGGATGATCGTGACCGGCGCGGTGCGGCTGCTGCATGTGCAGGATCCCCGTGTCCTGCGTGAGCCGTGGATCCGCACGGTGGAAACGCTCATGTTCGACGGCCTCGGCTCCTCCTGAGCCGCAGGCTCGCAAGGACTGCTCATTTTTGCCTTCGAAACGGAATGACACGTCATTCCGGAAAAGGGGAGTGTGATGGTCCAGGTCGACATCTTCTGGTCGTACGGCATAGGCGCCGGCTTCGCGACGGCCGCCGCATACCGGCTGGGCGGCGGGGAAGGCGCCCCGCCTCGCCGCTCCCTTCGGGACGCGGATCCCTGTCTGATGGTCACCGTCGTGTACTGCGCTGTGCTGTTCGCGCCCAGCGGTGCCTGGCTGCTGTGGGGGTTCCCGGACTGGGAGACGATGCAGGTGGCTCGCGGGCACGGATCGCTGCCCGCCTGGCTGGTCGCGCTGTTCGCCGCGACCAACGTGAGCCAGGGCGCACTGGGTTACTGGGTCGCGGCGCGGCTGATCGCGGCCGGCCGGGTGTATGCCGCCTTCCTCCAGGCGGGAGTGGGCTACCTCGGAATGTTCTTCATCCTGGTCCACGGCTGGGACGGCCGGGGGTACCAGCGGTTCTTCTCCGCCGACCGGAAGTCCTTCGCGACGTGGCCGCACAGTCCCGGCATGGGGGAGGCCTTGTCCCGAGTCGGTGACTGGCTGGTGTCACCCGTTGCGCTGACGTTGTACGGGATGGGAGCCGTACTCGTACCCGTCATGCTGGCAGTGATGGTCCGCTGGCTCCGGGCGGGCGAGCGTGAGGCCGGCACTGATGAGACACCAGGGCGCATCCGCGTCCTGGCCGCGGTGCTGGGTGCCGTCTTCGGAGTGGCGCTCGGCAGCGCTGTGGCCTCGAGTGTCCTGATCCACTGGCTGGGGTGGTGGCTCGGCGTCCCCGCGTCGGCCCTCCTCATCGCCGTGCTCGTCGTGCGGCGCGGGACCGGTGTGGCCTACCACTTCTTCGGGCTGCTGGCACTTGCGGACCGGTACGGCGGCCTCCGACGGAACGTACCGGTGGCACGGTGAGGGCACGGCCTGTTTGCGGGTGGGGGCGGGCCGGGTACGGCCGGCCCCCACCGGGCCGGTGGCAATGCCTCCCTGTGTCGGCTGCGGCGAAGCTGCCCTCGGACGCTCAGATGCCGTTCACGGCCGCGACGGTGAAGGGGCTCTCCGGGGTGCCCGGGCCCATGGGGCCGCCCTTGTCGAACTGTGAGCGGACCACGTACAGCGTCCCGTGCCGGCGCACCAGGGTCGTCGGAATCTGCAGCGCCTCGTCGGTCACCCGGCGTTCCGCGCGGGCCGCGTAGCCGTCGGCGTCGATCCGCCAACGACTGATCGTGTGAGTGACGTTGTGCACCGCCCACAGCCTGCCGTGCTGAAGTTCCAGCCCGTCGGCGTGCAGCATGTCGCCGCCGTGCAGGGCGACTCGGCGAATCGCGCCCGAGGCGAGATCGAGGCGGTAGAGGGCGCCTCCCGTCATGTCGACGGTGAGCAGATAGCGCCCGGACGGGTCGGCGGCGATGCCGTTGAGGGTGTACGCGGCGTGCGGATCGACATGGTTGCCCATGTCGAATCGCGGCGTGAGCAAGTAGGGGGTGCCGTCCGCTTCTGCCTCGGCCAACTGCTGCCGCGTGACGCGGTAGACCATGGCCCGCCGGCTGTCGGTGAGATAGGCGCTGCCGTCCGGGGCGAGGGCGAGATCGTTGACGAAGGACGCGCTGTGACCGGGGACCTCGAAGCGGGCGAGCAGGCGGCGGCTGCGTACGTCGTAGACGGAGACACCGGCCGTGGAGTCGATCACCCAGAGCCGACCGGCCTGGTCCACCTTCAGTCCGTTGGCGGTGGTGCGACCGTCCGCACCGGCAGGAAGGAAGATCTCCGCCACGCGCCGGCCCGGCGTCATCCTGAAGACCGTGCCGTCGGTGTACGACCCGGCGTAGAGGTGTCCGGTGCGCGGGTCGGCGGCGATGCCCTCGGGATAAACCCGGTCGCCGGGCAGTTCGTACGCCGTGGAGATCCGTGCATGCGTCTCGGAGCGGATCGGTAAGGACGGGCCGGGGGCCGGACCGGTGGCCTGCGCGGTGGATGCGAGGGGCATGACGACGGCGAGTGCCGTCGCGGCGAGGGCGAGGGAACGGTGCTGAAGAACCCGGGACATGGTGCCTTCTCCTCGGCTGTTTCGGCTGTTGATAGAACCGTATGAGTTGAATGAATACGAACCATAGTTAGTGTTCGAATGTCCGTCAAGGTTCGAAGCCTCGGGCTCGTTACGATGCGCAGATGACGTCGATGCCCGCTCCAGAGCGCCTCGGTTTTCATCTCAAGCGAGCCGAACAAGCGCTCAACGCGACCAAGCACGCCGTGCTGAAGCCGGCCGGTCTGACGGTGCCGCAGTACGCGGCTCTGCTGCATCTCTCGGACAATCCCGGAATCTCGGCGGCCGCGCTGGCCAGGGCATGCGGGGTCACGCCGCCCACGATGACCACGCTGCTCAAGAACCTGAACGAGCGCGGCCTCATCGAGCGCACCCCGCACGAGTGGCACAAGAACATCCTGGAGACCCGGCTCACCGAGAAGGGCCGGGAGGTGATGGCCGAGGCGGACGCCCGTGCGGTACGCGTCGAGCGGGGTCTCGCCGCGGAGTTCAGCCGGGAGGAGCGGGAGACGCTGGTCGCGCTGCTCGGCCGCTGCGTCGAGTTCCTCGAGTCGTCCCGTCCCGGCCAGGCAGGCCGAGGAGAGCCGTGAGGTCGTGGGACACGCCTTCGGTCGCGGGCCGGGACCAAGGGGCGTCCTCAGAGCCGGACGACGACCAGGGCGGTGTCGTCGGTGTTGCCGCCGGGCTCCCTCTTCGAAGGCGGTATCGGCCTGAGGGCGCAGCACAGACGGGCCCCGAGCGGGGGATCGGTGGCCTGGTCGAGGAACTGAAACGGTGCCGTCGCGATGGAGCAGCGCAGGCGGTGGGTGCCCGGCGCTGCTGTACGAGATAGCGCGGGCGTCGCAGTCGACGACGGCCTGTACCGCCGTGGTGGACTCGGCACCCTCGATGGAGCGGGCGTACTGGCCGAGTGCGTCGAGCGCTGCGGCCGGCCCGTCGGCCACGCAAACCGCGGCGCTGAGGGCGCTGCGGAGCTGTCCCATCACTCCCGCGGCGGCCAGGCCGTGGCCCACGACATCGCCGACGGCGGGCCGGTAGCGCACCGCCACCCGGTGATTCCCGACCGGCCTGGGCGCGGGCAGCATCGCCTCCTGCACAACGAGCGCGACCTCCCGTTCCCGCGCGTGCGCCTGACGCAGCCGTTCGTTGACCTCCTGCAGCTCACGGGCGCGGGTGTAGAGCCCGCCTGGTGTCGTACCGCTTCGACTGTGCTGTTTCACGATAAGCACCGGTCGAAGTCGCGGCCCCGGAAACGACCACGCAGGCCAGGTCTCAGGGTCGGTTGGACGGTAAATCGGTTGGCGGGTCAGGTGCGGCGGCCTACCGTCAGGTCCTGATGGAAATCAACTTTCGGAAGCTTGCGGACAACCGGCACGAGATCCTTGTGCGTGACCGTCGGGGACCCGATGTCCGGCTGGCCGCACAGCCGACCGGCCCGACCATGCCGCACGACCTGGTCCATGCCTCCGTCGAGGAGGCGCTCGGAATGACGGACGGCTTCTGGGGCGCTGTCGCTCAGGGGGCCACGTTCCAGGGCTTCGAGCCGATCGCTTCTGGCAGGCACCGCCGCTCGGGTCTGAAGGTGCTGCGCCGTAAGGGAGAGGCCGTGATGGCGGCCGAGTTGGCCGTCAATTGGGCCTACCGGGTCTGGTGCGGGCTCCCCACGGAAGGCCGCGGCATCGGTCGCGCTCCCCTCGACGGTGCCGCCCTCGCCCGCACGGGACCCGCCCTCGACGCGGCCGCCGCCCGGTGGGCAGCCGTGGATGAGGGTGGCTGCCTGATCTGGGACTGGTGACACGAACTCCCCGCAGGGCATGAGTCGCGCAGTCGTCGTTCCGTGCGGTGTACGCGGGCCGTCTCCGTCATCTGTGGGGTGTGTCGTGCCACGCTCGTGGATGCTGTCGCCAGGCATTTGCGCCTGATCAGGCGCCGATCCTGATCAGGCGCCAATATGGACCACTCGATAGAATTCGGGCACAGGAAAGGGGCTCGTCGCGCCGACGGCGCCTGGAACGGTGCCGCGCCGGACTCCGCCGCCGTGGGGATCGTCATCGAGGATGCTCGCGTCGTGCGGCATCACCCGGTCCTGCGGCCAGGGTCGTGCCACGGCACGGGACGGGACGGTCGAGGACGGCGGCACGACGGCGCCGGCGACCGGCCCGGCAGTGGTGCGGGCGCCGGAGGCGACGATGCGGACGCGACCCCGGGGCCCGGAGGCCCGGGAGCGTGGCCGCTGCGGGCATGCGCAGAAGGGCGTTGGGGCTGACGGATGGACCCGGCATCGAATGACATGAGTCTCTACTCCGGCCGCTCCTCCGGCCTGATCGGGGCACAGATCGCGGGCTACCGGGTGGAGCGCGAGATCGGTCGCGGCGGCATGGCCGTCGTCTACTCCGCGAAAGACCTGCGCCTGGACCGTACGGTCGCGCTCAAACTGCTCGCCCCGGAGCTGGCGCGCAACGACACGTTCCGTCGCCGTTTCACCCACGAGTCACGAGTGGCCGCCGCGATCGACCATCCCCATATCGTGCCGATCTTCGAGGCCGGCGAGACCGACGGTGTGCTGTACATAGCGATGCGCTACGTCTCCGGGCTGGACCTGCGGGCCTTGCTCGACCGGGACGGCCCGCTCCCCGTCACGACCGCGATCCGCATCGCCGCCCAGGTGGCGTCAGCACTCGATGCCGCCCATGAACACGACCTGGTGCACCGGGACGTCAAACCCGGCAACATCCTGGTCGCCAAGGGCACCGACATCGACCACCCCGAGCACGTCTATCTGACGGACTTCGGACTGACCAAGAAGTCGCTGTCGCTCACCGGCTTCACCACCGTGGGGGAGTTCGTCGGCACGCTCGACTACGTGGCACCGGAACAGATCTCCGGGCGTCCCGTGGACGGCAGGTGCGATCTCTACAGCCTCGCCTGCGTCGTGTACGAAACCCTCACCGGTGGGCCGCCCTTCCAGCGCGACGAGGACATCGCTCTGCTGTGGGCGCACCAGTACGACCAGCCGCCTCCGCTGAGCGAGAACCGGCCGGGTGTCCCGCCGGGCATCGATGACGTACTGGCGAAGGCCCTGGCGAAGGCTCCCGACGACCGCTACGGCTCCTGCCTCGAATTCGTGGCGGCCATGCGGCAGGCCACGGCCCGGCCCGTCGGCAAGGAATCCCATCCGCCGACTCGGGTGGACGCCGGATTGGCCGGAGCCCTGGGGGACCCTGGACCGCCTCCGGATCCACCTCTTTGGGCCCGGCCGGTCTTCCGTCGCGCGGTCGGCTGAAGGTCACCGGGCTGCCTTTCGCCGTGCACTTTCGGGCGTGCAACAGCGGTCGATCTCGGCGAGCGCGCGCAACCGCGCCGGGCTCCCGCACGCCCGGAGGCTGCCCACCGGCACCTTCGCAGGCCGTTTCGAGCGTCCCCGGCTCCGTCAAGTCCCGAATCCTCGGAACGTGACCACGCTTGGCCGATCGGGCCTCATGGGAGTGCGGCCCTCATCGCGAGCGGCCCGTTCGGCCCAAGGCGGCGTCCAGGGGCGAGGCCTGCAGAGCCCCCTGCCGTGGAAACGGAGACCCCTGATGCCCGGAAACCTCCGGCAGCGTCTGCTCGTCCTGGCTACGGCCTCACTGGCGGCAGCCACCGGCGCCGCGTACGCCGCACAGGCGCCGCAGAGCGCCGGCACGGCCGCCACAAGTCACTCCGCGGAAGCTTCCCGGTCCGATGACCTGCCGGACAAGCCGAACGAAGAGCTCTCGGTGGTGGACAAGGCGCAGATCGTCACGGCCGTGCAGTCCGGGGGCACGACGCGCGCGGAGGCCGCCGTCAAGTACGAGGTCTCGGAGCGTGAGATCGACATCTGGAAGCGGGAGGTCCTGGACGGCGACCGGTCCGCGTCGATGGGACAGAGATTCACTTTTCGCTCATGACCCGTGACCGGGCCGGAGACCGAGAGCTCACCGCGGAGCGCCCCACTTGCGAGCCCGGGGACGGGGCGCCCTTGCCTCACGGATCAGCTGCGAGGCGCTGCCTCATGCTGTCGCCCCTGTCGCCCCTGTCGCCCCTGTCGCCCCTGTCGGACGGTCGACGGACGTCCATCCCTGCTGCTGGAGCCTTTCAAAGCCGTCCAGGAGGAGATCCAGCGCGAACTCGAACTCGAACTGGTCGTCGCAACTCCGGCCGACGGCGGCCCCCCCGTCGTGGGTCGCCGCCATGGCCAGCTCCGCGAGGCGGGGATACTTCCCCGCCATCTCGCCGACCGCCACCGGCTGAGCTTTCGGGTCGACGCTTCGTGAGTCGTCGAACAACTCCTGGCTGAACCCCAGCAGACGGCTGCCCATGGCATGCATCACGTGATGGGTGAGATCGACGGAGAAGCCGCCGGCCCGGAACATCCCGATCATCGAGTCCAGGTACTCCAGCACTGCCGGAGTCGGGCTGGTCCGCGACTCGATCACCTGGGACGCCCAGCGGTGACGTACCAGCACCCGCCGGGCGGAAAGGATCCGGTGCCGGACCACACTCTTCCAGTCGGAGCCGCGGAGCGGGGGATCGATCTCGCCGACGACGACATCCACCATGCCGTCCAGGAGTTGCTCCTTGTTGGCCACGTGCTTGTAGAGCGCCATCGGCACAACGCCCAGCTCCAGGGCGAGCTTGCGCATGCTGAGCGACTCGAGCCCGGTGTCGTCGGCGAGCGTGACGGCAGCACGTAGCACTCGGTCCCTGTTCAGGGGCAGCCGGCGCGCGGCCTCCTCCTGCTGAGCCATCTCGACCTTCTCCTCCTCATCGGGCCTCGACGGTATCCCCCCTTGACGAGTGTACGGCGTACACCTAGGGTGACGGCCGCGAGGTGTACGCCGTACACCCGCTCGGGCGGAGCGAAAGAGACCAAAGATGAGCTCAGACAGAAGGACCGCGGTGGTCGCGGGCGTGTTGTTCCTGATCACCGAGATCGCCGCGATCGCAGGGCTTGTTCTCTATCGCCCGGTGCTCGGCGCGACGGATCACGCCGTCGCCCCCGGCGCCGACACCTGGGTGTCCCTCGGGGCTTTGTGCGAGGTGGTCCTCGCGGTCGCAGTCGTCGGCACCGGGGTGGCGTTGTTCCCCGTCGTCAAGAGGTGGAACGAGGGGGTCGCGCTCGGCTATGTCTGTGGTCGTCTTCTCGAAGCTGCCGTGATCGTCGTCGGCATCGTCAGCGTCCTGTCGGTCGTGACGTTGCGGCAGGACCTGGCGGGAGCTGCGGGCGCCGACGGCGACTCTCTCGCCGCTGCCGACAAGTCCCTGGTGGCAATACATGACTGGACGTTCCTGCTCGGGCCCAACATCGCCCTGGGCCTGAACACGGTGCTGCTGGCGTACCTGATGTACCGGTCGAGGCTTGTGCCGCGGTTCATCGCCGTCCTGGGGCTGGTCGGGGGCCCGGTGATCTGTGCTTCGGCGGTCGCCGTGATGTTCGGGCTCTACCAGCAGGTCTCCGTGCCGGGTTCGGCGGCGGCCCTCCCGGTGTTCGCATGGGAGGTGTCGCTCGCCGTCCGGCTCATCACAAAGGGGTTCAGGCCCTCTCCGGCCACCTCCGGAGGTACCGGTCAGGCGGCCGGTGGCTGAATCCTGCGGGACGGGGGCGACCTCGCCGACCGAGTTGGGCCCGGCGTTCTGACGGCACCACCCCGGCGTCGGGCGCCTGGGTGCCCTGTGCGCCGGGCCGGAGGCCGGTGAGCAGTAACGGTGCGCGCGTCAGGCTGCCAGGGAACCCGCGGTCAGCGTCTCGGAATCCAGTGCGTCCTCGCCGTACAGGTTCCGCACCCAGGTGCTCTGGTAGATGGTCTCCAGGTACCGCTCACCCAGGTCCGGAGCGATGGCCACCGCGGTGAGCCCCTGCGTCTCCTGCCGGGCCAGCCAGTCCATCGCGCCGCTGACAACAGTGCCGGTGGAACCGCCGAACAGGAATCCTCGCCGGGCCAGACGATGACAGGTCCGGATGGCGTCGGCTTCCTCCACGCACACCACTTCGTCGACCAGGGACTCGTCCAGGAGCGGCGGGCGCACACTGGTGCCCAGGCCGGGGATCATCCGCCGGCCAGGGGCGCCCCCGAAGGTCACCGAGCCCACGCTGTCGACGGCCACGATGCGCACCGGCCGGTGCCACTCACGGAACCAACGTGAACAGCCCATCAGTGTTCCCGTGGTGCCGGCCCCGACGAACAGCACATCCAGATCCGGGAACTGCCGGGCGATGGCCGGCGCGGTCCTGCGGTAGTGGGCCATGCCGTTGACGGGGTTGGTGTACTGGTTGAGCCACACGTACCGGTCATCGGAGTCGCACAGCGCACGAACGTGGTCGATGCGCGCGCCGAGGAAGCCGCCGCCTGCGTCGGGCTCGGTGATGACATGGACCTGGCTACCGAGGGCTTCCATGAGCAGCCGGGTGGACAGGTTGCAGCGGGAGTCGGTCACGCACAGGAACCGATAGCCCTTGCTGGCCGCGATCATGCTCAGGGCGACGCCGAGGTTGCCCGAGGATGACTCGACCAGGATCGAGCCGGGGGTGAGCAGGCCGTCGCGTTCGGCGGCCTCGACCATCTCGGTGGCGGCCTTGAGCTTGATCGAGCCGGCGAAATTGAAGCCCTCGCATTTGAGGAACAGTGAATGCCCGAAGATCGCCTCGAGGTCGACGTACAGCTCGTCCTCGTTGAAGTCCTGGGGAACGGATATGACCGGCACGGTCGCCTCCTGTCTGCGCCCCATGTGCCCGGCCGCTCGCCCGACCGGGGCGGCTCAGGGAAGAAATCTCCGGCTTTGGGGCGAATCGCCGGAACACCTCCAGTACGCGCGTTCGCGCCGTCCATGTCATGCCACCGGATTTCGGGACTTGACGTACATCGCGATCACGGGTAACCGCAGGTGGCCGCGGCGGTGTCAATTGCGTCACGGAGGCGGTGACTGCTCCTGATGCGCGGCCGAGTCGGAGCGACCCGGGGACAGCTCCGGCGAGCAGGCGGCGAGACCGGCAGCGGTCACCGACTACCAGAGCCGGTTATATGCGTCAAGTTCCGAAATGAGGTGGCATGACAGTTTCTGTCCGCACGGGCGTACTGGAGAGGCGGGTATCCGGATTCCGTCCCTGAAGCCCAGGCCTCCGGACGGAAGAAGGAATCCCCGCTCGTAACTGCAATGACGAGATCGGGGCGTTCTTCGCCCGGAGCGCTCGGCACCGAACCGGCCGAAACGACCGGTCGGCGACAGGGCCGGCGCTGAGCGAACGTCCTCAAGGAGCTCACGTGACAGGGAAAACTGCCGAGGCCCTGACGGCCGGTCCGGCCGAAATTCCGGCCGAAATTCCGGCCGACGTTCCGGCCGACGTTCCGGCCGACGTTCCGGTCGCCCGGGACGTCGGCCACGCCGAGCCGGAAACCGGCACCGAGAGGCTCATGGCCGAGGTGCTCGCGGGAATCGTGCGCGCCGACCAGGTGTCGGCCGACAGCCACTTCTTCCACGACCTGGGCGCCGACTCGCTGGTGATGGCCCAGTTCTGCGCCCGGGTCAGAAAGCGGGCGGACCTGCCGACGGTGTCGATGAAGGACATCTACCGGCACCCGACGATCCGCAGCCTGGCGACAGCGCTCACGGATGCCGCGCCCGCCCCTCGCGAGTCGTCGGCCCCCGTCGAGGCGGCGGTCCACGCCGAGGCACCGGTCCACGCCGAGGAGGGGACGGCGACCGTGCCGGCGTCACCGGCCGGCATGCGGCAGCCCTTCCTCTGCGGAACGCTGCAGCTCCTGATCTTCCTCGTCTACTCCTACCTCATCGCCCTTGTCGCCACCCGAGGCTATGAATGGATCTCCGCCGGCTCAGGAATCATCGACTCCTACCTGCGATCGGTCCTGTTCTGCGGCGCGGTGTTCGTCGGCGCGTGCACGCTTCCGGTCCTGGCGAAATGGGTGCTCATCGGCCGCTTCAAGCCCCGCCGGATCCCCGTGTGGAGTCTGGGCTACCTGCGCCTCTGGTGTGTCAAGACCCTGCTCCGCACCAGCCCCATGCGCCTGTTCACCGGCTCCCCGCTCCACGTGCTCTACCTGAGGGCGCTGGGCGCGAGGATCGGCAAAGGCGTCACCATCCTCTCCCGCACGATGCCGGTCTGCACCGATCTGCTCACCATCGGTGACGGATCGGTCATCCGCAAGGACACGCTCTACTCCTGCTACCGGGCACACGCCGGTGTCATCCAGACCGGCCGGGTCACTCTGGGTAAGGACGTGCTCGTCAGCGAGCACACGGTGCTCGACATCGACACCTCCATGGGCGACGGGGCACAGCTGGGCCACGCGTCCTCCTTGCACGCCGGACAGACCGTGCCCGACGGCGAACGGTGGCACGGCTCCCCGGCGCAGCGGACCGATGTGGACTACCGGACGGTCGGCCCTGCGGACTGCGACACCTTGAAAAGGTTGGCCTACACCGTCATGCAGGTGCTGACCACACTGGCGCTCTATCTGCCGCTGGCTGTCGGCGGCGTGAGCGTACTGCTCGCAGAAGCCCCGCAACTCCGCGCACTCCTGGATCCGGAGCCCGTGGCCTTCACACACCCGGCGTTCTATCTCGAAGCCCTGTCGGCCTCCTTCGTGCTTTTCTTCGGCTCGATCCTCCTGGGCCTCCTCGTCGTGGCCACAGTGCCACGCGTGCTCAACCTGGCCATCAGGCCCGGCAAGGTCTATCCGCTGTACGGCTTCCATTACGGCATCCAGCGGGCGATCGCGTTCATGACCAACAGGAAGTTCTTCACCACGCTGTTCGGTGACAGCTCCGGCATCGTCCACTACCTGCGCCACCTCGGCTACGACCTGTCCCGCGTAGAGCAGACCGGGTCGAACTTCGGCACGGAAGTGCACCACGAGAACCCATACCTGACCACTGTCGGCAGCGGCACGATGGTCGCCGACGGACTGTCGGTCATCAATGCCGACTTCTCGAGCACGTCCTTCCGCGTGTCGCGGGTGTCCATCGGCCCGCGCAACTTCCTCGGGAACCGCATCGCCTATCCCTCGGGGGCCAGGACCGGCGACAACTGCCTGCTCGCGACGAAGGTCATGGTCCCGATCGACGGACCCGTACGGGAAGGCGTCGGCCTGCTGGGCTCGCCGAGCTTCGAGATCCCGCGCACGGTCGAGCGGGACACCAAGTTCGACCACCTGGCCCACGGTGACGAACTGCGCGGCCGTCTGGCCGCCAAGAACAAGCACAACGCCGTCACCGCGGGGGTCTACCTGCTGGCGCGATGGATCCATCTCTTCGTGATCACCCTCGTCACCATGGGCGCAGCGGAGCTCTACAGCTCGTTCGGTGCATCGGCGATCGCGCTGGCCAGCGTCCTCACTCTGGTGTTCACCGTCGCCTACTTCGCACTGCTCGAACGGGCCGCCGCCGGATTCGGAGCCCTGAAACCGCTCTACTGCTCGATCTACGAGCCCTCCTTCTGGCGGCATGAACGCTTCTGGAAGATGGCTTCGGTCGACTACGTCCAAGTCTTCGACGGCACCCCTTTCAAGAACGTGATCTGGCGGCTGCTGGGGGTCCGGCTCGGCAAGCGGGTCTTCGACGACGGCTGCTTCTTCCCGGAGAGGTCGCTCATCACCATCGGTGACGACTGCACGCTCAATGCGGGCACCGTGATCCAGTGCCACTCGCAGGAGGACGGCACCTTCAAGTCCGACCGCAGCATTCTCGGTTCAGGTTGCACGCTCGGGGTCGGCGCCTTCGTCCACTACGGCGTGACGATGGGCGACGGCGCGGTGCTCGCCGCCGACTCCTTCCTCATGAAGGGCGAGGAAGTCCCCCGGCAGGCCCGATGGGGCGGAAACCCCGCCCGGCACCTGGGGGACACCCCTACCGACCTGGGGGCCTTGCAGGGCAGCAACAACCATCAGGCCGTTCCGGCAGGCGGCAACTGACAACTCCGTGGCAACAGCAACAGCAACAGCAACAGCAACGAAGGAGAGACCTGATGGAGAGGCAAGTGAGTGGCATGGAGTCCGGCCGGGATTTCTGGCGGGGTGTGGTGACGGCGGGTGGATTCACCGCGGTGCCGCGGTGGGTGGCCGATCCGGTCAGTGGTGTGGGTGTGTACGAGGTCGCGGTTGCGGATGACGTGGCGGGCGCGTTGCGGGAGGTGGCGGAGGGGTTGGGGGTGCCGGTCGGTGCGGTGGTGCTGGCGGCGCATGCGAGGGTTCTGGCGGTGTTGTCCGGGGAGCGCGAGGTCACCACGGGTTATGTGACGGCTGGTAGTGGGGCGTTGCCGTGCCGGCTTGCGGTCGATGCTGTGTCGTGGCGGGAGCTGGTGCAGCACGCCGCTCACGTCGTCTCGGATCTGCTGGCGCACCGGGACTTTCCGGTGGGTGACCTGCGGTGGGAGCTGGGTCTCGCCGGGCCGGCCTTTGAGACCGCCTTCGACGTCTGCGGTGGCGGCGGGGATCTTCCTGAGGATGTCGTGCTGGGGGTGGGAATCTGCCAGGACGCTGGACGGTTGGTGTTGCGGTTCCGGTACCGCACCGATGTGCTGGATGCGGAGTGCGCCGGGAGGATCGCGGGCTATCACCTGTCGGCGCTGGCCCGGATCGCCGATGACGCGGACGCCGGACA
>NZ_JBHVDH010000004.1:468421-486307 GCF_042802855.1 Streptomyces sp. NPDC057445 | reverse complement strand
CCGGTGACACATCACGAGAGCGGTGCAACCGGGAGGAATAGTCCCGGTCACACACAGCGTCCTCGCTGTGTATTCGCCCACCAGCCCAAAGGGCCAGCAGGACTTCAAAGGAACCTCGCCATCCGAAGATGGACGGGGTATCAACTAATCTGGCGTTGATTTTTGGCACGCTGTTGAGTTCTCAAGGAACGGACGCTTCCTTTGTACTCACCCTCTCGGGCTTTCCTCCGGGCGCTTCCCTTCGGTCTTTCGTGTTTCCAACCTTACCAGATTCATTTTCCGTTCCGTTCCCGGTTCGGATTCTGTTTCCGGTGGCCGTTGGAGGGCCTTTGCCTTTCGGCTGATCCGACTTTATCAGAGATTCTGAGTCGGAATTTCCGCCCCGTTGAGCGAATGTTCCGAACGCACACCAGTGCGCCGGGTTTCCCTCAGGCGGAGCCGTAAACGTACTGGAGCGGGACGGCCGATGCAAATCGGGGGCCGCCCCGCTCCAGGATCACCCGACGAGGCGTCAGACCTCGACGACGACGGGGAGGATCATCGGGCGCCGACGGTAGGTGTCGGACACCCACTTGCCGACCGACCGGCGGATGAGCTGCTGCAGCTGGTGGGGCTCCGCGACACCGTCGGCAGCGGACTTCTGGATGGCCTCCTCGATCTTGGGGGCCACCGCTTCGAAGGCGGCATCCTCGATGCCGGACCCCCGGGCGTGGATGTTGGGACCGCCCAAGACCTTGCCCGTGGTGGAGTCGACGACGACGAAGACCGAGATGATGCCCTCGTCGCCGAGGATGCGGCGATCCTTCAGAGACGCCTCGGTGACGTCGCCGACCGAGAGGCCGTCGACATACACGTACCCGGCCTGCACCTTGCCGGTGATCTTGGCCTTGCCGTCGACCAGGTCGACGACAACGCCGTCCTCGGCAATGACGATGCGGTCCTTCGGCACGCCGGTCATCGCGCCGAGCTCGGCATTGGCACGGAGATGACGCCATTCGCCGTGAACCGGCATCAGGTTCTTCGGCTTGCAGATGTTGTAGAAGTACAGCAGTTCGCCGGCTGAGGCGTGGCCCGAGACGTGGACCTTCGCGTTGCCCTTGTGGACGACGTTCGCACCCCAGCGGGTGAGGCCGTTGATCACTCGGTAGACCGCGTTCTCGTTACCCGGAATGAGTGACGAGGCCAGGATGACGGTGTCGCCCTCGACGATGCGGATCTGGTGATCGCGGTTGGCCATGCGGGAGAGGGCTGCCATGGGCTCACCCTGGGAGCCCGTGCAGACCAGCACGATCTTCTCGTCGGGAAGGTCGTCGAGCGTCTTGACGTCGACCACGAGGCCCGCCGGGACCTTGAGGTAGCCGAGGTCGCGCGCGATGCCCATGTTGCGGACCATCGAGCGACCGACGAAGGCGACCCTGCGGCCGTGCTCATGGGCCGCGTCGAGGATCTGCTGGATGCGGTGCACATGGCTGGCGAAGCTGGCCACGATGATGCGCTTCTTGGCGCCCGAGAAGACACCGCGCAGCACGTTGGAGATGTCGCGCTCGTTCGGGACGAAGCCGGGGACCTCGGCGTTGGTCGAGTCGGACAGCAGGAGGTCGATGCCCTCCTCACTCAGGCGGGCGAAAGCGTGCAGGTCCGTGAGGCGGCCGTCCAGGGGGAGCTGGTCCATCTTGAAGTCGCCCGTATGGACGACCATCCCCGCGGGGGTGCGGATCGCGACGGCCAGGGCGTCCGGGATGGAGTGGTTGACCGCGACGAATTCGCAGTCGAAGGGGCCGACCCGCTCCCGGTTCCCCTCCGTGACCTCGAGGGTGTAGGGACGGATGCGGTGCTCCTGGAGCTTGGCCTCGATGAGCGCGAGGGTCAGCTTGGAGCCGATCAGCGGGATGTCCGGCTTGTGCCGGAGCAGGTACGGGACAGCGCCGATGTGGTCCTCGTGGCCGTGCGTGAGCACGATGCCCTCGACGTCGTCGAGGCGGTCCTTGATCGTGGTGAAGTCCGGCAGGATCAGATCGACGCCCGGCTGCTCCTCCTCAGGGAAGAGGACGCCGCAGTCGACGATCAGAAGCCGGCCTCCGTACTCGAAGACGGTCATGTTTCGGCCGATCTCACCGAGACCGCCGAGCGGGGTGACACGCAGGCCACCCTTCGGGAGCTTCGGCGGGGCGCCGAGTTCAGGATGCGGATGACTCAAAAGACTCTCCTCACCATGCGCGCCACGTACCGCTTGGGCACGTGGCGCGCATGACATTCGTGCACTTGCTGTTGTCGTTTTTGTCGTTCGTATTCATTTGTGAAGTCTGTGGTTACAGCTGTACCCCACCGGCGGCGAGATCGACCTTGAGCTGGGCGGTCTCGGCTTCGGTGAGCTCGACGAGCGGGAGGCGCAGCGGGCCGGAGGGCAGCCCCTGGAGGGCGAGTGCCGCCTTGGTGGTGATGACGCCCTGGGTCCGGAACATGCCGGTGAAGACCGGGAGCAGCTTCTGGTGGATCTCGGTGGCCTTCTGGACGTCGCCCGCCGTGTACGCGTCGACGAGGGCACGCAGCTCGGGGGTGACGACGTGGCCCACCACGGAGACGAAGCCGACGGCGCCGACCGAGAGCAGCGGGAGGTTGAGCATGTCGTCGCCCGAGTACCAGGCGAGGCCGCTCTGGGCGATGGCCCAGCTCGCGCGGCCGAGGTCGCCCTTGGCGTCCTTGTTGGCCACGATCCGCGGATGCTGGGCGAGGCGGACGATCGTCGCCGTGTCGATCGGGACGCCGCTGCGGCCGGGGATGTCGTACAGCATCACCGGCAGGCCGGTGCTGTCGGCGATGGCCGAGAAGTGCTGGTACAGGCCCTCCTGCGGGGGCTTGTTGTAGTACGGCGTGACAGCGAGCAGGCCGTGCGCGCCGGCGCGCTCGGCGGCGCGGGCCAGCTCGATGCTGTGGCGGGTGTCGTTGGTGCCGATTCCGGCGACGACATGCGCCCGGTCGCCCACGGCGTCGAGGACTGCCCTTACGAGCTGATCTTTCTCCGCATCGCTGGTGGTCGGCGACTCGCCCGTGGTGCCGTTGATGATCAGGCCGTCGTTGCCTGCGTCCACCAGGTGGGCGGCGAGCCGCTGCGCGCCGTCGAGGTCGAGTGCGCCGTCCGCCGTGAACGGCGTGACCATGGCGGTGAGGACCCGCCCGAAGGGGGTCTGCGGAGTGGAGATCGGAGCCATGGGTAACACGCTACTCGCTGCTCAGCGCGTAGGGTCCCCTTGGGGGACGTGACGTATGCCGTGGCCGGTGGAACCCGGCACTGCCTGCTCGGGGGTTCAAGCAGTGCCGGGTCCGTTTGATCAGCCTAGATGAACTTCTCGAAACGCCGCAATACGGACACCGAGTAAGGCTGAACCGCACATCTGTCCTCTACGGGGCGATGCGGCCGTTCGCATTGAAAGCGGCATAGGTGAGTGGCATGAGCTTCGCCCACTGCTCTTCCATCCTCTCGCCGACCATCTCGATCTCCCGCTGCGGGAAGGACGGCACCTTCGCCAGCTCATGCTGGGTGCGCAGGCCGAGGAAGTGCATCAGTGAGCGCGCGTTGCACGTCGCGTACATCGAGGAGTAGAGGCCCACGGGGAGCACGGAGCGTGCGACCTCCCGGGCGACGCCGGCGGCGAGCATCTCCTGGTAGGCCTCGTACGCCTGGCGGTACGAGTCTGCCATCACCCGGCCGGTGAGCTCCTGCTGGGCCTGGGTGCCCTCGACGAAGACGTACTTCCCGGGGCGGCCCTCCTGCACGAGCCTGCGCGACTCGTCCGGGACGTAGAACACGGGCTGCAGCTCCCGGTAGCGCCCGGATTCCTCGTTGTACGACCAGCCGACACGGTGTCGCATGAACTCGCGGAAGACGAAGATCGGGGCGCTGATGAAGAAGGTCATCGAGTTGTGCTCGAAGGGGCTGCCGTGGCGGTCCCGCATCAGATAGTTGATGAGCCCCTTCGATCGCTCCGGGTCCTTCGAGAGCTCGTCCAGGGACTGCTCGCCCGCGGTGGAGACCCGGGCCGCCCACAGCACGTCGGAGTCGCCGGCGGTGTGCTTCACCAGCTCGACGGTGACATCACTGCGGAAGCTGGGCTTGATGTCGGCGGGGATCTCGGTCACCGGCAGGGGTCCTTCCAGTTGCGTCGCACGGGCGGCGCCCACTTTACGTCTCGCCACCGACAACGACGGCAGGGGCGGCTCGTCCCGATTTTCCTCGGTCAATTCACCGGAATCGGGCACCAAATGGCAGTTCTGCGCGTCTGTACCGGTAGCCACATCCCGTTTCACACGTGAGGAGACCCACCCCATGTTCCTCCCCCAGCTACCGCTGGGTGGTACCCCCAGGCGAGAGGGCGTTCCGTTCGCTTTCGTCGCCGAGGCCGACCGCTTCCGCAGCAACGTCACTCCCCCGCCCAGGATCCGTCCGAACAGGACTCAGCTCGCGGGCCGGTGGCTGATCGGCCTGACCGTCGTGGCCGGGCTGGCGGGGTCGCTGGTCTTCGGCATGCCTGCTCTGGACTCCCACCAGGCCCCTTCCCACGCCCAGCAGTCCGAGGCCTCCGACAGCCGCTGACTCTTTCGCGCTGCGCTGACGGGTGCGGGGGACACCCCCATGGCCCCCCTGGGGTGGTCCGGCGTCAGCAGCCTCTGTAGCCTCACCAGGCACAGCCCATCGTGCTTGATGAGTGAGGATCAGCCGTGCCCCTGCCCTTTCTGACGGCCGACCGCGCCTTTGACGCGACGGCGGCGGACGACGAGGTCGCGCTCCCGTTCGACGACCATGATCTGTGGCGTCGGCCGTACCGTCCGGGGCCCTGGCGGGTGGCGGGCGCGGCGCTGTTCCTGCTGTTCGCCTCGTTCGTGCTGATCGCCGCGGTGATCATCGCCTTCGCCGGAGCGCTGCCCGGCGCAGGTCTGTGCTTCGGCCTCGCGTCGCTGGTGATCGCCATGGCGCTGCGGCTGCTGCGCATCGGCACCTGGGTGAGCCGGCACGGTCTGCGGTACGTGGGCTTCTTCTCCACCAGCACCGTCGCATGGGAGCAGGTCACAGCTCTGCGGACCGTCCAGGAGCCGGTGCGCTGGCTGGGGCTGCCGCGGACCGTGCAGGGGCAGGCGCTCGTGCTCGTACGCGAGGCCGGCGAGCCGCTTCCGCTGCTCACCGACCACAACGCGGATTTCCTGTCACGGGTCGAGGCGTTCGACCGTGCGGCCGACACCATCGAGGCGTGGGGCGCCGAATACCGTCCCTCGTAGTCCGGGGACGGCAGGGCCGTCCCCGGCACGGATCGGATCGGATCGGATCGGATCAGACTCCGACGGGCTTCCCGTCGTGCAGTGCGATCGCACGCTGCATGGCCTTGCGGGCGCGCGGGGTGTCCCGGGCGTCGTGATAGGCGACGGCAAGCCGGAACCAGCAGCGCCAGTCCTCGGGCGAGTCCTCGGTCTCCGCGCGCCGCTTGGCGAAAACGGCGTCGGCCGAGTCGCGGTCGATCCGCCCGCCGGGGGTGCGGACCAGCTCGTCGACCGGCAGTCCGCCTTCCGCGTCCAGCTCGGCGGCGAGGGCATTGGCCTTCTTGACGAACTGGGTGTTCTTCCAGAGGAACCAGATTCCGATCACCGGCAGGATCAGCACCGAGACACCGAAGGTGACGGTGAGCGCCGTGCCCTGCTGGATCAGCATCAGGCCCCGGCTGCCGACCAGGACGAAGTAGACGACCAGGACGGCAGCCGTGAGGAAGTAGGAGATCTTCGCGCGCATGGGGGCCTCAGTCGAGGTCGAGGAAGTTCTCGAGGCCGAAGGTGAGCCCCGGTGTGGTCACCACGCGGCGCACACCGAGCAGGATGCCCGGCATGAAGCTGCTGTGGTGCAGGGAGTCGTGGCGGATGGTGAGGGTCTCGCCCTCGCCGCCGAGCAGGACCTCCTGGTGGGCCAGCAGACCGCGGAGCCGTACGGCGTGCACCGGCACCCCGTCGACATCGGCGCCGCGTGCGCCGTCCAGCGCGGTGACGGTGGCGTCGGGCTGAGGGGCACAGCCGGCCTCGGCGCGGGCCGCCGCGATCAGCTGGGCCGTACGGGTAGCGGTACCCGAGGGGGCGTCCGCCTTGTTCGGGTGATGCAGCTCGACGACCTCGACCGACTCGAAGTAGCGCGCGGCCTGGGCGGCGAACTTCATGGTGAGCACGGCGCCGATGGAGAAGTTGGGCGCGATGAGCACGCCCGTCTCCGGGGAGGCGTCCAGTGAGGTGCGCAGATGCGCGAGGCGCTCGTCGGTCCAGCCGGTGGTGCCGACAACGGCGTGGATGCCGTGGCGCACGCAGAAGTCGAGATTGCCCATCACCGAGGCGGGGGTGGTCAGTTCGACCGCGACCTGGGCGCCGGTCTCGGCGAGGGTCTCCAGCTTGTCGCCACGGCCGAGCGCGGCGACGAGTTCCATGTCATCGGCGGCCTCGACGGCTCGTACCGCCTCGGAGCCGATACGGCCCTTGGCGCCGAGGACGGCCACGCGCAGCTTGCTCATGCTTGTGCTCTCTCCATGAGACGGACTTCTACGAGACGGATTCGTGCAGGCGGTCCGCCTGCTTGTCCTTGAGCGGGCCGATCACCGCCAGCGATGGACGCTGTCCCAGTACATCGCGGGCAACCGCGCGTACGTCGTCCGGGGTGACCGCGGCCATGTTCGCCAGCATGTCATCGACCGACATCTGGTCGCCCCAGCACAGCTCGCTCTTGCCGATCCGGTTCATCAGGGCGCCCGTGTCCTCGAGGCCGAGGACGGTGGAGCCGGAGAGCTGGCCGATCGCGCGGCCGATCTCGTCGTCCGACAGTCCTTCTGCGGCCACCCGGTCGAGTTCACCGCGGCAGATCTTCAGCACGTCGTGGACCTGGCTCGGGCGGCAGCCCGCATAGACGCCGAAGAGGCCGCAGTCGGCGAAGCCCGAGGTGTACGAGTACACGCTGTAGGCGAGGCCACGCTTCTCGCGGACCTCCTGGAAGAGACGGGAGGACATGCCGCCGCCGAGGGCCGTGTTCAGTACGCCGAGAGCCCAGCGGCGGTCGTCGGTGCGGGCCAGACCCGGCATGCCGAGGACCACATGGGCCTGCTCGGTCTTTCGTCCGATCACGTCGACGCGGCCTGCGGCCTTGATGGTGCGCCGGCCGTCGCGGGGAGCGACCGGGAGGGCGTCCGTACGGGACAGGGACCCGGCCTTGTCGAAGGCCTTGCGGACCTGGCGTACGACCGTGGCGTGGTCGATGTTGCCGGCGGCGGCGACGACCAGATGGGTCGGGTCGTAGTGCTTCTTGTAGAAGCGGGCGATCCGCGAGCGGTCCAGAGCGTTGATGGTGTCGACGGTACCCAGGACCGGGCGGCCCAGCGGGGTGTCGCCGAACATGGTGCGCGCGAAGAGATCGTGGACGACGTCGCCCGGGTCGTCCTCCGTCATCGCGATCTCTTCGAGGATGACGCCGCGCTCGGCGTCGACGTCCTCTTCGAGGATCAGCGAGCCGGTGAGCATGTCGCAGACGACATCGATCGCCAGCGGCAGGTCGGTGTCGAGCACGCGCGCGTAGTAGCAGGTGTACTCCTTCGCCGTGAAGGCGTTCATCTCGCCGCCGACCGCGTCGATCGCGGAGGAGATGTCGAGGGCGGACCGCTTGTGCGTGCCCTTGAAGAGGAGGTGCTCGAGGTAGTGCGTGGCTCCGTTGAGCGAAGGGGTCTCGTCACGGGAGCCGACGTGTGCCCAGATGCCGAAGGTGGCCGAGCGTACGGAGGGGAGAGTCTCGGTGACGATGCGCAGACCGCCGGGGAGGACCGTGCGGCGGACCGTGCCGATGCCGCGCTCGCCCTGGAGAAGCGTTTGGGTACGGGCGACGGCCCGCGCCTCCGAGGAGGTGCGGGCCGTCGTCCTGGAACTACGGGACGTCACTTGTCGGCGTCGTCCTTCTTGTCGTTGTCGGCGTTCTCTTCGTCCGACTCACCCTCGACGACGGGGATGAGGGACAGCTTGCCGCGCTGGTCGATCTCGGCGATCTCGACCTGGACCTTGTGGCCCACGCCCAGCACGTCCTCGACGTTCTCCACGCGCTTGCCGCCGGCGAGCTTGCGGATCTGCGAGATGTGCAGCAGGCCGTCCTTGCCCGGGAGCAGGGAGACGAACGCACCGAAGGTCGTGGTCTTGACGACCGTGCCCAGGTAGCGCTCGCCGACCTCCGGCATGGTCGGGTTGGCGATGCCGTTGATCGTGGCGCGGGCGGCCTCGGCGGCCGGGCCGTCGGCGGCACCGATGTAGATGGTGCCGTCGTCCTCGATCGTGATCTCGGCGCCGGTGTCCTCCTGGATCTGGTTGATCATCTTGCCCTTGGGGCCGATGACCTCACCGATCTTGTCCACCGGGATCTTGACGGTGATGATCCGCGGGGCGTTCGGGGACATCTCGTCCGGGGTGTCGATCGCTTCCATCATCACGTCGAGGATGTGGAGGCGGGCGTCACGGGCCTGCTTGAGGGCCGCGGCCAGGACGGAGGCCGGGATGCCGTCCAGCTTGGTGTCGAGCTGGAGGGCGGTGACGAACTCCTTCGTACCGGCGACCTTGAAGTCCATGTCACCGAAGGCGTCCTCCGCACCGAGGATGTCGGTGAGGGCGACGTAGTGCGTCTGGCCGTCGATCTCCTGGGAGATCAGACCCATGGCGATACCGGCGACGGGGGCCTTCAGCGGCACACCGGCGTTCAGCAGCGACATGGTGGAGGCGCAGACGGAGCCCATGGACGTCGAACCGTTGGAGCCGAGGGCCTCGGACACCTGGCGGATCGCGTACGGGAACTCTTCGCGCGACGGCAGCACCGGCACGATGGCGCGCTCGGCCAGGGCGCCGTGACCGATCTCGCGGCGCTTCGGCGAACCGACGCGGCCGGTCTCACCGACGGAGTACGGCGGGAAGTTGTAGTTGTGCATGTAGCGCTTGCGGGTCACCGGGGAAAGGGTGTCCAGCTGCTGCTCCATGCGGAGCATGTTGAGGGTGGTGACGCCCAGGATCTGGGTCTCGCCACGCTCGAACAGGGCCGAGCCGTGCACGCGCGGGATGGCCTCGACCTCGGCGGCGAGCGTACGGATGTCCGTGACGCCACGGCCGTCGATGCGCTTCTTCTCCTTGATCACACGCTCACGGACCAGGGACTTGGTCAGCGCGCGGTAAGCGGCGGAGATCTCCTTCTCGCGACCCTCGAACTGCGGGAGCAGCTTCTCGGCGGCCAGACCCTTGACGCGGTCCAGCTCGGCCTCGCGCTCCTGCTTGCCGGGAATGGTCAGCGCCTGGGTGAGCTCGTCCTTGACCGCGGCGGTGAGCGCCTCCAGGACGTCGTCCTGGTACTCGAGGAAGACGGGGAACTCGCCGGTCGGCTTGGCGGCCTTGGCGGCAAGGTCCGCCTGGGCCTTGCAGAGGACCTTGATGAAGGGCTTCGCGGCCTCGAGACCGGCGGCGACGACCTCCTCGGTCGGCGCCTCGGCTCCGCCCTTGACCAGCTCGATGGTCTTGGAGGTGGCCTCGGCCTCGACCATCATGATCGCCACGTCGCCGTCCTCCAGGACGCGGCCCGCGACGACCATGTCGAAGACGGCGTTCTCGAGCTCGCTGTGGGTCGGGAAGGCCACCCACTGGCCGTCGATCAGCGCGACACGGGTGCCGCCGATCGGGCCGGAGAAGGGCAGGCCGGCCAGCTGCGTGGAGCAGGAGGCGGCGTTGATCGCGACCACGTCGTACAGGTGGTCGGGGTTGAGCGCCATGATCGTCTCGACGATCTGGATCTCGTTGCGCAGGCCCTTCCTGAAGGACGGGCGCAGCGGGCGGTCGATCAGGCGGCAGGTGAGGACCGCGTCCTCGGACGGGCGTCCTTCACGGCGGAAGAAGGAGCCGGGGATCTTGCCCGCGGCGTACATCCGCTCCTCGACGTCGACCGTCAGAGGGAAGAAGTCCAGCTGGTCCTTGGGCGTCTTGGACGCGGTGGTGGCCGACAGCACCATGGTGTCGTCGTCCAGGTACGCCACGGCGGAACCGGCGGCCTGCTTGGCCAGGCGGCCCGTCTCGAAGCGGATGGTACGGGTGCCGTAGGAGCCGTTGTCGATGACGGCCTCGGCGTAGTGGGTCTCGTTCTCCACCAGCAATATCTCCTCGTCTGCGTCCCCACGCCCGTGTGGCGGGAGGACGGTGGCGGAGAAGCGCGCCTTGTGTGCGGGCCGGTCTTCGATCGAAGCACCCGGGGAATGTGTTCCGGGGGCCACTACCGAGGACCGGCGGCGGAGGGGCGCTCCTCCTCGTCCTTTTTTGCGTTGTTGCGTTTTCGGGTACTGCGCTGTCACCAGGTTACTGAGGTTCACCGCAGGACCGCATGTACAGCAAAGGGAGCGGCCCCCTAAGTGTGGGAACCGCTCCCTTCACGGCGTCTTACTTCGCGCCGCCTGCCGCACCGCGACGGATGCCCAGGCGGTCGACCAGCGTACGGAAGCGCTGGATGTCCTTCTTGGCCAGGTACTGCAGCAGCCGGCGGCGCTGACCGACCAGGATCAGCAGACCACGGCGGGAGTGGTGGTCGTGCTTGTGGGTCTTCAGGTGCTCGGTCAGGTCCGAGATGCGGCGGGAGAGCATCGCGACCTGGACCTCGGGGGAGCCGGTGTCGCCCTCCTTGGTGCCGAACTCGGCCATGATCTGCTTCTTCGTAGCGGCGTCGAGAGACACTCGGTACTCCTCGTTGGTGTTCGATGCGCCCACGAGTGCCCCTGGTCTGTGTCTCAGGGGAGCTTCCGTGACTCGAAGGCGAAGGCACGATGGGCGCTGCTCCCAGCTGCGCGGAGGCGAGGCTGAGGGCGCGTACACAAACGGCCGTCACACAGCGTACCAGTCCTGCTGACGGGCCTGGTCCCGCGGCCTGTCCCGCCGGATCTTGCCGGGCCCGCGTGGTCCGGCCTGATCCGGACGAAGGACCCTAGCTGGTCAGGGACCGGGCGGCGTCGAAGACGTCCAGTACGGCCAGGCAGAGCGGGACCAGGGAGAGCAGCACCGCGCCCTCGGTGAGGTCGAGCAGCCGGCCCCAGAAGGGCGAGAGGCCCTTCTTCGGGATGACCAGCCCGATCGCGGTGATCAGTGCCGCTCCGGCGGCGACGGCGGCGGCGAGCCAGATCGTACGGATGTCCAGGCCGCCCCGGTCCCCGAAGATCAGCAGATCCTTGACCAGGTCGGCCGGCGGGTTCAGGGAGAGCCCCAGGATGAGCAGGGCGATCGCGCCGATGCCGGCCACCAGGGCGCAGGCGACCTGCGAGGTGTAGCGGAAGAGGCGGGCCCGCAGCAGCATCGCCAGCCCGGCCGCCAGCGCCAGGAACTGTCCCCAGACGTTGCCGGCGAAGCCGAGGACCGCGGCGGAGCCGATGACGACAGAGGCGCACCCGCCGACGAGGCCGAGCAGCATCTCGTGGCCGCGGCGGGCCTGGGCGGCGATCCGGTCCGCGTCGACGGGCTGGGCCGCGGGGAGCTCGTTCGGGTCGGCGTGGAAGTCGTCGTCGGCGGCGCTGCGCGGCGAGGCGTACCCGATGGGGAGCCGTGCGAAGCGGGCCGAGAGCCCCGGCAGGAAGGCGACCAGACCGATGGCCGCGGGCGCGCAGACCGCCGCCGCCGCGGTGGCGGAGGCCTCGGTGAGGATCGCGGCGAAGGTGGCGAGGGTGCCGACGGTCGCCAGGAAGGTCGCGGCGACGAAGGGGGCGTCACCGCTCGGCGTGAGCACGACCAGGGCGACCGAGGCGACCAGGACGGTCACACAGCCCAGCAGGAACTGCAGTCGGCCGGGCCCGTGACCGGCCGCCGGTCCCACGATCCCGGAGCCGGCGATGAGCAGCAGCGGAAGCGCACCGAGGCCGAGGGCCACGGCGGTCGCGCGGTCGGCGTAGACCCTGGCCCGCACACCGGCGAAGGCGGTCAGCAGCACACCGGCCGAGCCGGCGATGACGCCGGGAAGGCTGTGCATGTCGTGGTGGACGGGGTCCGCGAACCAGAGCACGAAGCCCATGAGGACGAGCAGCAGCACCCCGCCGACGAGTCCGGCACCGCGCAGCAGGTCGTCGCTCCACAGATGGCGGTCCCGGCTGACGGCCGCGGCGACGGCGTCGGACACGTCGTCGAAGACCGCGGGCGGCAGCGACTGGGCGAACGGGCGCAGGCTGAGCAACTCGCCGTCGAGCACCTGCTGCGCCGCCAGCGTGCGGGCGCCGTCGAGGACGGTGCCGTCACGGCGGACCAGGTGGTACCCGGTGGGAGTTCCCGCCGACTGCGTCTGGCCGGTGAGCCGCAGGATCTCCGGATAGACGTCGGCAACGGCGATGTCCTCGGGGAGGGCGACGTCGATCCGGCTGTCGGGCGCCACGACAGTGACGCGGCAGAAGCCGGTCGCTGCGGTCGTACTCACGTGTCTGGACCCCCTGAATGGCGATGGCGCGCGGGCTGATTCGCGGTTGCGCACGGTGCGCGGACACCCTACCGGGACGTGGTGTCACCGGCTGCAAGTAGGATCACCGTCGCGCGCGGGAAGTCCGCGCCGCCAAGGCAGTCACGGGGGCGCCGGTGCGGAATCCGGCAATGTCGGACCCCGGCTTGCGCCCGTATCCGAGGGATTGATGTTCCGGTGAGCCAGATCGTCGTCAAACGCCCGCCGCGCTCCCTTCCGCCTGAAGTGCCCACGGAGGAGCTGACTCTGGAGTCCCCGCCGGAACTGCCGCGGGGGCAGCAGGAGTCGATGCTGATGCAGCTTCTGCCGATGCTCGGCATGGGCTCGTCGGTGGTCTTCTTCTTCATGCCGAACGCCCATCCGTTCATGCGGATCATGGGTGTTCTGATGCTGGTGTCGACGGTCGCCATGGCGATCGCGCAGCTCGTCAGGTTCCGCAAGGGTACGCAGGGGCAAATTGCCGATGTCCGGCGCGACTATCTCAAATACCTCGCTCAGACGCGGCGTACGGTGCGCAGGACCGCGCGGACGCAGCGCGATGCGCAGTTGTATCTGCACCCCTCCCCCGAGCAGCTGTGGTCGGTGGTGGCCGAGGGCTCACGGGTGTGGGAACGGCGGGTCGGTGACAACGACTTCGGGCAGGTGCGCATCGGCCTCGGTGCCCAGCAGCTGTCGACGCCGCTGATCGCGCCGGACACGGCGCCGGTGGATGAGCTGGAGCCGCTGTGCGCGGGTGCGATGCAGCAGTTCCTGGCGGTGCACGGCTCGTTGGACGGGCTGCCGATGGCCGTGTCGATGCGGGCGTTCTACCACGTGACGGTGTCCGGTGAGCCGGAGTCGGCGCAGTCGACGGCCCGTGCGCTGGTGTCGCAGCTGGTGACGCTGCACTCCCCCGAGGACCTGATGGTCGCGGTGGTCGCGGCGCCGGGCGCGGTCGCGCGCTGGGAGTGGACGAAGTGGCTTCCGCACAGCCAGGTGCCGGGGCAGATCGACGGGGCCGGTACGAAGCGGCTGTTCGGCGACGATCTGGGCGAGCTGGAGCAGCTGCTGCGCGGCAGGCTGGACGGCCGGCCGCGGTTCGGCCGGGACAGCCGGCCGGTGCTCGACCAGCCGCACATCGTGGTGGTGCTCGACGGTGGGATGGTGCCGCCTGACTCGCTGTTCGCGGCGGCCGAGGGACTGCAGGGCGTCACCATCGTCGAGGTCGTCCCGGGGGAGCTCGACGAGCCCCGGGGCGGGCTCTCGATCGTCGTACGGCCCGGGCGGCTCCGGCTGGAGTCGGGCGCGGGTTACGCGTACGAGGGTCTCGCGGACGGAATCTCCCTGCCCGCGGCCGAGGCGCTGGCGCGGCAGCTCGCGCCGCTGCGGATGGGTGGTGGCGGCGACGACGAACCGCTGCTCGCCAACCTGGACTTCACGGATCTCCTGAACCTGGGCGACGCGGCTTCGGTCGATGTGACCCGCACATGGCGGCCACGTTCGACGGCGGAGCGGCTGCGGGTGCCGATCGGGGTCGGCGAGGACGGCCGGCCGGTGATGCTGGACCTCAAGGAGGCCGCGCAGGAGGGCATGGGCCCGCACGGGTTGTGTGTCGGTGCCACCGGTTCCGGGAAGTCGGAGCTGCTGCGGACGCTCGTGCTCGGACTTGCCGTGACGCATCCGTCCGAGACGCTGAACTTCGTGCTCGCCGACTTCAAGGGTGGCGCGACCTTCGCGGGCATGTCGCAGATGCCGCATGTGGCGGCGGTCATCACCAACCTGTCGGACGATCTGACCCTGGTCGACCGCATGGGCGACGCGATCCGCGGTGAGCTGCAGCGCCGTCAGGAGCTGCTGCGCTCGGCGGGCAACTACGCCAACATCCACGACTACGAGAAGGCGCGGGCGGCCGGCGCACCGCTGGAGCCACTGGCCTCGCTGGTCCTGGTCATCGACGAGTTCTCCGAACTGCTCACCGCGAAGCCGGACTTCATCGACATGTTCATCCAGATCGGCCGTATCGGCCGGTCGCTGGGTGTCCATCTGCTGCTTGCCTCCCAGCGCCTGGAGGAGGGCAAACTGCGCGGCCTGGACACGTATCTGTCGTACCGGATCGGTCTGCGGACGTTCTCCGCGGCCGAGTCGCGTACGGCGATCGGTGTGCCCGACGCCTATCACCTGCCGTCGGTGCCGGGATCCGGCTACCTGAAGTTCGGTACGGAGGAGATGACGCGGTTCAAGGCCGCGTACGTCTCGGGCACCTACCGCACGGGCGGACCGCAGCTCTCCGCCGGCCAGCTGCCGATCGAGCGGCTGCCCGCCGTCTTCACCGCGGCGCCGGTGCCCGTGGTGTACTCGGCGCCCGACCCGGCGTATCTCGCCGCGTCCCGCGAGAGCGAGGACGACGCACTCGCGGACACCGTGCTCGATGTGATCGTGCGCCGGCTTGAGGGGCAGGGCGTACCCGCGCACCAGGTGTGGCTGCCGCCGCTGGACCAGGCACCGCCCCTGGACCAGTTGCTGCCGGGGCTCGCGCAGACCGCTGACCGCGGTCTGACGGCGACCGAGTACACGCGCCCGGGCGGGCTGGTCGTCCCGCTCGGACTGATCGACAAGCCCTTCGAGCAGCGTCGCGAGGTGCTGTACCGCGACTTCTCCGGCGCGGCGGGCCACATGATGGTCGTCGGCGGTCCGCAGTCCGGCAAGTCGACGATGATGCGCACGCTGATCTCCTCGTTCGCGCTCACCCACACCCCGCACGAAGTGCAGTTCTACGCACTGGACTTCGGAGGTGGCGGTCTCGCCTCGCTCGGGGACCTGCCGCATGTGGGCGGGGTCGCCTCGCGGCTCGATCCCGAGCGGGTACGGCGTACGGTCGCGGAGGTCGCGGGCGTGCTGAACCGGCGCGAGGAGTTCTTCCGCTCGCACGGCATCGACTCGATCGCCACCTACCGGCGCAAGCGGGCATCGGGTGAACTGCCCGGCGAGGCATGGGGCGACGTTTTCCTCGTGATCGACGGCTGGGGCGGCTTCAAGGGCGACTACGAGATGCTGGAGCCCGTCGTCGCGGACATCGCGGCGCGCGGTCTCGGTTACGGCATCCATGTCGTCATCACCGCCGCGCGCTACATGGAGGTGCGTGCGGCGCTCAAGGACCAGATGCTGGGCAGGCTCGAGCTGCGCCTCGGTGACGTGATGGACTCCGAGTTCGACCGCAAGGTCGCGGCGAACGTGCCCGCGGGAGTGCCGGGCCGCGGCCAGGTACCCGAGAAGTTGCACTTCATGGGTGCGCTGCCGCGGATCGACGGTTCGAGCAGCTCCGTCGATCTGGCGGACGGCACTGCGGCGTTCGTGCAGGCGGTGAAGGGAAGCTGGGCGGGTGCGGCTGCTCCGGGCGTCCGGCTGCTGCCGCGCATGCTGCGCGCGGACCAGTTGCCGAAGGGCTTCGAGTTCCCGCAGCAGGGCATCGCGATCGGCATCGACGAGACCGATCTGGAGCCGGTGTTCGTCGACTTCGAGTCCGACCCGTTCCTGATGGTCTTCGGTGAGAGCGAGTCCGGTAAGACCGGTCTGCTCCGGCTGATCGCCAAGCAGCTCTCCGAGCGCTACACCCCGGAGCAGGCGCGGATCGTCGTGGGTGACTACCGGCGCACGATGCTCGAGGCGGTCGCTCCGTCGCATCTGCTCGAGTACGCGCCGATGGCATCGGCCATGCAGATGCACATGGACGCGATCAACACGGTGATGACGAAGCGCGCCCCGAAGCCGGACATCACGCCGCAGCAGCTGCGCGACCGGAGCTGGTGGAACGGGCCGCAGCTCTTCGTCCTGATCGACGACTACGAGCTGGTCGCCACGAACTCCGGCAATCCGCTGCAGGTGCTCGTGGAGAACCTGCCGTTCGCACGGGACGTCGGTATCCGCTTCATCGTCGCGCGGAGCGCGGCCGGGGCCTCGCGGGCGCTCTACGAGCCGTTCATGCAGCGCATGAAGGAGCTCGGCGCTCAGGGCGTGATCCTCTCCGGCGACCCGGGCGAGGGCGACATCCTCGGCCATGTCCGGGCCCGCCCGATGCCTCCGGGGCGCGGCACGTTCGTGTCGCGCAAGCGGGGGACGCCGCTGGTGCAGCTGGGATGGCTGCCGGACCGGTAGGAGGAACAACAGCAGAACGAGGCCGGCCAGGTGGTGTTCCTGGACGGGATGACAGGCGGGCCGGCCCGGCCGGACACGGCCGGGCCGGCGGAGCTCGTCCCGCCCGGTTCCGGCCCGGGACTTCCACGGGCCCGACCCCGCCGCCCGACCCGTATCGGGCGGCTTCGGACGACTTCGGACGGCTTCGGACGACTTCGCCACGGCCGTCGGGAAGGCGAAGGACCGGCTACCGGGAGTCCGTGCAGCTCGTGGACCCGGAACCCGCCGACGAGGTGGAGCGCGGGTGGCTCTTCGCCGTCAGCACGGAGGCGTTCATCGGCACCCGGCGACCGGCGGCACGGCAAGCTCGATGCCGCCGTGGTCGTACCGAAGGCCGCGGCCCAGCCGTTTGCCTGCCCAACTCTCCCCCTGGGCCTGGCTCGACGCATGGAACGACGGCGCCGAGCCCGGCGACGGAACGCTCGGCCTGCCGCCGCGGCCCGGTGACGCGGCCTGGCTCCCGGCGGCGCTCGGCGGGCTCGGGTGTCCGGTTGTCTCGGCATCGGAGCACTCCGAACGGCTCTCGTCGCCGGACGAGTTGCCGGCCATGGAGGTGGGTTCCCGTGCCCTGTCCGGGCGCGACGGACGGACCGCAGGGGTCGGGAGTCGGCCGGGCTCGTGCTCACCGGCTTCCGGTCCGAGCAGGGTATCGGGATGGCGGACAGCTCGGCGTCGCCGTTCACCGATCTCAACGAGCCGGCCGCCGCACGTTTTCACCTGATCCGGTACCGGTGATCACCGCCCGCTCGTACGGAGCTGCCCAGTAGGGTGAATCCATCGCTCGACAGCAATACCCGGACATACCCGGAAGGGACCGCGCCCATGACCGACGCAGCTGACAAGGAACGTCAGAAGGAAGAGCTGTACGCGCTCGACATCTCCGGCGTCGAGTGGCAAGGGGCGCCAGGGACGAGCCCGGACGAGGAGCGGGTGGAGATCGCGCATCTGCCCGGCGGGGCGGTGGCGATGCGGTCGTCGCTCGATCCGGAGACCGTGCTGCGGTACACGGAAGCCGAGTGGCGTGCGTTCGTACTGGGGGCACGGGACGGGGAGTTCGACCTCAGGTAGTCATACCGGAACGTGAAGGGGGGTGGCCGCCCCGCGGGGGGGCCCCCCCCGCACCAGTCCCAGAGCCCGACGGCGGCGGGCCCCTGAGTCCAACCCCCAGCGGGAAACGGCCGCCCTGGCCCTCTCGGTGTGGCGGGGTCCCC